>CALMUT010000099.1 GCA_937872925.1 uncultured Myxococcales bacterium | reverse complement strand
GAGGCGGGAGGTGGTCCAGAGGTTTCCATTTGTCGTCTGCCCACGCGGCATCCCCCGCGGCGACGCCCCGAAGAGCGAGGATCGCTGGACCTACGGCGCGCTGAAGACGACGGAGACGGAACTGTTTGCGGCCGTGGATGCGTGCAAGGCTAAGTATCCGCGCTACGTCGACGATACCAAGCTGCTGTTCGTCGGATTTTCCTTGGGCGCGATCTTGGGCAAGTTCACCGTGCGCAAGCACGCAAGGCGTTTCGGCGCCGCCGTCTTCGTCGAAGGTGGCTACGAAGCCTGGTCCAAAGGCGTGGGCGAGCGCTTGGCTGCTGACTCGGCGATGCCGATACTCTTCGCTTGCGGTCAGCACGCCTGCAAAGCCCATGGGGCCGCAGCGGCACGCCAGCTGAAGGCCGGCGGGATCGAGGCGCGCGTCGGTTTCGGGGGCAACATCGGACACACCTACGACGGCGCGGTCGCCAAGTCCGTCAAGAGCGAGCTCACGTTCCTGCTTGGGAGCGACCCACGCTGGAAGCCTGTTTTGAAGCAGGCTTCGCGCGACGCCGCAAATGCAGCGCTAGCGGAATAGCCAACGCCCAAATCCCGCCGGTGCGGGCACTTCGCTCGGAGTGTTTGGCCATGCTAAACTTGTTGGCATGATGGCGTTCCGCGTGTTGCTTGCCCCGTGTGTGGTGTTTTGCGTTGGTTGCGGGTTGCTTGAGCCGCCGCCCACGCCGTCCTTCGAGTCGCGCATCAAGGTGTTCGGTGATCCCGATCAGCCCTTGAAGGACGCGAAGATCATGTACAAGAAAAAGGAAGTGGGCGTGACTGACGCAGATGGTCTGGTCAACCTGCGGCTCAAGGGAAGCGAAGGTCAGGTCATCAACTTGAACGTGCAGTGTCCTGACGGATTCACTTCGCCCTCGGAGCCCGTAAGCGTTGCGCTGCGACGCATCGCGGACAAGTCGGTGAAACCAATGTTTCGCGTGGACTGCCCGCCGAGTCGTCGCAACATCGTCGTTGCCGTGCGCGCAGACAACGGACCGAATCTTCCGGTGAAGTATTTGGGACGAGAGATAGCCCGCACCGATGAGTCCGGCGCAGCACACGTGTACCTAAGCGTTGCGCCCAACCAGCAAATACAAATGCAGCTAGCCACGGACGGCGACGACGCGAAGGACCTGCGGCCGCAGAGTCCGGTGCTCGCGTTTGAAGTGAAGAGCCGCGACGAGGTCTTCGTGATCGACCAAAAGTTCAAGGTCGAACGCAAGCGTCGCTACTACTCACGACCCAAGAAGGCGAGCGGACCAACGCCACTGTAATTTTCGCGCTGCGCTATCCTGGATCGCACTACGCTGACGGAATTTTTTCATGCGATCCTAAAAACAAACCGGGGCAGATTTCGCCTTTACCAAGGGCCCAGAGCGGGTACACTGTGACTGTAAGTGATGCCTGCCGCCGCCCCAATTCAGCCGTCAAACGCTAGCGCTCGCCGCTCGCTGTTGGCCATGCTGCGAGACGGGCGGGGAGCCGTGATGACGGAGTACGTCGTCCTGCTCGGAGTGGTCTGCATCGCCGTCTCCGCGGCCATCATCGGCCTCGGCCCCAAGCTGGTTGGCAACTATGAACGCAGCCAGGGAATTTTACTCTCACCGTTCCCGTAGCACTGGAACGATTGGCGTACTAACACCTACATTAGGCCCCACAAGTAAGAACGAGGACAGAGTCATGAAAGAGAAACTCCAGAAGCTGATTAAAGACGACCGCGGCGCTGACATGGTCGAGTACATCATTGCCGTTGCCGTCATCGCACTCGTCGCGATTGCCGCTTTCCGCGTCTTCGAGAAAGCCATTACCGCGAAGACGACTGCCAAGGCGGGTGAGGTCGGCCAGATCTGAGTTTGAGGGCGAGCCAGTCGACCACACCGCATGTACGGCGAAAGCTACTTATTCCTCGCCGCGGTTTTGGTCACTGCTCTGGCAGCGCTTTTTGATTGGCGCACCGAGCGGATCCCAAACTGGCTCACTCTTGGTTCACTGGCAGCTGCACCGATTGCTCATGGGGCCTTCGGATTCGTCGGTGGTGGATGGTCCGCCGCCGGCGAGTCCCTGGGGCTTTCACTCCTCGGAGTCGTCATCTGCAGCATTGTTCCGTTGGTTCTGTATCGTGGAAACGCAATTGGAGGAGGTGACGTCAAGCTCTTAGCCGCACTCGGCGCAGTCCTGAGACCACTAGTAGGAATGGAGGCTCAACTCTACGCCTACATCGTCGCAGCGATGCTCGCACCGGTCAGGCTGGCTTGGGAAGGAAAGCTACTGAGGACTCTCGGGAACACACTGTTGCTGGTCAGGAATCTGTTCGTGCCGAAGGCGAAACGAAAAGAGATTCCAAGAGAGATGCTGACGATGCAACGTTTTGGTCCCGCAATCTTCATCGCGACACTGGCAACGGTATTCATGCATTGGAAGGGCTGAGCGAGCTGTCCTCGCCGCCCAAAGCAGGAAGTAATGAAAACGGATCAAGACACATCCCAGACCCCGCAAGACTCGCTGAAAGATGACGAGCGCGGCGCGGTGATGGTCGAGTTCTTGATCGCCTTCCTCCCGATATTCTTTTCCTTTTGGTGCATCCTTCAGTCGGCGGGCCTGTACTCGGCGAAGCTGGTGGTGATGCATTCCGCCTATTTGGGCGCGCGCGGCGCAGGCGTGGTCTTAGCCGATGACCCGAAGAACTACGGCGGCGAAGACCAGTTCGCAGCCAACGGTAAGCGCCATGACGCCATCCAAAAGGCCGTCATGATGGGGCTGATTGCCAACGGCAGTCTGCAGACGACCACCGCCGACATCAAGGTAAGCGGAACCGGGCGGAGGGGCATCGCCACCGTCGAAGTGAGCGTCCGATACCGCTGTGGCCTCCCCGTGGCCGACAAGGTCGTATGCGGCTTGGGCGGCAGCAAAGTCCTCAAGAGCAAGGCGTCCTTTGCGATTCACGGAGCCGACTACAAGTACCCGTAGAGAGATCTTTCCATGACGGATTCCACCGAAAAACAGCCAAAGTCACTCCGCTCTGATGAGAGCGGCGCGATCATGGTCGTGGGCATGTTCATGGCAATCGTGATGGGCGCCGCCATCTTCTACATTATCGGTACGGGCGAAGCGATCATCTACCGCGAGCGCGTCCAAGACGGCGCCGACGCTGTCGCTTTTACCGCGGCGTCCATTCACGCCAAGGGCATGAACATCATCGTTCTTCTGAACATGATCATGCTGGCGCTGGTCACGGTGCTGGTCGCCCTGAAGACGATTCAGCTCATCAACAATATCGTCCTGCCGCTCGCCATTGCGGGTTGCCCCTGGACCGGCATTGCCTGTGTCTACATCCCCATAGGCACGACGCTTCGTAGTGTGCTCGCCGCAACCATTCCGGTGTACGAGAACGCCATCATGCGCCCAGCTCTGTTCGCGCTTTCTACTGCGCAGACGGGCATTGCCATTGGCACCCCATGGGTGTCCCTCGCGAAAGGCAAAGGCGTCGGCAATCGCTACCAGCCGCTGGTCACAAACACTTTGGTTATCAGCCCTTCGATGGTGCCATGGCTGCCGCCGGGCAAGCTTGGGTTGCCCGTCAAATACGGTGAGTACAAGGACCTGTGCAAGAAGGCCGGCGAGAACATCGAGCACATCTTCTTCTTCCTGCCCGGACCCGTGAAGTGGGCGATCGGCAAAGCGGGTGGCATGATCACCAGTTCTTTCAGCGGCTACTTCTGCGGCGACCTTGGTGCCAAGGGCGGCGGAGGCTTCGGCCAGCTTTCGGACCTACTGCCCAGCATCGACGACCTGATGAAGGACGTGACTGCTGGCTGCAAGGACAAGCACGGCGACGACGCAGCTGCGGTGTCTCAGTGCGAGGCCGACGGCAAGAAGAAGGTCGAAGACGGTCTCAAGGACAGCGAGCAGGACTTGACCTCGCAGCAGACGCTCTCCGGCGGTGCGCAAAAGTCTGCGAAGTTCGGTGGTAAGGTCTTCAACTTCATCGCACACAAAGTGCTGATTGATGGCGCGAAGATGGGCGGCGGGCACTTTCAAGTCTGGGGCGTCACCATTGGCGACGAAGGCTGGCCCCGCGCCATCGACAAAGGTGTTGCCATCGCGGCGAAGGATGGCGTCAAGCCACCCACGAGTTCCTGGGGCAAGTACCGCATTGCTCAAGGCGAGTTCTTCTGGGATGGCAAGGGCGACATCGAAAACGATGACACCGTTTGGGAACGCCGCTGGACGGCGCGCCTGCGGCGGGTGAAGCCGACCTTGCCAGAGCTCGGTGCCGGCTTCGGCAAATGGGGCATGGGTAAGATCCTAGAGAAGACCGGTATTAGCGGAGCGCTGGAAAAAGCTCTGACCACCTCAGACGACTCGCCGATGAGCTTCCTCTTGGGTGACTGGGTGAAGGGTAAGATTGAGGACACTCTGAAGGATTTGGCGGGTGGTCTCGGTGGCCAACTCGACAAGAAGATCGCGCAGTTCCTCACAGCGCCGGAGATGATCCACTGATGGCCCACTTGAGCCGCCAGCGACCCAATCGCCACGGACGTCGAGCACAGCGCGGCGCAGCGTTGGCCGAGGCCACGGTGATCGCCTCGACCATGGTCGTGATCCTGGCATCCATGTGGTACGCCTTCGACGTTCACGCCCGCAAGGTCAAGATCATGGAGGAAACCCGCCACAAGATCTGGCCCGTGGTGCTGAACTACTGCGAGGGTTCTGCGACATCGGGCGGAGGCGGTGGATTCCTCGACGACGTCAACAACACGGCCGGCCAGTCGGAGTCCGACGCCGTGGACGCGAGCGCAGCGGACAACGAGTGGGTCAACAGCTCCGGGTACATGCCTGCCGACAAGGGCTACTACGAGCACCGGACGGAAGGAAAAGTTGCGAAGGGACTGCTACCGATCTTTCCGGCGCGCACCCAGGAGGCGCGCATGTACATTCGCTGCAACGAGAAACCAAAAATCCCAGACGGCTTTATCCAGATCATCAAGGATCTCGGAAAAACCGCAGTGTCGAAAATCCTTCCGTAAGGGACAACCGTGGCGCGCAAACACAAAACTTCGTTCTTCACGCTCATGTTCGGGTTCGCAGGATCCCGACGCGTGCGGGGCACGTTTCGCGTCGCGGCCTACGGCATGTTCGCCTTTACCTTGGTTGGATTCATCGCACTGCGAAGTGCCTCCGGCGACATGCGCGAGCAGGCGCTGGTGGTTGGGCGCCAGCTGACCCAGCTCGAAGACTTTACGGCGCGGTCCACGCGCATGGCCCTAAATGGTCAGTACATGCACATGGCGAGCGCCGTCGTGGACGATCCCGTGGAGGGCGTGCTTGAACGTGTGGCAAATGTTTGCCGCGATGGCAGCGTCATCGGACAAGACATCCTGAAGCAGACAAAGACGAGCGAGAAAGACAGCGTCACCGCTTGGGGCCGCATGGGCATTGTCAGCGAGCTCCGCGATGACGAAGGCTTCGTGGCTTGCATCGCCAAGCGACCGGGCCAGGAAGAACAAAGCATCTTTGACGGGCTGAAGAAGTTTTCCAAGTCTCGGGACTTCGGGGACGTCGGACTGGTTCGCTACGTCTACGCCCGTCGCACCAAGAAGGGGCGGACCCACGTCCTCACCACCTGGACGGACGGCTCCTTCAAGGCGGACGCGCTGCTGGCACCCCAGAGCGGAGACGCGCCCGGATCGGATCCGGCGGGTGGGCTGCGTCCCAAGGATTCGCGCCGCTTCTTGGCCGTGCAGGTCGACGGCGAACCCGACGCGGTGCACGTGTACCAAAGTACTGAGCGTGCGGACACGTTGCTAAAGAACTACGATTCCACCCTGCCTGCCAAAGGCTGGGAGAGCGTCAAGGAGCTTGAGCAGGAAGTGCCTGAAATGCGGCATTATTCCAAGGACGGCGTCGAGCTGATGGTCGTCGCGGCTCAAAATGGCGATCAGGCCGCCGTGACCGTGATACAAACTCGATCTCAATGATCGAGTCGTGCCCTAGCACATTGATCGCTTCCCCCGGGGGGCGACGGTGAACAAGCGTGCGCTGATGATCGCACTGATCTTGGCAGTGATCGGTGCGCTGTTGATGTTCCTCTACATTGGTCGCTTCGAAGAGGAAGCGTCCGGCGGTGAGCGCATTCGGGTCCTGATGGCCGTCTCTGTACTCGAGCCCGGTGCCATCATTGATGAGGAGTCGGTTTCGGTTCGCGAGATCCCCATCGCCTACGTCGAAGACCGGGCCATCAAGGCCACGGAAAAGGGCAAGGTCATCGGATTGCGAGTGGGCAACCAGGTCGAAGCCAATCAGACGATGATGTGGACCGATCTCGCCATTGCAACTGATGAGCGCCGTGATCTGAGCTCTTTGATCCAGGCCGGCAACCGCGCGGTCTCGATCAAGGCCGAATCTGGCGACAAAAGCTACGCGATGATCCGTCCGGGCGACTACGTGGACGTGGTGGCGAACATGCCGTCCAACGACCTGTCCGAGAAGTTCAACGCTGTCGTTCTGCTGCAGAAGGTACTCACCCTCGCCGTCGGGCTCGAGACAGCACCAGAGAATCTGCAAGAAAAGAAGGACGAGTTCCAATCTCGCGAGATGGTGCTGACCCTCAGCGTCAACCTGCAGGAAGCGCAGCTGATCGCATTGGCGTCAGAAAAAGGCCGGCTGATGGTGGCCCTGCGCAATCCCTCGGATCAAGGCGTGTCGGAAGGGATCCCGGACATGCCGTCCTCCGCCTTGGCGGACAAGACGATCCGTGAAAAAATCCAGGCGAATAGGAAGGCCAGTGGTGGCCCAGTCAAGTTGGAGGCAGTGAAACCCGAATGAAGCGCTTTATCTGGACGATATTGGCCGCGCTCACGCTCGCCCCGCTTGCTCATGCTCAAGAGGGCTCGGAGGCGTCCGGCGAGGAGGCCTCTGCGAACGAGATCACGCTCGTAATTGGCGAAAACAAGACCATCAGCGCCGTCGGTGTGAAGAACTACTCCGAAGGCATCCGCGGCATCGCGGAGATCAAGCTGACGACGGACAACAACAAGTTCGTCATTGCAGGCCGCAAAGCGGGCAGCACCACGCTGCTATTGATCAACAAGGACGACACCACGACCACCTGGGTGATCAACGTGTTTGCGCGCTCACCCGAAGCCGTGCGCCGGGAGCTGTCACAACTTCTCGGTGAGATGCCAGGAGTGCGGGTACGCCGCGTGGGGTCGCGCTTCTTCATCGAAGGAGGCGTGTCCGGTGAAGGTGACGCCAAGCGTATCGAAAAGATCGCGGCGCTGTACCCAGGGCAAGTGGAGTCGTTGGTGGTTGTGGGGCAAGGCGCCGCCAGTGATCGCAAGGTCAACATCCGCGTCGACTTCTTCTTCGTGCAGTACGACAAGACCAGCGGCTACGCCGTAGGCGTGGACTGGCCCGGCAAGATCGGCGGGCCGGGGGTGGTGCAAAACGAATTCACCTACGACTTCTTGGCCGGCACAACGACCACTGCTCAAGCTTCAGTGGTCAACCAGCCGTTGCCCTCTTTGGACATTGCTTCGCGCAAGGGCTGGGCAAAGGTGCTCAAGCAGTCCACGGTGATCACCGTCAATGGCACCAAGGCGACCTGGGAGTCCGGCGGCGAGCAGAACTTCGTGTCTTCGGCGGGCCTGACGTCGACCATCGAGCAGATCGAATTCGGCACGAAGGTAGAAGTATTGCCGCGTTTGGACGAAGAAACCGGCGAACTTGAGGTTCAGGTGAAGGCGGACGTATCCGACCTGGTGCCCCCGGTTTCCGGCACGCCGATCCCGGCGCGTAACATTTCCAAGCTCGATACCCTGGTACGGCTCAAACTCGGCCAGTCTCTGGTGCTTTCCGGCATCCGAAGCCGGAGCCGGCGCCACGACATCTCTGGGCTGCCGCTATTGAGCGAGGTCCCGGTGCTGGGTCTGCTTTTCGGATCGCACCGCGACGAAGCCACGGATGTCGAGGGCGCGCTTTTCATTGTGCCCACTGCGGTCGAATCCGTGCCGAAGCCCGCCGCCGAAATCATTAATAGCGCCTTGAGCCAATACGAAGAATACTCAGGGGATATCGACGCCGTTAACGCTTACAACAAGCGGCCGCAGCAATGGCGGAAAGTCGGCAAGTGAGCATGCTCGCACACGAGGCCGCTGCGGCGCGATTAGAGGTCGCCCGTGAACGTACTCGTTGACATTGAGTCCAAGAGCGGCGGAGGCAAGCGCACGCTGCAGCTCCGCGCGAACGGCCCCATTGTTATCGGCCGCGATGCTGAGTGCGGTTTGCGCATCAAAAGCGATCTGATCTCACGGCGACATGTTGTGGTCGAGTTCGTGGACGGCGGCGTGCGCGTCGAGGATCGCTCCACAAACGGCACCCTGGCCGGTGACCAATTGCTCAAGAAGAGCTCGGCTTGGGTGAGCTTCGGCACGGCCATCGTGCTGGGGGACCACACCCTGACGTTCCGCAATCCGGCCGCGCCAAGCATGCGGCCCCCGGCGGCGGGCCACCCGCAGGCCTCCGCGCCGACGCACGATCCGCGGCCGCACGGGGCTCCGCCCCACCAGCAGAATCATCCGTCCGCACCGCATCACGCGCCGCCACAGGCGCATGCGCAGCATCACCCCGCTCCGCACGCACCTTATCCGCCGCAGCAACATCCAGGGCCGCCGCAGCCCCAGCACGTACCGCCCCACGCGCCCCCTCCCGCGCATCAACCGCCGCCCCAGCCGCCCGTCGGAGGAGGGGGTGGAGGGGGCAGCAACGGCCAGGCCGCAGCTGGCGCGGAAGGCGTGAACCTGCCGCGGCGGAAGCGCACACAAGAAGACGACGCCGTCAACGAGATGCGGCGCGAGATCCACCGTCAGTTGCTTGAGAACCTGGAGCTGGCGCAGGTGGCAGCGTCGCAGATCGAAGACCCGTCAATGCGTCCCAAAGTGATCAACGCTTTGCGACGGATTGTGGAAATGATGGGGCCGCGCATACGTGCGGACATCAACCGAGATCGCCTGGTCGGGGAGCTGGCGGACGAAGCACTTGGGCTTGGCCCCCTTGAGCATCTGCTCGCGGATCCAAGCGTCACTGAAATCATGGTGGTCGATCCGGACACCATCTACGTGGAGCGAAGCGGCAAGATCATTCTTTCCGACCGTCGATTTACCGACGACGAACGCGTCCGCGCTGTAATCGAACGCATCGTCACGCCGCTCGGACGCCGGATCGACGAGTCATCGCCGCTGGTGGACGCGCGCCTCAAGGACGGTTCACGCGTGAACGCCGTGATCCGTCCCATCGCACTCCGCGGCTCGTGCATCACGATTCGAAAATTCGCCAAAGTGCCCCTGAGCTTGGAGAAGCTGATCGGTTTCAAGGCGATCTCCGAGCAAATGGCCCGGTTTCTGGTGCGCTCGGTAAAGGCCAAGAAGAACATCATCATTTCTGGCGGCACGGGTAGCGGCAAGACAACGCTGCTCAACGTGCTTTCTGGAGCGATCCCCGAAGACGAACGCATCGTCACCATCGAAGACGCCGCGGAACTTCAGCTGGCTCAGCCGCACGTCGTCAGTTTGGAGCCCCGTCCCGCCAATATGGAGGGCAAAGGCGAGTACACGATCCGCGACCTGCTCAAGAACGCGATGCGCATGCGGCCGGACCGGGTTGTCGTGGGTGAGTGTCGTGGTGGCGAAGCGCTGGACATGCTTCAGGCCATGAACACGGGTCACGACGGTTCCTTGACCACGACACACGCCAACAGCCCCCTTGAAGCGATGAAGCGCATCGAGACGCTATGTTTGATGGCGGGCATCGACCTGCCGTCGCGCGCCGTGCGCGAGCAGATTGCGGGCAGCATCAACTTGATCGTACAGCAGACGCGGTTCTCGGACGGCTCAAGACGCGTGTCTGCGATTGCGGAGGTGCTGGGCTTGGACGACGAGATGAATTTCGAGCTGCTACCCATCTACCAGTTCGTCCGCATGGGCACCGGGCCGAAGGGTGAGGTCGAGGGGAACTTTCGAGCAACCGGCTACCTGCCGACGTTCTTGAACGAATTCATCCTCAAGGGGTTGGTGCCGAAACAAGGACCGTACCTATGACGCCCTTGGCCATGGTGTTCAAATTCGGCTCAGTGCTCTTCGTGGGCGTTGCGGTCTTGGTGGGTGGTTGGGCTGCGCTCGTCAACGACACCTCGCCCGTATGGAAGTACTGGCATCGCTATTGTACGAGCCTGGAAAAGAAGCTGCGGCTGCTGCACAACTTCACACCCGGTCGGAACATCGCCATCGGACAGCTCGTCGCGATCCTGGCGATTGTGACCTACCACCTGGCTTTTGGCTTCGAGATTTGGTGGCTCTTCGCCTTCATCGCTGCCTTCGTGCCGCAGCGCTACATCGAACGCCTCAAGCAGAAGCGCGTTGCGCAGATCGAGGACCAGCTAGACGGCTTCTTGACGACATTGGCCAACGCCTTGAAGGCGACGCCCAGCGTCGGCAACTCGTTCATCAGTATTCAGTTGCTCCTGCCGCAGCCGTTTCGGCAAGAAGTCGAACTTGCCGTCAAAGAGATGCGCGTCGGCAGCACCCTCGACCAGGCGCTGCTCAATTTGGGCGGTCGCGTGGGAAGTCGGCAGCTGGATTCGGCGCTCTGCGCCATCCTGATCGGGCGGCAGCTAGGTGGCGACTTGCCGAAGATCCTGGAAACGACGGCCAACACTCTGCGGGAAATGGTGCGCCTGGAAGGCGTGGTCAAGAGCAAGACGGCCGAGGGGCGCGCCCAGATCTGGGTGCTGGGGGTTTTTCCTTTTGCCTTCGCGGTGATCATGAACTGGATGCAACCCGGCTTCTATGATCCGTTGAAAGAGCCAGTTATGGGTTGGGCTTTGGCCGGTTTCGCTGGCATCACGTGGCTTGCGTCACTGCTCATGGCCAGAAAGATCCTGTCGGTGGACGTATGAGAATCAACTACGTCGGCGTTCGCTACCTCACGATGTTGGTCTTCACCATCGCCATTGGCATGGCGGTGTATGCCATTGCCAGTGCGCCATCGCGTCAGGCAAGCCGCCTGGGAATGCGCGGCTTGAAGCGTCGCCGCGCGTTGGAAGACAACGACGTCTGGAAGCAAATCGAGCCGCTCGTGCGCTGGCTTGGCGTGCGGGTCAGCGGTGTGTTGTCCGAAAACTTCCGCACCAAGATGGAACGCCAGTTGGTGCTGGGTGGTGATTGGCTCGGAATCACGCCCGACGAGTTCGTTGCTCTGAGCATCGTTTCGTTCTTTGGCGGGCTGGGTTTCGGTTCCATCGCGGGTCAAATGACCGGCATGGGGTCCGGCATGATCTTCATCGTTGGTCCCATTTTCTTGTTCTTGCCCTGGATGCAGCTTTCCGGCGTCGTGGCGGAACGCATGAAATCCATCAACCGTGGGCTGCCGTACGCCATCGACTTGGTGGCCTTGGCCATGAGCGCCGGTAAGGACTTCCCGGGTGCGATCCGGCAGGTCGTAGAAAAGTCCAGCGATCCGGATGACGCATTGGTCGAAGAGTTTGGACGTATCTTGCAGGAGCTGAATCTGGGCAGGACACGCAAACAGGCGCTGGTCTCCTTCGCAGACCGGGCGCCGCTGGAGACCGTGCAGGAGTTCGTCAACTCCGTCGTCCAGGCGGAGGAGAAGGGCAACCCGCTGGCGGATGTGTTGCAGATCCAGGCTGGCATGACCCGCATGCGGCGCAGTGTAAAAGCTGAACAAATGGCCGCTCAGGCCGGCGTGAAGATGATCGGTCCCCTGGCTTTGCTAATGTTGTGCATTATGGCGCTGATTCTAGGACCCATGTTCCTCAAGCTCGGTAAAGAGACCGCGGATACCTAAGCGATGCTGAAGTTCGACATACGGCACCCCGACGGCCGCGCGGAGGAACTCCGGATCGAAGCCGACCGCGCGCTCATCGGCAGCGGTGGCCATTGCGAAATCCGTTTGGGGGTCGACCAGGCGGCCCTGGAGCACATCTTGGTCACCGCCACGCCCACGGGTCTGATGGCGGAAGCCAGAAGCTTCCAACCGCCGGCGACGGTCAACGGCGCGCCGTTCACGCGAACGCAGTTGGTACCCGGAGCCATTCTGGGGGTTGGCTACACTCAGATCGCCGTCACACCTCTGGAAGGGGTGGGTCAAGCGGCCGGCGGCCAGACCGAAAAGAAGCGCAGCCCGGCCACCATCGCCATGGCCATTCTCATCATCCCGCTGGCGCTGTTTGTGATCTTCGATGAGCCCGAGGACGACACCGTGGCGGCGGCTCCTGAAGAGGCGCCGGTGTTATGGAAAGAGGAGCCGCCCACTTGCCCCCAGGCGGGGCGCGAACAAGCACTTTCCGTGGCCCAGGACAAACTCGGCATCGCGCGGTCCAAGCAGGAGCGTCGCCCCTTCCACGTGCCCGATGGCGTTGAGTCGGTCGTGTATTACGAGACCGCGGCGGCTTGCTACAAGGTCGGCGGGGACGAGGCCCAGGCCAAAGCGCTCGCGAAAGTGGCGGCGGATCTCAAGAAGGACATTGACGAAGACTTTCGAACACATCGCGTGCGCCTCGAGCACGCGATGTCGACGAAGAACGTTCCCGTCATGCAGAAAGAAGTGCGAGTGCTTCTGGCCTTCACCGAAGGTCAGGATATGGAGTATCGCACTTGGCTCGCCAATCTTGAACGCCGTCTGAAGCTGAAATACGGTGATGTCAGCAAGGGCAACCAGTGAGGAGCCAGTGCATTGCTCTACTATTGCCGGCCCTGGCCCTTGGCTGTGGCACGTCTCGCGCCACTAAGATCCAGCAGGTCGAACAGACGGTACGGGACGAGCAGGCGCCTGAGAAGCTCTTGGCGCGCGGGAAGATGTTCGCGAGCCTTGGTGACCATACGCGCGCGGAGCAGTACTTCACGTCAGCTCTCGAGGGCGGTGCGCGCACCGAGGACGTCTTGCCGCACTTGATGCGCAGCTACGTTGTGAGTGCCCGCTTTCGATCTGCAGTGGACGTTGGTGAGCGCTATCTGGCGAAGAGTCCCGAGGACGTATCGCTGCGTTTCTTGGTGGCCACGATGCACTCGGCGATTGGTCAGCACGACCGCGCACGCGCGCATCTCGTACGCGTCGTCCGCGACAGTCCGAACCACTCCGACGCGCACTACGCCCTGGCGGTGCTCATGCGCGATGTGGAACAGGACTGGGTCCAGGCGGACTACCACTTCCGCGAGTATCTGAAGCTCAACCCCGCCGGAAGCCACGCGGCTGAAGCCCGGGATTCCCTGTTGAAGAACGTGCCGTGATCCCCCAAGACGTATTTGAAGAGGCGCTGCTCGAGTTTTTCTCGCCAGTTCGGCCGTTTTTGGACGACCCGAAAGTCAGCGAGGTGATGATCAACGGCCCCGACCAGGTCTTCATCGAGAAGGGCGGGCAGCTGTTTCTCACCGACGTGAAGTTCGAAGGTGCAGAAGCGTTGATGGCGGCGCTGCGCACGGCTGCGCAGTTCGTAGGCAAGTTCGTGGACGAGAAGCGACCCATTCTGGAAGGGCGCCTGCCGGACGGTTCCCGCCTCCAAGCCATCGTGCCGCCGGCCGCTCCGGGCGGGCCATTCATTGCAATCCGTCGCTTCTTCAAAGAGACCCTCACCGTCGAGCGATTGGTGAAGTTCGGATCCATGACGCCGGAAGCTGGCGAGTTGCTGCAGGTGTTGGTCAAGGCAAAGCTCAACGTGATCATCGCCGGCGGTACCGGCAGCGGCAAGACGAGCATGCTCAATGCGCTTTCTTCGTTCATTCCCGACGGGGAGCGCATCGTGGTGATCGAAGACAGCAAAGAGGTTCAGCTGCAGAAGACTCACGTCGTCCAGCTAGAGGCGCGTCCGCCAGATCCGAAAGGGCGCGGCGCGGTCACGATTCGAGACCTTTTCCGCGCTACGTTGCGTATGCGTCCGGATCGGTTGGTGATCGGCGAAATTCGAGGCGGCGAGGCCCTCGACATCGTTCAGGCCATGACGTCTGGTCACGGCGGCTGCATGGGTACGTGCCACGCCACCTACCCGCGAGATACCATGACGCGCCTAGAGACCATGTGCATGATGAGCGACATCGACATGCCGCTCGCCGCGATGCGGGCTCAGCTGGGGTCGGGTATCAACATCATCGTGCAGGTGTCTCGCCTCCAAGATGGGTCGCGCAAGACGACGCACATCACAGAGGTCCTGAACTACGATCCGGATACCGGCAAGTATCAGATGCAGGACATCATGGCCCGGCGCTACCAAGGCCTGGGTCCAGGCGGCGAGATTCAGAGCGAATTCGAGGCCACGGGAGTAATCCCCAGTTGTGTGGAGCAACTCAGGGAACACGGTGTAGATCTACCGTCCGTGATATACGATACGGCTAGGAAGCGCGGACACGACACCAGCGAAAGTGGACACTGACAGCGTTTATATAAGCGTCCGGGGTGGCTCGACGGACCGCCCGGAAGTAGAGCTTCGAATGGGAACGCCCGTGGAGGCGTTCAGCGTAGGCTCCAGCGCGTCGTGGAAGGTGAACGGCAGTGGGATCGGTAGCACCCACGCGTATCTGTTCTTCGATGGGCGCACGCTCTTCGTCGCGTGCGCTCCGGGTGCGATCGTCAAGTTGCAAGGCGCCGTGGTGTCGACAGACTGGCGACCCGTTACTGTGCCCGCTGAAATTGAGTTGGGGGGCGTCGTTCTCGGCGTCGCGTCTCAGCGAGGCGGTGGGGCGGCTGCGAGTGCTGGACCGAGTCGAGGCCACGCGCCACTTTCTCAGCGTGGCGCGGCCCGACCCAGCGGCGGCGGGCGCCGGCCGTTGCCGTCTGCTTCCGGCGCGCCCGCAGCGCGACAGCCCGCGCAGCATCGTCCGCGCCTGCAAGAGATGCCGCACGGCCAAGGGCAGTCCACCGCGCCGCAGTACGCGCGGCCGCCCCAAGCGCAAGCCGCACAGCCCGGTCCCCGGCCACATCCTTCTTCGCCCCAGCACGCGCCGCCGCAGCAGGCCCACGCGCCGCCGCAGCAGGCCCACGCGCCGCCGCAGCAGGCCCACGCGCCTCAGCAATCTGTGCCCCCGTGGCAGCAGCAGGCGCGCGCACTGCCGCAGCCACTGCCCGCCGCGGGGCGGCCCGCAGCGAACGAGCCCGAGTTCGAAGAAGACGACATGCCGACGCAGTTTCAGGCGGCACCCGGCTTCGAAGCGATGGAAGAAGACGATCCCGATAGCAGAACCGCGGTGCAAGACCCCGGGGAGCTATTGGCTGCGGCGCGGCGACCCGAGCAGTCGGCGAAGCCAGAACGCCCGAAGCCTCCTTCGATCCCTCCCCCGGCCTCCGGCGGCGAAGCCACGGTGGTGCGGCCTTTGGAAGAATACCTGGCGGAGGCTGGAGGACTGCCGGGAGCTGCAGAGGCGAACCGTGCGGCGGCCCCACAGCCCGCTGCGGGAGCGCAGGGTGTGTACATCCAGCCGCCTGAGCCCACGATGCCGCCGACGGGCGAAGCCATTTGGGCCGCGCGGCAGGCCATGGCTGAGCGTGGGCTCGAACCCCCGCCGGGTATGCCCGCTGGGTCGCCGCCCGAAGCATGGGCACAGCAGCAGGGCATGGCGCCGGGCATGCAAGACCCAAACATGCCTCAGGGCGCGTGGGGACAGCAGCAGCCTGGAGCCTACCCGCAGCAGCCCGGGGCCTACCCGCAACAGCAGCCCGGAGCCTACCCGCAGCAGCCCGGCATGGCGCCTGCTCCCGGAGCCAAGCAGTCGTTCCTCCAAAAGTTCCGCGCCCTGCCGCGTTCTCGCAAGATGGTGTACGCGGCGCTGCCCATTTGCATGCTGGCGTTTCTGGTGATCTTTGAAGAGGACGAGCCGGTGCAACCTGCGGAGCTCGCGCCGAGTGCATCTGCGCCTTCCGCCAACGCCTCGGCACCGGAGCCACCCGCTTCCTCCGCGCCCGCGGCGACCCAGGCGCCCAGCCCAATCCCAACGCCGGCGCCCACCGGTGCGGGCAGTGGGGCTCCGCCGCCGACAGAGACGGCAGCACCGGAGGATCCACCGCCCGAAAAGCCGAAGCTCGCGCCCGGCGAGGTGACGAAGGACCGCGCCGCGGTGGACGCGGTCGCATCCGGCGACTTCCCCAAGGCGCTGAAGCTCTACGAAGAGCTCGCCAAGGAGAATCCCGACAACGAGGCCTACCGACGCGCGGTGGAGATCCTCAAGCGGCGCAGCAAGACCCCCTGAACACCCGTTTCCCCAGGAAAACGGGCGCTTGAGCACCTAGCTCAGAGCTCTTGACTTCCTGTGCCCCACGGCTACCCTCCGCTCCCCCGCTTTTTGGGGAAGCCCTGAACTCATAACGAGTAACGATGCCCACGATTAATCAGCTCATTCGACGCGGTCGCAAGGAGATCAAAGACAAGACGGCTTCGCCCGCCTTGCGCTCCTGCCCGCAAAAGCGCGGCGTGTGTGTGCGTGTTTACACCACCACCCCAAAGAAGCCGAACTCTGCATTGCGCAAGGTCTGTCGCGTGCGCCTCACGAACGGAATGGAAGTCACCAGCTACATTCCCGGTGAAGGTCACAACCTGCAAGAGCATAGTGTTGTGCTCATCCGCGGCGGCCGTGTGAAAGACCTCCCTGGTGTTCGTTACCACGTGGTGCGCGGCACGCTGGACGCCTCCGGCGCCATCGGACCGAGCAGCACAAACAAAGCGAACCGCAACCGCAAGCGCTCCAAGTACGGCGTCAAGCGGCCCAAAGAGTAAGAAAGAGATCACACGATGCCCCGCCGCCGCGAAGTCCCCAAGCGCAAGATCATTCCCGACCCCGTCCACAAGGACAAGTTGGTCGCGAAGTTCACCAACTCAATCATGCAAGACGGCAAGAAGTCCGTCGCCGAAGGCATCGTCTATGGTGCCTTTGACATCATTCAGTCGCGCTTCAAGGAAGACCCCCTGGAGGTGTTCCGCAAAGCGCTCGACAACGTGAAGCCGAAGCTAGAGGTCAAGAGCCGCCGGGTCGGTGGTGCCACCTATCAGGTGCCCGTTGAAGTACGCCCGGAGCGCCGCGTGGCCCTCGCGATGCGCTGGATCGTGCAGTACTCCCGCGACCGCGGCGAAAAGAGCATGCGAGAGCGCTTGGCGGCAGAGCTAGTGGACGCCGCACAGATGCGTGGCAACACCATCAAGAAGAAGGAAGACACCCACAAGATGGCCGACGCCAACAAGGCGTTCGCCCACTACCGTTGGTGATCGGCTTTTTGGAATTCCCAGGAGTAGAACGTTTGCGATGAGCCTTTCGACATAAGGATCGGGTTGCAGTCATAGGCAGCCGCCAGCTGCCCCGCGAATACGCGGCAGACCGTGCACCCCGATACCCCTTCCGGACTTTTAGTGCCCCTCAAACCGCGAGGGTGTCAGGTGACCGGGAGGGGTTTCGTCCGTCTTACGACCTGACACGTCAAGCATCGACTCAGACACCCCGCATCATGGCCCGCGAAATTGACATAGAGCGCACGCGCAATATCGGCATCATGGCCCATATTGACGCTGGTAAGACGACCGTCACGGAACGGGTGCTCTTCTATACCGGCATCACCCACAAGATCGGTGAAGTGCACGACGGCGCTGCGACCATGGACTGGATGGTCCAGGAGCAAGAGCGCGGCATCACGATCACCAGCGCGGCAACGAACTGTTTCTGGGAGCCCATGGCCGGCCCCTTCGAAGGCCTCCGCCATCGCATCAACATCATCGACACGCCCGGGCACGTCGACTTCACTATCGAGGTTGAGCGCAGCCTGCGGGTGCTGGACGGCGCGGTTGCCGTTTTCGACGGCGGCAACGGCGTTGAGCCCCAGAGCGAAACGGTCTGGCGCCAGGCGGATCGCTACAAAGTGCCGCGCATCGCCTTCATCAACAAGCTCGACAAGGTTGGCGCGGATTTCCAGATGAATCTGGACAGCATGAAGGATCGTTTGGGCTGCAAGCCCGTGCCGATCCAGTGGCCGGTGGGGCAAGAAGATCAGCACCGCGGCATGGTCGATCTGGTCCGCATGCAAGCTGCCATCTTCGACGACGACACCCTGGGCGCCAAATTCGAGTGGAGCCCGATCCCGGACGAGCTCCAGGAAAAGTGCGACGAGCTGCGCGAAGCACTGGTCGAGGCGTGTGCCGACGTGGACGACACCATCATGGAGAAGTTCCTCGATGGCCGTGCTGCAGACGTGACGTCGGAGCAGATCCACGCGGCCATTCGCAAGGCAACCTGCGATTTCAAGTTCGTGCCGGTGCTGTGTGGATCGGCGTTCAAGAACAAGGGCGTTCAGCTGCTACTCGACGCAGTGATCAACTATTTGCCGTCCCCTCTGGATGTGCCTCCTATCGAAGGTGTGGATCGCCACAACGAGGACAAGAAGCTGACCCGCGAGGCGTCAGACAAAGCTCCCTTCGCCGCACTGGCCTTCAAGATCGCCAACGATCCCTTTGTGGGCAACCTGACCTTCTTCCGCGTCTACTCAGGAACGCTGGCCAGCGGCACCACGGTTCTCAACGCAACTCGTGGCAAGCGGGAACGCATTGGCCGTATCCTGCGCATGCATGCCAACAAGCGTGAAGAACTCAAGGAATGCCACGCGGGCAACATCTACGCCGCGGTGGGCATGCGCGACACACGCACCGGCGACACCCTGTGCACCGAAAAGGCCGCGATCATTCTGGAGAAGATGACCTTCCCAGATCCGGTGATCTCCGTGGCCATCGAGCCCCGCACCCAAGCAGATCTCGACAAGCTGGGCGTCAGCCTGGGGAAGCTAGCCTACGAGGATCCATCGTTCCGCACCTTCACCAACGAGGACACGGGGCAAACCATCATCGCGGGCATGGGCGAGTTGCACCTCGAGATCATCGTTGACCGCTTGAAGCGCGAGTTCAAAGTGGAGTGCAACGTCGGCAAGCCCGAGGTGGCGTACCGTGAAGCGATTGCCCAAGACACCGAAGCGGAGGCGAAGTTCGTGCGGCAGTCCGGTGGTCACGGCCAGTACGGACACGTGAAGATCCGCATGGGTCCCGCGGAGCGTGGCAAAGGCTTCATCTTCGAGAACAAGATCGTTGGCGGCGTGATCCCCAAGGAGTTCATCCCATCCGTCGAGAAGGGCATCCGCGAGGCCATGGCGCGCGGTGTGATCGCGGGCTACCCCGTGATCGACTGCCGAGCGGAGTTGATCGACGGCACCTATCACGAGGTGGATTCCTCGGGGCCGGCGTTTGAAATCGCGGGTTCACTGGCGTTCCAGGACGGTGCCAAACGCGCGGGCGTGCAACTGCTTGAGCCTCTCATGGCCGTGGAAGTGGTGACCCCGGACGCCAACATGGGCGACGTGATCGGCGACCTGAACTCCCGCCGCGGTCGCATTCAGGGCATGGCGCAACGGGGCACCAACACCCAGGTCGTCACTGCCGAAGTGCCGCTGGCGACCATGTTCGGATACGCCACGGACTTGCGTAGCAAGACCCAGGGTCGCGCCACATACACCATGCAGTTTTCGCACTACGAGGCAGTGCCCTCGCAAGTGCAGGAAGAGATTGTCGCCAAGGTCAACGGCGGCTGAATTTGAAGTCAGGAAAGAAAGAATAGTTCAATGGCCAAAGAGAAATTCGTACGCAGCAAGCCTCACGTGAACGTCGGCACGATT
>CALMUT010000098.1 GCA_937872925.1 uncultured Myxococcales bacterium | reverse complement strand
AACCCGCCCACGGCCAAAGCTTCAGCCCGGTGGACCTACTGGCCAGCTACGATCCACCGGCCGTGCCAGGTGTGCCAACTCCGAGTACACTCTTCTCGTACGACTTGGACCGGATGTTGACGCAGACCACGAGACCCGACGGATTGCTGATCGGACGCACTTACGATTCGGCGGGCAAGCTCGACTTCATGACGACGCCGAGCGGCATCGTGGATTACACATATTTCGGGTTGTCGCCGTGTCCGGGGTGTGCGCCAGGGGGCCTCGCGAGCATTGTGGATCCAAGCGGCGTGACGCTGTCGCACAGTTACGACGGTCAGCTCTTGTCGAGCCTGACGTGGAGTGGGCCGTTCAGCGGGAGCGTCGGATTCACGTACGACAACTCGTTCCGCACGATTGCGGAAACGGTGACGGTCGGTGCAACCACGAGCCCGGCGTTCTTCGGGTATGATCCCGACGACATCACGATCTGCGCGTCTCAAACGAGCTGCGCGCCTCCGAGCAGCGACGCGCTAACGGTCACGCTCGATCCCCAGAATGGCCGCATCACGGGCTCCGCCATCGGCGTGGTCACGGATGCCTGGACCTACAACGCCTACGGCGAGATGGCGTCCTACGTTGGCGGCATCGGCGGCACGACGCACTTCTCGGAGGTCGTCGATACGGTCGCCAAGCCCCGCGATCAACTCGGACGCATTGTCACGCGCGTCGAGGCAAACGGCGCCGCGCCCATCACCTGGGAGTACAGCTACGATTTGCGCGGGCGCCTGACGGATGTGTTCAAGGACGGGGCGTTGGATGAGCATTACGAATATGACGCCAACGGTAACCGCACGATGCTGCAGACGCTCACGTCAAGCGTGGTGGGCACGTATGACGCCCAGGACAGGCTGCTCACGTACGGGCCGCTCTCGTACACCTACACGGCCAACGGCGAGCTGAGCTCGAAGACAGACGCGGCGACGTCGGAGACCACGCTCTACACGTATGACGTGAGGGGCAACCTGACGCGCGTCGATCTGCCGAGCGGGGACGTCGTTGAGTACTTGATTGACGGTCAAGACCGGCGTGTGGGCAAGAAGCGCAATGGGGCGCTTGAGCGCGCGTGGCTGTATCGGGATGGACTCAACCCCGTGGCGGAGTTGGATGGCGCCGGGGCGCTGGTTTCGCGATTCGTCTACGCATCGCGGCCCAACGTGCCGGGGTACATGGTGCGTGGGGGAGTGACGTATCGTGTTCTGAGCGACCATCTCGGGTCGCCGCGCGCCATCGTTGACGTGGCGAGTGGAGCTGCGGTGTGGCGGGCGGATTACAGCGCCTGGGGAGAGCGCACCGTAACTCTGGGCACGGAGGATTTTGTGCCGTTTGGGTTTGCGGGCGGCATTCACGATGTGGATACGGGGCTCGTGCGCTTTGGGGCGCGGGACTACGATTCTGTGACGGGGAGGTGGGCGGGTAAGGATCCTGAAAGGTTCCAGGCGCGTGGGTCGAATCTATATGCGTATGGTGCTGACGACCCGGTCAACTTGGTCGATCCGTCGGGAGACAGCCCAGTGGCAATCGGCACGGGAGTGGCCATCTGGTATGGCTTCTGCCTTGCGGCCGCCTTCGAGCAAGGGGTAGCTACCTACGAAACGGACGCCAATGGTGGTTCCAGCAAACGCCATTGCTTCACTAGTTGCCTCGCTGCGAGGTGCACGCTCAATCCAGCCGTCCCGAACATCAGTGGTTTCGGATTCGAAGCGTTGACCGGTTTTACAAGCGATTGGCGACAGGATGTTGCTAACAACCTTCGCGGTTCGATCAGCGCAATTGACATCACCAAGACCTGCCAAAAGCTTTGCGACCCGGACTATTGCGAACCGAAGTAATCTCTATGTCGAGCGGGATCGGAGCGGGTGCCCATCAAATTATTTCGGAGCCGCCTCCGTGTCCGGCGTGCGCCAGGCGAATGCGCTGGACACGGATCGCCAGGTGGTCCTCCCCGGTGCTGTTGCTCGCGATGGCGGTCGGAATTGTTTACTCCGTGGCTTTCACGGCGCGCGGGCTCGTCGAGCCTCGCGGACGGACGCTCCGGGCGTTTGCGCGGGAACACGATGAGCCCCACCGACTCGCCAAAGTCCGCGTCCGGGAGCACACATACATCGTTTGGTTCGGAAGCCCTCGCGGGACCCTGCTCCGGCTCGGCTCGGGGCCACCGTGCTACGTCTTCGACATGGGGGGCACATTGGTGGGATGGTCTGCTGTGACGAATGACGGGCATTGTGAGCCACTGGCTTCGGAGGCGTGGTCAGCGCGTAGCGAACCTCTGACCTTGGCCAATGCGCTCCAGCTCGTCGACGCGGGCCAGCACTAGTCATCGTGTTTTAGCCGCACCGGGTGCTCGGGCGCTCACGACACAGCCCCGATCCGCATCGCCAGCGCGACCCTCCAAGCCATCCCGCGCAGCGCGACGCCCAGCATGGCGTCCGCAAGCCGAGCATCGAGCCAAAAGTTTTTGCTGCGCGGTTTTGCTGCGCGCGCAGCAAACTGACCTTCAACCAAACCGATGGTGCCAACCGGACATGGCCGGACACCAGTGGACATTCCAGAACATGCGTACATTCGCGGACTCGACGCGCGTGTCTCTGTTGTCCATTCCTGAGGTAGGTCTGTCCGATTGTCGCCAGGGTCTTCAAAACCGATGGGGGTTTGGTGAATGCCTGGTCCCGGGGAGTTCGATTCTCCTGCGCTTCCGCTGAGTTTGAATCGGATGTCGAGCAGCATGCGCGGGCATTTCACGTGCGCGCAAGCCGGCAACCACGAAGTGACTGCTGTGGGATTAGGGTCGGCTCGCGTAGCGCCGCGGGGCCACTACTCCCAAGCGGGGCCAAGCGAAAGCGCCTGCTGCACGAGGCGGACGGCCGCGAGCGATCCGAATTCCATTACGACCGAGTACCCGCCTTCGGCGGGAGGCGCGGCGAAGCTCGAAATCTTTGCGTTCTGCGTGGGAGGTTGAGCGGACGGCGATAGCGCGTCATCCGGCGCGCCGATTCGCGTGCCGGTCATCGGGCGCGCGTTCGTTGACGAGCAGTTTTGGGGAGCTAGGATGCGATTGTGGTTCGCACGAAGGATCCGCTGGCGCCGCAGAGTCCACCGCGACCCTCGCGGGAGGACTCTCGGCAAATTGTCGAGGCTGTGATTGGCGCGACAGCCGCGCTTGCGGATCCCGACGCCTCGATGCAGGCGATTGCGGACCGTGCCGGCGTGGGCATTGCGTCGGTGTATCGCTACTTTCCCAGCAAAGCTGCGATCTATGCCGAGCTTTCCCGCCGCCTGCACCATCGCATGCTGGATGCAGTGCGCGCGGTGCTGTCACGTTCCAATGGGGACGTCGAATCTGCGTTGGCCGAGGTGTGTCGAACGGTGGTGGTCGCGGAGGGGCTCGATCCCGCGCTTCGGCGCTGCTTGAACGCGTCTGTGCCTCTTTCCTGGAGCCTGGATAGCGCAAACGAGGTCTTCCCCGTCATCATGGACGAGATAGTTGCGTGGCTCGAAGCGCACCTCGCCCAGCCGCCGACGGACTTGCGGGAACGGGTATTTCTGGCTTTTGCAACCGCACGGGGCATGGTCATGTTGTCCATGGTGTTTCCAGAGCTCGCGCCGAGCGAAGAGTACGTGACGCGCAAGTTGGTGGCGGCCACCAGGACGCTCTTGCTCGACTGATTCAGCGGAATGCGATGCCCTCTCGTTGAGGACTGGGGCGATTCGGGACCAGCGTGCAACCTTTTAGCGCGGCACGACTTGCACTTTGTTGATCGGCAGCACACTCGATCCGGCGGGGTAGGCGTAGCTGCCGTATTGCGTCAGTACATCTGGATAACTGAGCGCATTTCCCCAACCCCAAACCGTCAGCGCAAAGGGCGCCGCGCTCGAGACCTGGTGGCGGCCGTTGTCGCAGCCGCCTTGCGGTTCGAAGTTGAAGCGCACCAGGTCGAAACGTGTGTACTCGTATCTCCCCGCGGCATCCACCGGCTGCCAGCCTGTGAGGGCACCGAAGCAGTCGAGGTCAACCGCTTTGAACTTGCCGTCGCTTCCCCGGGCGCGAACAAACACCAAGTTCGTCTCAGGGTAGGTCGGATCCGTGAAGAACGTGTATTCGGAGCGGTACTGCTGGGTCGGGATCACATTCACGAACTCCGGATCGCCTGCGCCTTGAAATTGCTGGCCTCCAGTCATGTAGCTCGCCATATAAAATGGGTGGTGCACGTCCTGACTCCGAACGACGAAGGGATCGTGGGCGCGTAGGGTGTGCACTTCTCCCTGATTCACAATGCTGGGCGCGCCTGCGGGGGGAGCTGGGTCATAGCTCAGCTTCGTGCCGTCGACGGCGCCGACGATACGCCACGGCGGGCTTTCCGGCAGGCTGTCGACGCGATCGCGGTATCGCACCGCGGCGTATTCGCTGCCCCACGCGGAGACGGGTGGCAATTGTTCGTGAGCGCTGTCACAGCAGCAACCGTCGATTTCCATGCAGTGCGCCATGCCCCACACACCAACGCGTTTGGTCGCGAGAATCGGGCTGCCAGTCAGTTCTTGCTCCGGCGAAAGCCCCAGCGTCTGCCCAGCCTGCAGCGTGTAGGTCACGGGCACGTTGGCCGGAATGGCGGGGAGCTGTTTCTGTTCAATGAAGCCGCCTTTGATATCGACGAGGGGTTTGATCGTGACTTCGGTGTCATTTTCGGCCGCGGTGATAGTGATCTGTGGGCTGAAGGTGTTTTCGCCGATCGGCCAGGGGTTTACGGCGATGTAGTTTAGGTCCCAGGCCGCTGTTGGAATGAGCAGGGAAGCGCTGGTGACATGGCTGTCGCCGCCCCCGTATGGCAGCACGTCGTAGGCGACCACCGGCCGCGAGGTCGTGATGTGCTGGGCGCGATGCGACTGCTTGCCAGCCGGCGTCACGCCCGGTGGGCACTTGGGGCCACTGAGGAAAACGATCGCCACTTCGTTTGGAGGAAGCTCTCCCCCCGGTAACGCTGAATAGGTGATCGATTTGCCATTGCCCTGTGGAATTCGCGCAAACGGGCTGGCATCACTGGGAACTCCGTCGAGATCGAGCTGGATCCTGACGGGCGAATCCCAGGTGTTGGCGACGAAGGCAGCGTGGCACCACCAGCCGGTGCTAAAGGCGTAGAAGTCACAGCCTACGGTCGCTTTGGCGGCTTCCGCTGCTTTGCAGGCCGGGACACACGTCAGTGTGGTGGGGTCGCAACCCTGGTCGCTGGGGCAGGTCGCGTGCACGTTGCCCTGACAGTCCACAATGGAGTGCAGATCATGCGGGCCCGTCCGTTCGCAAGGCCCGGCATCCATGATGATGCTCCCACCTGTGCCGCTGACGCCAGAATCACTGCCGCCGTTCCCGCCGCTCCCCCCACTGGAACTACTTCCCTGCGCGAAGCAAGCAACCGCGACCCCGGCAGCCACACACACTAGGACCATTCTCTGAAGCGTCATGGTGTCAATCCGTTGCCATTCGCCTGCAGTGGTTCACGTGCCATCGCGCTGAGTCGCCCTTCCCATGGCTGCTTCCCCCGAGGCCTCCGCTGGCGCGCGCGTCTACCGCGCCGTAATCGTTCACAAAGTCACGCTTGCGATCACGTGGCCTCCGCTCGGCAAGATCGCGGCTTTGCGCGTCGCACCGTGCGCCTGCGCCGCGGGAAGCGGTCTGGCTGCGACTTCGCGCTGTTTTCACCCCGCACGGACGTGGCACGCCGCTCGCTGACCACAGCGGTGCGTGGGCCACGCCGCACACGCTCTCGCCCTTCCGGACCGCGGCCGCTTCCGCCATCGACCGCAAGACACGGCGTTGTACCGAGCGGTCGCTGAGCACTGGCCCGCTTTCCAAGAGCCCACCCGTCGCGGAGGACCGGCTTGAGCGGCGCAGCGAAGACCCTGGGGAATCTCCGACGGGGGACGGCAAGCTGGAGCTGACCTTCAAGAAGTCGTGGCGGGACGGCACTCGCGCGCTGGTCCTCGAGCCCGACGACCTGATCGCCCGCGCTCGAGGCGGTCCGCTCGCTTTCGTCGGTTCATGCTCTCGGCGCTTGGGCACACGGCACGGTCGCTGTGCTACTCTCACGCGAGGCCATGTCGCTCCCGATTCCACTGCACCGCTATCCGTACACGGAGTATGTTGCGCTCGAAAAGCACAGCCCCGTGAGACACGAGTTCATTGCGGGCGAGATCTACGCCATGGCCGGCGGCACGCCGGAGCATGCGGCGCTTGCCGCATCTGTTCTTCGTCACTTGGGCAACCAACTCCCTGCGGGGTGTCGCGCGTATACGTCCGACTTGCGCGTGCGCGTAGAGGCGAGCGACGTCACGACGTATCCCGATGGCGCGGTTGTCTCCGGGAAAGTCGTGCGCGCGGCGGATGATGCTCTCGCGGTGACCAATCCGGTCGTGCTCGTCGAGGTCACCAGTCCGTCGACCGAAGCCTACGACCGGGGAACGAAGCTCGAAGTCTACAAGGGAATTTCGAGCGTCCGTGAGATAGTGATCTTGTCGCATACTGCTCCCCACGTCGTGATTCACCGCCGTGGCCGGGACGGAGCCTGGAGCTCAGTCGAGGCAAGGCAGGGTGAAGCGGTCGAGGTGGAGGCCGTCGGCGCGAAGCTACGAGTCGATGAGATCTACCGGGATTTCGAACCCGCTTGACGGCCGCTCGTAATCGCCAGATCTGTCGCCCGTGCGCGCTTTGACGGGATGAAGTGGAGCACGCGGGTGTTGTTCACGGTCTGCGTTTTCATGGTCTCCAGCCAGGCGCGGTCCGACGTGCGGCACATCGCTGCGGCGAGTGCAGCCACCTGACTGGGCGGCCACATCAAGAACCACGGGCCGCCTGGGAGCACCGGTCTCAAGCGGGGGCGTTCCCAGCCGCGCCGGCCCGGGGCGCAGTTTTTTCCGGGAAGCGCATCGCACGAAGGCACGTACTTGGCGCCGTGACGAACCGGATCGCCTCGTGACCGCCACGCTGGCTCCAGGAAGACCCGGGCCTCGACGGTTTCTTGATGCAGCTAGACGATCGTTTCGCGCCGCTGAACCTCGGCGACGCGGGTGTGGTGTATGTGTTTCGCGACACGGCGCTCGTTCAGAGCCGCTAGGTCGAAAGGGAGATACCTCAATGAATGCAATCAGAGATGCGCAGTTCGGTCTCACAGACAGCGATGAAAACTACGCGGTGGTCGTTGTCGGCCGCCGGATCAGCTTGGATGCCTTGGAGGACATCGGGCTGACGCGGGGCAAGGCCACCGCGATCGTGGATACGGTGAAGCAGTGGGCCGGGAAGAGTGAGCTGCCGCTTTGCTATGTGCATATGGGCACCACCGTGAATTGGGACGAAGACGAGGACGCCCCCATCGAAGAAGGCGCCGATGCCATTGTCGGTGCGGTTTTGGCTGTTGCCGTGTATCCAGGCGAGCCCACGCGACTGGCGAAGAGCGAGCTAGCCAAGATTGACGCCGCAGCTCTTCCGGACGGCCTGTGGGAGGAACTTGCGGACACGCACGGCTTGCAGGCCGAAGAACCAGGGCTGTATCTGGCGCCAGCGGGCTGGACGGTCGCGGAAATCTTTCCCCCGGACGCTGTCTACGACACTTCGGGTGAGTGTTTCGCGCCGCCACACCAAGCCGTTGCGGCCACCTGCGCCGAGGACTTTCCGCCCGGCGTGGGCATCGACTTGGAGAGCCTGCCCGACGAAGTGTGGTTGCGGGCGTTTTACGCCTGAGCTCATCGCACTGTGGCCAGCTTCGTCGACGCGCGCTTTAAGCCCAGGCAGGACGCGCGCCGGCGCCCAGTCCGTCAGTGTGGTCCGGATCTGGAGTCGCGTTGATCAACGGGGCGCCCCTGGGGATGGACGCCACGGGGGCTCCGCTTCTCGAGCTCAGCGGACTAGCGCCGTTTGCTCGGAAGGGCTTAGGGATTAAACACGTACAGCGCGCCGGAGTTGCCCTTGGAGTTATCGCTCTGGTTGCCGTTGACGCCAGTGCTTCCACTGTCCTCGAAGATGGCACCGACTGCGAAGCTCGAACCACTGACGGCCACCGCCGTTCCGAAGAGATCCGCAATTCCCGTGTTGCTAGCCTTGACGTAGGTAGAAAATGCCCAGTTGCCGGCGGAGCGTGTGTAGAGGTACGCGGCTCCCGCGCCATTCGCTGCCTCGCTCGTTGCGTCGCCATTGAGTCCCGTGGCTGCACTATCCTCCTGGGGGGCGCCCACGAGTACCCGATCGCCACTGATTGCGACGGAGGCGCCGAAGGCGTCATTGGCGCCGGTGTTGCTCGCCTTAACGTAGGCTTGTTGTGACCAAGTGCCGGCGTTGCGGAAGAAGATATACGCGGCGCCCGATGAGAGGCCAGTCGTGGTTTGGTCGCCGTTCACCCCGGTCGAGCCCCCGGTTTCGTCGATGGATCCGGCCACGACGGTGTCACCATCGATGGCAAGAGACTCTCCTAAACTGAGGTTCGCGCCGGTATTGCTTGGCTTGATGTAGGCTTGCTGGGCCCAGCCGCTCCCCGAGTGTGTGAAGACGTACACGGCGCCTGATTGGATGTAGCTTGGATCATTGCCCTGCGCACCGTTGATTCCGGTGGCGGCGCTGTCCTCGCCGACTGCCGAGACAACAATCGTGTTACCGCTCACCCCCACAGCCGCTCCGAAGCCGTCATTCTGCTCGGCGTTGCTGGCCTTCAGGTATGCCTCTTGGCTCCAGCCGCTCACTCCACGGCGGAAGACGTAGGCCGCTCCCGCCTGCGAGGCTGCGTTGTTCGTCTGATCACCGCCAATACCCGTTGCCGCACTGTCTTCTTCGCGCGCCCCGACGACGATCACATCCCCATCAATCGCGACGCTCGTTCCGAAGCGGTCGTTGTTCTCGGCGTTGCTTGCCCTGAGGTAGGCTGACTGCGTCCACCCGGCACCACACCGTGTGAAAACGTAGGCGGCGCCCGAGTTGCTCATTGCGTCGCTGGGACCATCTTCGTCTTTGGCACCGACGACGATCGTGTCGCCGCTCACGGCGACGCTGGTTCCGAATTGGTCTTGCGAGCCGGCATTGTCAGGCTGGAGCACGGCCTGCAGCGACCAACCGTTGCAGTCTCGCGTGTAGACCACCACGGCGCCGTTCTTTCCGCTGCCAAGGGGATAGTAAGCGCTGCCGGCGACGATCGTGTTGCCGTCCATGGCGATCGCTCTCCCCAGCTCTAGGCCAGACTGCGATTTGTCTGTCTTGAGGTACCCCTCTTGGGCACCAGTCACTCCCGAGTCCGTGCAACCGGCGTCGGCAGGCGGATCACAATTGCCGGCGTCGGTGCTGGCGTCGGTGCTGACGTCGGTGCCGGCATCTGTCGGCGCTCCGCCGCTGCCAGCGCTGCCGCTCACCCCCGCGGAACCAGCGGTACCGCCGCTGCCGCTTGCCGCCGCGGAACCACCGCTGCCACCAGTTCCGCCAGTCGACGTCCCGGAACTCCCGCCAGCACCGGCGCTAGCATCAGTGCCTGCATCGCCGCCAGACGCAGTCCCGTCGTCCTCGCCACACGCGACACTCAGAAGCACTGAGCACGCAACCACACACAGTCCCCGCGCTAACATCGGCCCACAGTATCATGGCGGTTCGTCGATCGAAACCACCCTCGGCGTCATGCGCGAATGGGCCCAGGAAAGTCGCTCGACATCGTTGGAGATGTCGTTGCCGCAGCGGAGCAGCCTTGCGTCTGACTCCGCGTGGCTACGGAAACCAGTCTGGCGGATTGCTTGTCCACCAGCGAATTCCTCGACAAACGCGCTCGCTGTCGCAGAAAGGCCCGGGACGTCGTCAGTGTCTTCGAGGCTGCAGCTAGTTGGGGCAGTGAGCCCTGCAGCCGCCTTGCCCCTTGCACTCGTTCTTGCCCTTGCAGTCGTTAGCGTCCGTCGCGCAGTTGCCAAGCCCCTTGCACTCGTTCATGCCCTTGCAGCAGTCCTCGCTCTGCCTTTCAGGATCAGGTCCGGACACGACGCGGACTGGCGCGGCCATGTTCTGTTCCGCGCCCGGCGCGTCTGAGTCCAAAGCGGTTGCCGGCGCTACGGTGACTTGCGCGGGCGCTTCGGCAGGTTGGCTCTGTGAACGCTCGGCGCCGCAGGCGCTCGCGCCGAGCGCTCCAAGTATCAAACCCGCCCGCGCCGCATCGGCGAGTGCCTGTCTTCGAGCGGCGTTGTTCACGACGCCAGTGTACCTCGCGCCGCGGGAGGGTCCGCAAAAGGTAGATCGCGGCGGCGTGCAGAGCTCCGGGCGCTCGATCGGTGTTGGTTGCGGCACTGCGCCAAAGTAACGCGCTCAAAGACCGGCAGCCACGGGCACGCTTTGGCCCACATCGGCCGGGCCTTGGCGCCCTGCGTGTGCGGGCAGAATGTGCCAGGGCGTGCCAGGCATCCGCCGGTGATTCTTAAAAAACACCGGTAGTTTCGCCGCGCGCGCTTGATCTGGGTCAGCTGGCACGACGGGTGCTTTTGCTTGCGGGCATGCGCCCTTCACCCATTCTATTTACGGCACTGGGATTCTCGGCACTGCTCGTCGCCTGCGGGTCGAGCGATAGCGCGGACCTATTGCAACCCTGGCCGGCGGACGGTCCGGGGGTGTTCGAATCCGACTCGCCCAATGGCGATCCTTCCGGGCCAAACTCCGGTAGCGGAGGGTCGTCAGGCGCTGCCGGCGCGGGCAGCGGCGGAGGTAACGCGGGCGGCGCGGGCGGTGACGGCGCCCAAAAGACCATCGAAGAGGCCGACATCGTTCAGATCGAGAACAATCGGCTGTACGCACTCTCTCGCTACTCGGGGCTTTCGGTCATCGACATCACCCAACCCGACGCGATGCAGGTGCTGGGGCGGTTCAACATGGAGGGCACGCCCTTCGAGATGTACGTCAAGGACGGCATGGTGCACGCCATGTATTCGTCCCTGCGCACATACAAACAGACGAGCAGCGGGTGGTCCACGGACCAAACGAGCGGCGTGCTCACCCTGAATGCAAAAGACCCGACGGCCATCAAGAAGCTGACCGAGTACGAAATCCCTGGCGAGATCAGCGACTCGCGCAAGGTCGACAACATCTTGTACGTGGTCAGCTACGAAAATGGCTACTGCTACGGCTGCCGTGAAACCGAGAGCACCACCGTCCTGTCGTTGGACGTGAGCCAACCGAGCGCCGTCGTCAAAGTCGACGAATTGGCCTTTTCGTCGCCATCCAAGACGTATAGCTGGGGCAAGCGCAGCATCATGGTGACGCCCGAGCGCATCTACATCGCCGGGCGTGAATGGAATGGCGACGAGGCTTCCAACATTCAGATCGTGGACATCGCAGACGCCAAAGGCAGTCTTGTCAAAGGTGCGAGTTTCCAAGCGGCCGGCAGCATTGAAAGCCGCTGGCAGCTGGACGAAAAGAACGGCTTCTTGCGCGTCGTTTCTCAGCCCGGAAGCTGGCAGATCGCCGAGCCGCCGCGCATGACAACATTCCAGGTTCACAGCTCGCAGTCAGTCACCAAGCTCGCCGATGTGAAGATGGTTTTGCCGGAACCCGAACGACTGCGCAGCGCGCGTTTCGACGGCGACCGCGCCTACGCCATTACCTTCCGTCAGACGGACCCGCTCTTTGTGCTCGACTTTTCAGATCCCAAAAGCCCGAAGCAGCTGGGCGAACTCGAGATCCCGGGTTGGGTCTATCACATGGAGCCTCGTGGCGACCGGCTGCTCGCGCTCGGTTTCGACCAAGGCAACAAGGAGGGCTCCCTGAACGTGTCGCTCTTCGACGTCGCGGACATGACTGCACCCAAGATGCTGAGCCGCGTGCACTTTGGCGGCACCAGCTGGGGCAACTTCGCGGAAGACCAAAACCGGATCCACAAGGCGTTTTCCATCTACGACGCGCTAGGACTGATCTTCGTGCCGTACAGCGGGCACAGCTACAACGAAGGCAACTATGGCTGCAGCAATTGGCACAGCGGCGTGCAGATCGTCAGCTTCGACAAGGACAGCCTAAAAAAGCGCGGCGACGCGGCAGCGCAGGGCCAAGCGCGGCGGGCACTCTTGCATCAAAAGCGCCTGCTCGCCGTGTCCGACGTGGCGGTCGAGTCCTTCGATATCGACAACTTGGACGCCCCCAAGAGCAAAGACGACGTGCGCTTGGCCAATATCTCCAACAAGACCGCGGTCGTGGGTACCCGGGTCGCACGCCTAAGCGCGCACTGGTGGAACACCGAACCCACGCTGGACGTGACGACCGTGGCGGGCGCGGAGGATCCGCAGCCCCTCGACAGCATCAACCTCAAAGACGTCTTCACAGGCAGCAAGAACTGCGGCTACGAGGACGACTACTACTACTACTACGACGCTAGCTACGAGCTCTACTCGGATGGCGAGCTGGCCTACGTGCTGCGGCTTGGTCAGAGCGCGGAGGTCGCGGCCATCGACATCTCTGGCAAGACCGCCGTAGTTCGCGGCGTCGCGAAACTGCCCAGCGCGAGCTCCGGCCCCGGCTACTACAACTACGGCGGCTACGGTGGCAACGGCTTGGTCGACGCTGGCGCGCACTGGGTCGGAGTCGGCAAGCGTCTGGCGTTCTTGCGCGTGAACTACGACTACGGCGCTGGCAAGTTGGTCCAAGCCACGGTGGACTTCGCGGACTTCACCACTCCCTCGGCTCCGCAGGTATACGGCGTGACGCTGCCCGAGTCGCTAGGCTTCACGGGGCTGCACGCCGCCGGCAGTGCCGTAGTGCTCAGCCGCTGGATCGCCTCGCCTACGACCGCAAACAAGGTGCGCTTTTACGCCGAGCGCATCGAAGCCGGAGCGGGCGCGCCGAAGCGGCTCACGCCCATCAACGTGCCGGGTTCCGTATTTGCCACGGACGGCGCCGCCAAGAACTTGCTGACGATGGACTACTCCAACGTGGAGGAGAAACTCGGCTACCAACAGTGCATCGACAAGTGGGGTTACGGGGGCATCATCCACGTCGACAAGCCCTACGGCTACGGGGAAAAGGATCCGCAAGCGAGTTGCATTGGCGTCGAGCGCACGATCAAGCACGTGAGCCTCGGCGAGAAGATCGCGACTCAGAACTCGGCCAAACTGTTCCCGCGCAAGCGATCCGTGGCGGCGACTGCTGTTGGGTCCGATCGAGTTTTCGCCAGCGCCTACTGCTACGATTGCAGCAATACTGGCGGCAGTTCGCTGCTCGTCGTGGCAGGGCTCAGCAGCGGAAAGATCGCCATTTCCGAAACGACCTTGGGCGGAAGCAGCAGCTACTTCTACGCGAACACGCTGATCGCCCAGGGAACTCGCGCGGTTGTGGCGGGCGGCTACCCAGCAGAGCTGATGACCGTCGACGCAAGCAATGCTGCAGCGCCGAAACTCAGCGACCCGGTCGCCCTGGGTGGCTACTCGGTCGGCCACGTCGCATTGCACGGGGATCGCGCACTGTGTTCCCTTGGGCAGTTCGGCGCGCGCTGGGTCGACTTGCCCTGAGGCCGCCTCAGCGTCGTGCGGGTCGGGACCGCAATGCCTCGACGACGGCGCGCTCGAGCTGCTCACCCGTCGCGGGCTTTGTTAGTTGAAACGTCGCTCCCGGCAGCGCATTCGCTAGGCCGCTGAATGCGATGATGGGCAAGTCCGGCGCGCGAGCTCTCAGCTGCGCCAACGTTGCTTCCGGCGGTTGGCCCGGCATGGAGCGATCGAGCAATACCAGGTCCACTCGCTGCGACTGAGCTATGCGCACGCCCTCTTCGCCGGAACTAGCGCCAAGGGCCTGGTGGCCGATGTGCTCAAGCAGCAGCATCGTCGAGCGCAGCACAGCAGGTTCGTCGTCAATCACGAGCACGCACGCCTGCGCCTGCGCTTCCGTCTCTGGCGCACTGGCTGCGGACCGCGGCAGTTGCTCCCGCATGCCGGCGGGAAGCGTCAACGAGAAGGTCGTGCCCGTACCTGCCTGGGAGCGACAAGTCAGGTAACCATTTTGGAGTTTCGCCGCCGCCCACGCTGTGGAAAGACCGAGCCCGGTGCCCTTGCCAAGGGGCTTGGTGGTGAAGAAGGGATCAAAGATGCGCTCCCGGGTCGTTTCATCGATGCCTTCGCCGCGGTCGGTGACGCGCAGCTCGACATAGTCGCCCTGGGCATCCTCGTGCTGCGTGCGCGCCTCGACCGCTGACAGGGCGTGCGCGCTTAGGGTGATGGTTCTGCGGGATGTCTCAAGTTTTTCCACAGCATCTCGCGCGTTGACCAGGAGATTCAGGAGCGCATGTTCTGTGCGCGCTCCGTCTACGAGAATGCCGCGCGCGGCGCTGAGATCGCCCAAAACTACCTGCACGCGCCGTTCGAAGGTGCGAGCACACAACTCCGTAGCGCGTCGGATCACATCGTCGAGCGGATCCGTCGCGGCCATCGCGTCGGACCGGCGGCGCGAGAACGCCATCAGTTCCTTGACGAGCTCCGCGGCTTGGAGCGCCGACTTAAGTGCGCCATCGAAAAGCTCCGCGTCCTCGTGAGCGCCGCGCCGTTTGGCTAGCTCAAGGACCGGAACGATCGCGGCAAGCATGTTGTTGAAATTGTGCGCAATGCCCGCGGACAACTGCCCAACAGCTTCGAGCTTTTCGGTCTGGCGGATCTGCTCTTCGAGCAGGCGCAACCCGGTAACTTCCAGCACGCCGCCCATTAGCCCCGTGATGTTCCCGTCCGCTCCCCGCATCGGGCCGCCACGCACGATGAACCAGCGCTTCGCGGGCGCGACCCCAACCGGCAGTTCAAAGTCCGGGTAGTTCCCCGTGAGCAGCGCTTCGTCGATGTGCGCATTCATTCGCTCCTGAATGTCCGGCGGCACAATTGCCATCCAATCTGCGCGACGCGTAGGCGCGTTCGCGCGCTCAAGGCCGAACATGGCGCAGAGGCGATCGTCCCAATCCACCACGTCTTCGATAGCGTCCCAGCGCCACAAGCCAACTCGGCCCGCATCGAGGGCCACTTCTAGACGTGCGCGGCTCTCCTTCAGTTCCGTTTCGGCCTGCTTGACCCGCGTGACGTTGGTGCAAATCAGGGTCAACCCCACCAGCTCGTTGCCGTCGAGGATGGGACCGACCGTGTTGAAGTACCAGTCGCGGGTCCCGTCCGGCGCCAAAGCGACGCTCTCGTACGTGCTGGGTAGGCGCGTCGCCTTCGCCGCTTCCAGACCCTTGCGCATGGCCTCGTGCTGGTCGGGGGGCGCGAATGCAAACACCGGTTCACCAACTAGGCGTGCTCCCTCGTACTCGGGCAACACCCGATTGATGAACTCTATCTTGAAATCTAGCGAGAGCCGCAGCACAACGGCGGGAGCGGTCTCGAGGATAGTGTGAGTCATGAGCTGACCGGCACGCGCCGCCGCGAGCTCACGCTCCAACCGCGCAACCTTCGCCTGCAGCTCCCCCTCGCCGTTCGGATCACTACCTTGGGTCACTGCCGTGATACTACCCGTTCGCCAGCGTTTCGGTAGTGGTCACCTGACTGCGCCGGCGGGTTGGTGCCTTTCCGGGGTTGATCTTCCTCCCAGGATGCTGTGGTCCGTGCGCAGTAGTCTGAAGAAGAAGTATACGAACGAGAGCGTGAATGCGAAGTCGCCGATGATGACCACGAAGGCGCTCGCGTTGGCCAGCCCCGCGAAGTAGAACTTCAGCAGCTGTATTGCGAAGCCGACCTTGCCGATTCCGCCCACCAGCACGATGCCGGCGTGTCGCGCGGGGTTGTGGGCGACGACGAAGTACCCGATGAAGTACACGAGGGTTGTCCCGCACGCGCCGCGGTAGATGTCGTGGTACAGCGGATCGGTCAATGTCCGGTCAAATAGCAACCTGAAGGCATATTCCGGATTGAAGTATCCGAGCACTCCGCCTGCCAGGTTCCACAGAGCGGCGGCCACGAAAAGCCAGCGAAAGAAGGAGAGTTCCTTGTTGGTCATCGGTACGCCGGGGCCAGCGTAGCCCAGCCCGGGAGCGGGCAATGGGGTGAGGATGCGTGAGAACAGTCGTCGAATCGCCATGTCTCGATTCTGCGGCTTGACGCATCCAAGCGCTTTGGCCGAGCCTGACAATCCCTTGTCGGAACGTGACATCGACGCCTCCAATGTCTTGCCTGCGTTCGAGGCCTCGCTGCGCTTTGGCGTGACCGAGGCGGAGCTCGCCGATGAGCTCGGGTGGAGGCGGGAGGACCTCAAGGCCGACGGCGCGACGGTCAGCGGCGCGTCCACCTACCGCCACATGGAGATGCTCTTTGGGCGCACCGGGTACGCCGACTTCGTCCTGATGGCTACCGAGTTGCACACGCTCTCGAGCCTGGGTGTGGTGGGCCTCGCGTGCAAGACCGCGCCCACGGTCGGCGACGCCATGGCTTGTCACCAGCGCTACCAACACCTCACCAATCGGACCGCCCGGTATTCAACGACGGTAAACGGCGAGGAGCTGACGTTGCGAGAAGACCGACTGGGTGAAGCGTGCCTGGGCAGCCGCCTCGTCTCCGACTACACGATGTTCATCGCCCTGCACCTCTTGCGTCTCAGCGGATCGCCGTTGGTCCTGGGCATGCGCAGCCGACGAGATAGTATGTCGCACGTCGAACGAGCGCGGTTCGAGGACTTCCTGGGCGCGCCGATCGAAATCGGAGCCGACGCCGCGACGCTCACGCTCGAAGCGTCGATCGTCGACGTGCCGATCGCTTCGGCCGACGCGGAGCTCGCGCGCTATCTACAAGGGGTGCTCGAACGCGCGGCGCCTAACGCGCAGGACGAGGCGCCGTTGCTAGGCCAGGTCCGCAGCGCGATCCAGAGCGGGCTCCTGCACGGCGCCGTCACCGCCGGCGAGATCGCCGAGAAACTCGCTCTGGGGCAACGTACGCTCCAGCGACGACTGGCCGACTTAGGCGTCAGCTTCGCCGATGTGCTCGATTCCACTCGCCAGGGTCTCGCCGAACGCTACCTCGCCCGGCCCGAGCTGTCGCTGAGCGAAGTCGCCTACCTGCTGGGCTACAGCGAGCAGGCGTCGTTCCATCGGGCCTTCCGCCGCTGGCACGACGAGACGCCGGCCACGTATCGGCGACAGCTACGCGAACGCCAACGAACGGTGGCTTACAAGGTCGAGAGCAAGTGACACGGAAGTCGAGCACCAGTTCCCACGACATCGAGCACCTGCGGGATCGAGTGCGCCTGTACGTCCAGGTCATGCTTACCATCGACTTCTTCGCGTACGTGAGCGACTTCGTGACGCCACTGCTTCTGGATCAACTGTCGCCTCCGAATTGGTCGCGCTGGCTTCAGCTCATGCGTTGGGGCGTAACCGGTGGTCTCGCTTGCGTGTGGCTTTTTACCAAGTACGCCAAGCCGCAACGAATCTCGCTGACAATACTCGAAAGCGGCGTGACCCTCAGCCTAGTTCTCATCTACATCCACATCGGGATGGGCTCGATGACGGGGGACAACGCGGTGTACGGTCCCATGTTCGCCATGTTCGGCATCTCGCTGCTCTTGGTGGTGCGGGCTTCGCTGGTGCCCAGCTCGGTGCTTCGCACGGCCGCCATTGGCATCTTTTCGGTCGTCAGTCTCTTCGCTTTCGCGAGACAAGCACTAGATGCCTTCGGTCCAGTGGCCAAGGATGGTCTGGGCTTCATCGGCGGGGCGTTCGTGATTGCCACCAGCGTGACCTCCCACGTGATCTACGGTTTGCGCCGCCAGGTGCGCCAGGCGATGCGCCTCGGACAATACGAACTCGGTCGCAAGCTCGGCGAGGGTGGGATGGGCGTGGTCTACCAAGCGACGCACGTCATGTTGCGTCGCCCGACAGCGATCAAGTTGCTGCCTATCGACAAGGTCGGCGAGTCGACGGTCGCGCGTTTCGAGCGCGAGGTGCAGCAGACCAGCCGTCTCGAACACCCCAACAGCGTGCAGATCTACGACTATGGACGCACGCCCGACGGACAGTTCTACTACGCGATGGAGTATTTGGACGGCGTCACCCTGGAGCAACTGGTCCACGCCGACGGTCCGGTCACTCCCGCTCGGGTGAAGATGATCTTGCTCCAGGCGGCGGGTGCTTTGGCGGAGGCGCATGCCATCGGGTTGGTGCATCGCGACGTGAAGCCAGCCAACATCATGTTGTGTGAGCGCGCTCAGGTCCCCGACACCGTCAAGGTGCTCGACTTCGGCTTGGTCAAAGAGCTCGACAACCCCAATGCCGACGACGGCATCACGCAAGCAAACGCCATCATCGGCACGCCGCACTACCTGGCACCTGAAGCGATCTCCAGCCCCGACGACGTTGGCCCGCCATCGGATGTGTATGCGCTGGGCGCCGTCGGCTTCTTTCTGTTGACCGGCCGGGAAGTGTTCCCTGCCAAGTCGGTGATAGAAGTCTGCTCGAAGCACCTGTCCGAGGCGCCGGAACCCCCGTCCCAGGTGCTCGGAAGCGAGATCGATCCGGATCTTGAGTCGTTGATCCTGCGCTGTCTGGCCAAGGACCCAGCTGAGCGACCCAAAGATGGCGGTGAGCTGGCCAACGAGCTTGAACGACTAGAACTGCCCGGTTGGACGCGCAGCGCTGCGCGCACCTGGTGGCACGCGTGGTCCGGCAACCACCCTGCTGCACCGACCCGTGGCCCGGCGCAGCGAACCCAGCTCAAGGTCGATTTCGGGGACAGGTGACGAGAAAGGTGGCCGGGAGCTCGAGGCCCCGGGCGCGGGCTACCTCAGACGTTGGCGCCTCTGCCCCTCGAGCTCCATAAAGCCGTGACCGTAGCGACGTAGCGCCGGCCAGTACTCGCTGAGCGGCTGCTTCAGCGCGGCGCAATGATAAACGGCCACGTGGCCTTCGATGGGGTGGGCCAAGGCCACATTGTTGCGTGCGACCAGCTTGGGCGCCACGCACAGCTCGTGCAGGACTGCGTCGGGTAGCCCGAGCACGAGCAGTTGCGTGGGCTCGCGTTTGGGCGGACCCCAGAGATAGTAGGTCATGTGCCCGCTCACAGCCGGCGGCAGGTTCCAGTCTGCGCCGAAGAAGCGCAAGGCAGAGGCCTCTCCATAGTTACTGGCGACAATAGCAACTTCCGCGCGCTGTTTCGCTTCAAGCTTTGAGTAAGCGTTGCCGACGGCAGTGGTCAATTCCTTCCAACCGTGCTCGTCTCGCAAATCGTGAGTCAGGGCCACGGGTGGCACCGCCCAGCCCGCTACGATCCCAAAGCCTCGCTCGATGGTTGGCAGATCCAGAATAGGCAAGCCAGCACAGACGCCGAACGCGATGCCACAGGCGCCGGCAACGTAGCTGCCGATGCGACGGGCGGCCCGGCCGCTTACCCAGCGCTCCAGCACCATGGCGCCGGCCGCGAAGATTGGCGGATACGCGGGCGCCAAATAGTAGGGCTTGCCGCCGAGCAGTAGCAGCACGGCGCACACCACGAGAAACAATATGGCAAAGGGACGTGCCGGGTGCGCACGCGTTCGCAGCGCAGCCCACAGCCCGGTGATCCACAGCGGCGTGGCAAAGGGGTTCATGTATACGAGCTGCCCGGCCAGAAACAGGGGTTTGGGAATGGCGCCGAGCGCACCACTCCGCATCTCGCTCATGAAGGCGAGCGTGGGCCACCCGTTCTGCACCTGCCAAACGATGTTCGGGGAAAACAGGAGCGTCGCGATGCCTGCGCCGATCCAAGGCCAACGGGTTTTCAGCTGGCAGCGCAGGCCGGGCGTGAAGCCAACGGCCACAGCAATGCCCAGTCCCCAAAACAGCATCGTATGCTTCGTCAACAAACCGACGCCCGCCACCAAACCCACCAGCGCCCAGCGCTTTGCGGTGCCATCTTGCACGCTTCTGGACAGCAGCAAGGTGGCGAGTGTCCACCAAACAGGTTCGAATACGGGGATGCACAGCATCTTTCCCATCCGCAGGTAAGCGGGCGCGGCGATCACAGCGGCTGCCGCCAGGCCGCGCGCAAACAGTCCGCCGCCCCACTCCCGCGTCAGCCGCATCGTCAACGCAACCGTCGCCGCTCCAGCGACAACCGATGGCATGCGCAGCGCTGCGATGTGATGATCGAACAGCCCAGCCAGGCGCGCCAGCCAGGGCACGAGGGGCGCGTGGTCGACGTACCCGAACGCCAACTGGGCGCCGCATTGGATGAAATAGAACTCGTCGCGGTGGTAGCCATAGCGGCCGATGAGCACGAGGTGCAGCAGGACCTTTGCGCCAACGAAAACGCCCACCAAGAGCTTAGCGCGCCGGACGCTTTCCTCAGTTGTTGACGCGGACGACATCGGGTTCTCACTCACGGACCGGAAGACTCACCGACCAATGCAGCCTGAGCCTAGTGCATCGATTCCACGGAATCGATGCAGTCATCCCATACACGCAGTAGTCGTTCCTCGGTTCACAATGATGGCTTGAGGTCGCCGCGGGCGGCGTGGACGGGCGCAGATAGACCTGCATTCTGCTCCACTGTGCCTGCAGAGAAATGCCGACGGGGCTCGTGGCCTTTCGGGATTTGCGTTGGTGGAACGTGGATGTCGGTTATGTTTGTACCGTGGAGTATCGCGATGATCGTGAGGCTGCTCGTCGGCGTGCGGAAAGTCTTGAGGACCAGCTCGCCGAGGCGAATCAGCGTCTGACCGAAACAAGCGCACGCCTCGTTGCGCAGGCAAAGCAGGACGAGGAGGAGGAGCGCCGCCTCGCCGAAGTCGAAGATGAGGTGAGAGAGTTGCGCCGCCGGCTGGGCCTGCCGCAAGAGCGGCGGCTCGCCAGCAAGAAGAAGTCGGACGACACCGTGATGACCGTCATGTTGGTCACGCTCGTGGTACTCGGGCTCGTGATGGTTGGCGGCGTTCTCACCTTCGTCGTGATGGATCCGAGCGCGGGCGAGGCACCGGCTCCCTCATCGCCTTTGGCGCCGCTGATCGTCGGCGGCGCATTCGCATTGTTCGGCCTACCGATGGTGTTGGGGGCGCTGATCACCTTCAGGAAGGACCGCGACATCGCGAAGTGGCCTCGTGCGTCGGGCAAAGTCCTCAGCTCCAGCGTCGAATCCTCAACGTACACAGCCAAGGACAATCAAGGTTACTATCAGCAATACACCTCGCACTGGCCCGAGCTCTCGTACACCTACTCCGTCGGTGGCACGGAGTACGAAGGCAACGCAGTCGCTCGTTCCCATGAGGCGACGACCAACCGCGCCGCGGTCCAAAAGTGCGTCGACCGATACGCTGCGGGCAAAGAGATCATGGTGATGTATGACCCCGACGACCCGAGCACCGCCTACCTCGAGGTCAGGCGATCCGTAGGAGCCGTGATCATGTTGGCATTTGGCGGCTTGCTCATGGCGATCGGGCTACTGGTCGCGTCGCAGTACTTCTCGTGAGGGAGCGCTGAGTTTTCCCGGGGGCGGGCACCTTGCGGGTCTGATGTGCGAGAGAGACGTGCGGGCATTTCGTGTATGATGCAACCATGGCTGCGGCTTCATGGCGGTTTCGGCCGGCGTCCGTTCTCATCTGGGGTGCTTTGAGCGGCAGTTGCACGACTGAATTTCCGCAGCTCCGCGATGGCGCGTGTGAGGTCGGAAAGAAGCTGTGTGCGGGAAACTGCGTGCCGGCGGACGACCCAGCCTACGGATGCGCGTCGGAATCCTGCAATGCTTGCTCCCTTGAGAATGGCGTTGCCAAATGCTCTGGCGGAACGTGTGTGTTGGCTAGCTGTAGCGACGGTTTCGAGAACTGCGACGATCTCGACTCAACTGGATGCGAGGCGAAAACGGAAACCGACTCGAAGAACTGTGGCACCTGCCAGCGTGACTGCCGTGGCGGGGAGTGCAGCGCGGGAGCGTGTGCACCAATTGTCGTTGCACTCGGGCAGGTCAAATGCTTTTCGGTCGCCGCCGATGCAACACATGTGTAATGGGTGAATCAGGCTGGCAGTGCCGGGCTACAGCGGTTGGAACATGCAAAAGTCGGCCAGACGCCGACCGTGCTCTACGCGCCCGCTGCGCAAGGCGATCTCGCTATCGACCAGACACACGTGTACTGGGCAAACGAAACTTCCGGCCTTGTCTTCCGGCTCGACAAGAAGGCACTGGGAACGCCTCAACAGGTTGGTATGGCTGTCGGCGCAACCGGTGTGGCACTGGACGCGACGCATGTGTACTGGACGGGCAGAGGGACGGGCGGCGCAACCGACGGCACAGTTTCCCGGGCGCTAAAAGACGGCAGCGGGGCCCAAGTGCTGGCGTCATCACTCGATTCTCCGATGATCATCGCATTGGACTCGACCCACGCCTACTGGACCAGTCAACTTGGTGGTTCGGTGAGTCGCGTCGCTAAAGCGGGGGGCGCTGCTGAGGTATTGGCGGGGGGCAAGGGCGGTGAACCTTCCCACGGTTGGGGGGGGGGCGTGGCCTTGGGGGGTCTTCCCTTGGTCGGGACCGCCCGCCCCCGGCGCCACGGTCGGCCCCGGGGGGGGGGCCACCCCGCGGGGCAGGCCGCCGATGTCCCCGCCGAAGAACAGCG
>CALMUT010000097.1 GCA_937872925.1 uncultured Myxococcales bacterium | reverse complement strand
GCCCAGCGCCGGCCCGCGTGACCGCGCAAGAATAATCCCACGGGCACCCGCGCCGTCACGACCCGTCAGCCCTTTAGCAGCCACGTTCACAAGCGCGGGCGGTGGGCGCGGGCCCGGGCGGGAGAGCGGGCGCGTGCGGGAGGTCCACGACCGAGAGGGGAGGCGGCCGGGCCTCGTGGGGTAGCGCGAGATTAGTGACCCCAGTTTCGGGCAGGGCCACGACCCCAAAACCAAAGCCGGGAAGCTGTAAGGGGTTAGCCAGGAGAGCGTTGGGTTTCCGATGGGCCGAAGTGCGCCAAATCTAGTCTTGCTGTTGCTCGCTCTCGGCTGTGGAGCGACGGCTCAGCGCGGCGACCTGGCAAGGGAGGCGGACGGTGCTTCCGCGAACGCGCGCACTTCCTCCGACGACCCACCCGAGCCATCCGAGGGCGCCGAGGGCGTGTTTGCCATGCTGGAGAGCGGTGAATGCGTGTGGATCCCGCCGGAGGAGCACCAAGCCATGCTGGCCGAGTCCCGGGCGAGCTCGGCGCGCGAATTGGTGGAGCATGAGCGCTCGTGCTCGAGGGGCAAGGGGTTCGCGTGCAGCTTGGCAGCCTTCATCCTGGAAGAAGGCAATGCCGGTCACAAGGACGCGTCTCGCGCCGCTCAGTTTCGAAAACGGGCCGCGCAACACTGGGCCAGCGACTGCAAACGGGGTGACTTCGTTGCTTGCGCGGCCCTGGGGGACGCGTTGGTCGAGGGAGACGGCGTGACCCAAAACACACCCCGAGGGCAGCAGCTGCAACTACTGGCCTTGCGCGGGCTTTCGCGCGGCTGTGAAGCCGGGGGCGGAGATGACTGCTACTCCCTTGGCACACGCTACATCTTGGGCGCGGGGGTCAAGAGGAGTTGGGACACCCAGCAGAAGTACTACGCCCGGGCGTTCGCGTTGCGCAAGGCCGCGTGCGACGCGGGGGATTGGAGCGGATGTCGCGCTGCTGCGGGCCAAGTGGGCGTTGGGGACGGCGTTGCCAAGGACGCTGCCGCGGCCAGTCGGCTGCACGATCGCGCCCTCGAGCTGGCACTGAAAAAATGCGCCGAGAAAGACTCGGAGGCGTGCGACTACGTGCGGACGGCTACGCGCTGAGGGGCAGAGTCGTACGTGAGCTTGAACGCCTCGTCGGGGCGGCGCATCTTAGTGCGCCATGAGACGAAAGCTCCTTGCGTACGCCATCCTTGCGAGCGGCAGTGTTCCGCTCGCGGCATGCGGTAGCGGTGGTTCCGGGGCGGGTTCAGCCGGCACCGGCGGCTTCGCCGCCGCGGGCAGTGGTGGCAACGGCGCTCAGGGCGGCGGCGGACAAGCAGGATCCGGCGCTGCTAGTGGCGGGGGATCCGGCGGCGTGGGAGGCGGGTCCGGTGCCGGTGCGGGCAACGGTTGGACAACCGAGTTCGAGTCGAAGGTGCTCTGGAAGAATAGATACTCCGCTTGCGAGATCAACGCGTTTGGCGTCGAAGACTTCGCTCTCGACCCGGGCACACCGAACCGCATGGCAGCCGTCATGTCGTGCATGAAAGGCTCCCAGCCGCCGACGACAGTCCTTGTCGACTTCGACCTCGACACGAAGCAGATGCTCACCAAGGAGTTTCTTCCGGACGGCGCCTTGTTGGGTATTACGGTCACGAAGGCGGGGCGCGCTGCGGCGGTCTACCGCTCCGACGTTCTAGCAACGAATCCGCGCGTCACGGTCGCGTACCACGACTCCGGCGCAGCAGACTGGCAAATAGTGACGCGCGACTACTCTCCGTTCGATGGCGATGCCAAGAGCATGGCAACGGACGGCGAACGCGTGATGTTATCCGGGCAGGGGGCCATCTACGACATCTCGAAGCTCGACACCCCGTCGAGTTGGACGCGGCACTCACACGACATCCCCGGCCCCGTTGCCGGCGGCGAAGACATCAATTGGATGGTGATCGATGCGAGCCAACCGACGCAAGCTCTGTTGGCCACGAACGAGCTCGCAGTCTACCGTTGCACTCTCCCTAACACGCCAACTGGGAAAGTGGTCTGTCAGAGCAAGCCCGCGAATCAAGGCTTTGCGAGTGCTCCCTATCCTCAGTGGAAGGAGGTCTATTCGCGAGGATTCGCTACGGTGTGGGCGCGCACCGTCAACAAAGCGACTCCGTGGGCGACATCTGACGAAGGCAAATCCTTCTCGGATCTGATCTTGCCGTCGCCGTGCCTCGAAGCGGCAACGATTCGCGACTTTGCCGGCGATCCCACGGACTCCAAGACCCACGTAATCGCTCAGCACGCTGCGGCAGCGGCCGCCCGCTTGTTTGTCACTCACGACTCGGGAGCGAGCTACGTCGAGGTCCCGACCAGTGACAGCGGCGGCTCGATCGACGGCATTGCAATCGGTAGCGATGGTTCGCTGGTGCTGACCAACGGCGGCGTTGTGCTCCGACGCCCCAGCTTCTAACTGCACACCTGCATGCGCGCCTCCGCGAGCGCAGTCACTGAAGCAGGTGGGGAACGTGGCTCACGTCGCGGTGGGCAACCAGCAGATTGAGCCGCGCGTGGTACGCCGTTCCCACCTGTACTTCGAGTATTCCGTGGTGGGCTACTTTCGCCGCGGGCTCGAGCTCTTGGACGAAACCGTGCGCGCGGAGTGCGTGGAGGGATTCTCCAAAGGCGATCCGCAGGTCTACTAAACAAGCTCCACCTCGGGTGAGTGACGCGGGCGACTACTTCTTCTGCCCGCATGCCTGCACCCGCGCTCACTCACACGCTCGCGCTTACTCACACGCTCGCGCTACTCACACGCTCGCGCTTACTCACACGCTCGCGCTTACTCACGCACCCGCGCCGTCTGGTTGCGCGAGTATCAGCCCGAGCCGATGGTCTTCAGTTTTTCCGTCAAGGCGCGGCCGGTGTCGATCAGGCCGTCTTTTTCGAGGCCGGGCGTCTTGTCGCCACGCAGGATGCCTTCCATGTCGATCAGCTCGCGCTGCAGCTTCACGATCACGTCCGAGGGGCACACCTTGTCGTGGGTGCCCGGGTTCACCGGAATGATGTCCGGGTTCTCTCGGTTCTTCGTGGGGTCGCCACTTGAGTAGCGCTTGAGTTTGTACTCTTTGCCACCCTGGGAGATTTTGAACTCTTCGGGCCACTTGTAGGGCTTGGCCTTTTCGTCCTTCTTCTCGTCCTTCTTTTCGCCAGGCTTGACGAGGAAGGGCTCCGGCAACGGCTGCATGGCAACCCAAGGACCGTAGGGGCCATTCTCGATGAACACGCTCCAACGCACTTTGGGCGCGTCCTTCTCCGACAAGATCTCCTCGAGGGGCTTCTTGGCGCCGCTCAGAATGCTTCGGATCTTGTCCTTCTGGTCGTTGGCTTCTTCGGAGCCGGCAGCGAAAGAGATCAACATGGTGACGATCTCGGGCTTGAACCGCCCGATGCCTTTGCCCGCCAGGCTGGCGCCTGAGAACGGGATGTCGATGCCGCCGAGCTTCTGCACTTCGTCCGCGGGATACTTGTTGTCACCGAGCTTCTCGCGCGCGCTTTTGAGTACGTCCGCGAGTTCTTCGACCTTGGCCGCCGCGTCCCCAACCTCTTTTGCGAGATCCTGGGCGCCGACCAGCGCCTTGTCCGCGCCTTTGCCACGCTCGACCCCGCTGCCGACGGCGAAGCCGACAAAGCCGCCGACGGCGGCCGCGATCAGTGCCAGGACAGCGACCTTACCGCGGCCCTTCTTCTGAGCGGCGACGACCTCCTCGCTCATCTCAATCTTGATCGCTTGCGGCTCCGAACGCGCCGGCGCCTGATCGGCGGAGATGGCGGCGTAGGGGTTCGAAGGATCGATCTTCGGTTTGGCAGGCCCCGAAGACGCAAAGGGCGGCTGGGGGATCCCGCTTGGCTTCGGCAGACCAACGGGCGGCGGGATGGAGGGACCCCCCGGAGCCGTCACGGTCTTCTTTCCAAGACGGGCCTTGAGGTCGATTCGGGGCTTCTTTTCTTCGGCCATGGTTGCTCAGCTGGACAAAATTGGGCGCGTTTCGGCCCCGCCAGCGCGCGGGACACTACCGGCGGCTGGACAAACCCGCAAGATTGAAACGTTGCCTTCGGTCACACCTTGGGTGCGACAGCTATTTACGGCTCGCTCCCCACGGGGCAGGCTGGACTCCCCTAGATGCGCGACCAGGCAGTTTCCGGGACTCTTCTTACGGACGACGGAGCCACCATCGCCTTCTACGATACCGAAGGCGCGGGGCCTCCCATTCTCCTGGCCAACGGCTTGGGCGGGCCACTTCGGGCTTGGAAACCCAAAGCCGTTGCCCGCGGCCCCCGCTCCCGCATCAGCGGCGGGAACTCCCGCGGTCTGGACACCCCGCCGCTCCCCCCGGACCAGCCCCCCCGCCTCGATGTGCCGACCCATGCGCGTGACCTGGCCCGGCTCGCCACGCATCTCGGAGTCGAACGCGCGGCGTGCATCGGCTGGAGCATGGGGGTGCCCGTCCTGCTGGAGACCTACGAGAAGCGCCCGGACCTGATCAGCCACCTGGTTCTGCTCAATGGCACCTTTGGCAAGCCCCTGTCGAACTCCACCCTGCCCTTGGTGAACAAGGTCCTGCCACGCATCGTGCGCGGCGCGCGGCGCTTTGAAAGCGTTGGCACTGGCCTCGTCAAACGCGCCAGCGACCAACCGGAAACGGTGCTCTGGCTCAAGCGCTTGGGACTCGTCTCTTCGACCTTGGACGAGGACTTGTTCCGCCAGCTGGCCGACGACTTTTCGGGCCTCGACCTGGGGCTGTATCTCGACATGCTGCGGGCCCTCGGCGAGTACGACGCGGCACGCTTGCTCGAAACAGTGCGGGTGCCGACCCTTGCCATCGTCGGAGACCGCGACCTGTTCACGCCCAAAGACCTGGCGATGCGCATGGCGCGAAAGATCCCCGGGGGAGAGCTGCTACTGGTGCGCGGCGCCAGCCACTACGCAGCGCTTGAGTATCCGGAACTCGTGAACCTGCGCATCGAAAAGTTCTTCCGGGAGCACGGCTTTACGTGAGCGTCGCCTCAGGCGCAGGCCGCCACATAGCGTTCAATGCGGCTGAGTTCACGCGCGTCTGCGCTGAACTCGAAGGCCTGGGTGCGGCCAGCCCGCCACACGCCTTTGGCCCAGACCCACGCGCTTTCTCGTTCCCCAGGCAGGCGCAGCTCCATGGAGAAGGACTGCAGCAAATCCGTCGGCTCGCCAAAACTGCGAGCCAAGAGCCCCGTCGCGGAAAGATCGAGGGTTTCACACAGATGCGGGTAGCCGAGGATGTACTTATTGAAGAAGATGGAAATGGGCTTACGGAGTGCGGCGCGTCGGTCGAACATGGCAATCATGATGGTAGCGGGCTGGCCGCAGTGCATGAAAGTTTCGGGTGGCCTTCAGCATGACTAAAGCAGCCGCAGCGTCCCCGCATGTCGTCGTGATCGATAACTACGACTCGTTCACCTACAACTTGGTGCAGTACCTCGAAACTCTCGGCGCACGCTGTAGCGTCTGGCTGCATGATCGCTGTGACGTCGAGCAGGTGCGCAACGCACAGGCCGATGGGCTGCTGATTTCCCCGGGCCCCGGCACGCCGGACGACGCGGGCATCAGTTTGGAACTGATCGACCAGCTCAAAGCCGAGCTACCGATCTTGGGTGTGTGCCTGGGACACCAAGCGCTGGCCCAGGCGTTTGGTGGCTCGATTATCCGGGCAGACCGCCTGATGCACGGCAAGGTCAGCCACATCCGCCATGACGAGCGCGGACTGTTTCAGGGCATCCCCTCGCCTTTCGCAGCGACGCGCTACCATTCCCTCGTGGTCGATCCTGGTTGCGTGCCGGCGTGCCTGGAAGTCACCGCGTATAGCGAGTGGGACGAAATCATGGGGCTGGCGCACCGCACGCTGCCGCTCTGCGGCGTGCAGTTCCATCCCGAATCCATCTTGACCGAGCACGGGCTAACCCTCGTGAAGAACTGGCTGTCTGCGCTATGAGCCATCCGGAGTTTCGGGACATCTTCAAAGAGGTGGAAGCACCCGCGGGCGCCAGCGCAGAAAGCGTGCGTCGCGCGTTTGGCGCCATCCTCTCCGGCGCGTGGACGCCGGTGCAGGTGGCGGGCTTTGCCGTCGCCCTGCGTCTGCGCGGCGAGACGGCCGAACAGATCGGCGCCGCAGCTCGGGCGCTGCGTGAGGCGATGGTTCCGCTGCGTCATGAACACACGGTGGTGCTGGACACCTGCGGCACCGGCGGGGACGGCCTCGGCACCGTGAACCTATCCACCGGCGCCGCTGTGCTAGCAGCCGCGGCGGGAGTCGCGGTCGCCAAACACGGCAACCGCGCAGTCAGCAGCCGTGCGGGCAGCGCGGACGTATTCGAAGCCCTGGGTGTGCGTATCGATACAAGCGTCGAGCAAGCGACCCGCATCTTTGAAAGCGAGGGGCTGGTCTTCTTGATGGCACCCACGCACCACCCCGCCATGCGCCACGGGGGGATCGCCCGGCGCGAGCTCGGGATCCGCACCCTCTTCAATTGTCTGGGCCCCCTGGCGAATCCGGCGGGCGCCACCCATCAGTTGCTCGGGGCGTATGCAGACGCCCTGCGCCCCGTGCTCGCCCAGACCCTGCGGGATTTGGGCACTCAGCGCGCCTGGGTCGTGCGCGGAACGGACGGCATGGACGAGATCAGCCCGTACGCGCCCACCAACGTGACCGTGCTCGACGCCGGAGTCATCCAAGAGCAGCAACTGACTCCCGAAGACTTCGGATTCGAGACCAGCCCGGCGGGCGCTGCAAAGGGCGGTGACGCCCAAGAAAACGCGGGCATCCTCGAGACAGTGCTGGCTGGCAAGCCTCATCCGGCTCGAAACGCCATCGCCGTCAACGCGGCCGCCGCCCTGTGCGTGGCCCTCGGGCTCGAACCAAAGGCGGCGGGCGAGCGGGTCGAAGCACTTCTGAGATCTGGCGCAGGCGCCGCGACCTTGGCGCGGATGCGATTGGCGTCGCAAGCTGGCGGGGAGAATCGTGACCCTGCTCGATGAGATCCTGCAGACCAAGCGCGAGAGCCTGGGGCAATTGCGCAGCGGCGCTCTGCCTGCAGCGCCACCAACTCGGGCCGTGCAACTCGGTCGCAAGCGTGGCGACGCATTGCACATCATCGCGGAAATCAAACACCGCTCGCCTTCCGCCGGCGCGCTGTCACAAGCGCTCTCCGTAGCAGAGCGCGCACAGGCCTACGAACGTGGCGGCGCTTCGATGATCAGCGTGCTCTGCGACGGGCCGTACTTTGGGGGCGGATTCGAACACCTGAGCCAAGCGCGCGGCGCCACGGCTCTGCCGCTGTTGTGCAAAGAGTTCATCGTCGATCCGATCCAAGTCGACGTGGCGCGCGCTCACGGCGCCGACGCGGTGCTGTTGATCGTGCGGATTTTGCAAGAACCACGTGCCCTCACGGAACTGATTGCCCACGCGCGCTCGCAGCAGATGGAGGCATTGGTGGAAGTCACCACCCACGACGAAGCGCGAACCGCCCTGGACGCCGGCGCGAGCCTGGTTGGCGTGAATGCGCGAGATTTGGACTCGCTTCGGATGGACGCCGATCGCGCGGCACGGGTCTTGGGCTCGCTGCCGGAATGGGTCACCGCAGTGCACCTTTCCGGACTGTCTGGCGCTCGGGATGTCGCGCGGGTTGCAGCATCTCCGGTGCATGCAGCATTGGTGGGCGAAGCACTCATGCGCTGTGACGACCCCGAACCACTGCTGCGACAGTTGTGCGCGAGCTGCGCGTGAACCCGCAGTATTTGGCGCCGGCGCGCGTATCCTTTACACTTTTTCCATGCGCCTGGACGCCTGCGTCGATAACTACCTCGACCACCTGCGCGTCGAACGCGGCCTGTCGCCGAATACCGTAGCGGCATACGGCCGGGACCTGACGAAGTGGGTGACCTATTGCGACGCTGCGGACGCCCCGCGCATCGAGGATGTGGATCTCGGAGTCGTGTCGGGCTGGCTGAGGACATTGACCCAGAGCGGGATCTCGGCGCGCAGCGCCGCACGGCATCTATCCGCCCTGCGCGGCATGATGCGCTTCCTCGCTAAGGAAGGCGTGATCCATTCGGATGCCACATCCCTTTCCACCCGGCCGCGGTTCGGGCGCAAGCTGCCGCACACCCTGTCCCAAGCCGAGCTGCGACGGCTCATCGCCGCGCCGGAGGGTTCCTCCCTGCGCGGGCTGCGGGATCGCGCCCTGGTCAGCATGGCCTATGCCGCTGGACTCCGAGTGAGCGAGCTGGTGGGCATGCGCTGGTCCGACGTCGACACCGCACGGGGAGTCGTGGCCGTCACGGGCAAGGGCAACAAGCGGCGACTCGTGCCGCTGGGCGAAGTGGCCCTCGCGCACCTGGATGCTTTCGCAGAGGCCCAGCGAGACCACGCTCAGAAAAAGAAGCGGGCGGTTGCCTCACCGTTTGTGTTCCCGTCTCCTCGCGGCGGCGCATTGACCCGGCAGGCGGCGTGGAAGATCGTCAAGCGCTGCGCCGCAGCCGCGGGCTTGAGCCGCCGCGTCTATCCACACCAACTGCGTCATTCCTTTGCCACGCACTTGCTGTCCGGCGGCGCCGACCTGCGCTCGGGCCAAATCATGCTCGGCCACAGCGACGTCGCGACCACCGAGATCTACACCCATGTATCCCAAGACCATGTGACCCAGGCGTATCTTCGCAGCCACCCCCGCGGTCGAGACTAGGGCGGCGAGTTCATCCAAGCACGTGCCGGGCAGCCCGCGAGCGCCACACACAAAAGTCCCGTAGCGAAAGCAGCTCCGGCGCGCTAGAAGGTGCCTCTTCGTGTACTTCGAGATTCAGGAAGCGGCGACCGCGCCCACCCCGGTGGTGGTCGAAGTGCCGCACGCGGGTCTGGCGGTCGACCCAGAGGCCCTGGCAACCCTCGTGGCCCCGGCCCGGGCCCTTGGCTTCGACGCCGATCTCATGGTCGACGAATTGTTCGCAGACGCGCCTGCCTTGGGCGCGGCGCTGATCTGTTCGCGGGTGAGCCGCTACGTCTGTGATTTGAATCGCTCGGAAACGGATATCGACGGCCGCAGCGTCACCGGTGGGGGGGCGGCGCCGTTCCCGCACGGACTGGTCTGGCGCGCCACGACCGACGATCTGCCGGCCCTCAGCCGCCCCTTGAGCCGAACGGAGTTCGAGCGCCGATTGCGGGAGATTTACCGGCCCTACCACGCAGCGCTCCAGCGGCTGCTCTTGGCGGCACGGGATCGCTTCGGCTACGTGATCTTGCTCGCCGGGCACTCGATGCCGAGCCGCGGCCGCCGCGGCCACGCCGACCCAGGACGGGTGCGGGCCGACGTGGTCCCGGGCACTCAAGGGCGAACCACCGCGTGCGACGCCGTGATCGACTGCGTCGAGCGGGTCGCCCGCGGCCGGGGTTTTAGCGTCGCCCACGACGAGCCCTACCGAGGCGGATACACGACGGCGACCTACGGCAAGCCCCACGACGGAGTACACGCCGTGCAGGTGGAAATCGGCCGCGGCTTATATATGGACGAGACGACTCTTTCGAAAAACCCGAGTAATTTCAGCCGAGTACGCGAGCTATGCGGGGCGATGGTGGCAGAGCTGGGCGCCCTTGAGCTAGCATGAGCGGGTCTTCCCTTCCTATGGGCAGCGTAAACACAGCCGCGAGCACCGAGCGTGGGCCCACCTCCGGGGTCCATAGAGCGGTGGCGTCGCCGAAGCCGCTGTTGGCCTCCGAGGTGCTCCGAGAAGAGCTGGCGCCGTTGCGGCCGCTCGCGCCTCGCTGCCGGATTTGGTTCGCTGGACTTGCCGTTGCGATCGCGCTGCTGGCCGTGGCCATGCGAGCCGGATTGGGCGCGCCGGCGCTGGGTGCCGACGACGCGACCCTGGGCTTTTCCGCCGCGGGCGCCCTACTGGCCATCGCTGTTCTCCCATTCCCCTACGCGGCTCGCGCGGCGCTCGTGGCGATCGTGGGCATCGTGCTGATGGTGCTGGGCCTCCGAGGAGCAGGCCCGCTGGCCGGTCTCGCCGTGGACGGCAGCTGGCTCCGCGGAACCGCGCGGTTGACAACGATCACCCTGCTGCCCGCCGCGTTGTTGTTTCGGGCGCACTATCGCGCATACGCCCGCGCACGCCACTTGCTCATCGCTGCGTTAGTGTTCAGCGTGCCGTTCATCGTGGTCCAGACCATTCTGGCCCTCGATCCGGGCGCCGGCAGCATCACGCGGATTTCCGCGATCGTGGGCATCGCGGTCGTGTGTTGCTCGCTCTTCGGCTTCATGGGCGAGGGCACCACTGGATTGAGCGGCGTCTGGGCAGGGCTGCTCTGGGTCGTGCTGGCGGGGGAAATCGGCCTACGAGAGTTCTCGGTGCTCGCAGACCTGCACACCGGCTACCTGACCTACGCCACGACGGCGGTTGGGGTCCTAGCCGCGGGAGTCTTGACGAGTTTGGGGGTATTTCAGCTGGGTGCGGCCGGTCTGGCCCCGGAGGCCCGACGCCTCTCTCTACCCGGCCGAGCAGCCCCGGAGTCGGGCTCCACGGGCAATCCACCCCCGGTTGCATAGGTGGGTTGAACAGCCGCGGGTCTTGAGCTAGGTTCCGCCCCCTAAAAATGGCACGTAGCGAGATCACCGGTCAGCGGCGCATGCGCGCACGCAACGTTTCCCACTCGAACATCAAGACGCCGCGTTGGCAGAACGTCAACGTGCAGCGGCGGCGCCTGTGGGTGCCGGAGCTGGGGCGCTTCGTGACGCTCAAGCTCACCACCAGCGAGCTGCGCACCGTCGACAAGATCGGCCTGGTGGCATTCGCGAAAAAGCACGGCCACGCGCTCTGAGCAGCGCCTCGGAACTATCCGACGCGCTGGACTTCTTTGCTCGCCGGATCCCGACGCAGCGCTAGCCGCGCCGCGCTCTCCGCATCTAGGCGTGCGCTCCCCGGCGTTGCCATGACTTCGATCCAAGCGCCTTTCTCGTCGGACAGCAGTCCAATGGCCGCGGGCGCTGCGATGCAGGCCCCGGGGGCAACCCGGCGTTCGCCCCGACGCACCGGAGAGCCGGCGAGGGGCACATCCAGCTCCAGCTCTTCCAGAGGGTAACCGTCCACCAGGCGCCGGTAGCTGAGCGCCGCCAGCTGGCCACGCACATCAGCAGCGATCACCGCCGCCCCCGAGCCAAAGGCTTCCGAGTCAGCGTCTTCGCCTTCGGGCTCCCATGGCGTCACGAACAAGTTGCCGCCTGAGTGCGCAACGGAAATCGCCTCGTGATCGACATTGCTGATCTTGCTGAAGTCCGTCGGGGTCAGGAGTCCGCCTTGGCTCGGTCCTGCGATGCGCAGCATGGAACGCACAAAGCTGGTCTCCGCGAAGGTCGCTGCACCACTGCTGCGCACTTGGCGCAGCAGTCCCGCGCGCGCTTCGGCGCCGGCGCGAGTCGCCCGCTGGATCCCCGTGCGTAGGATGCTGGTCAGCGACTGACCCCCGTCGTAGGCATACGCCACCATCGCGGCCGGAATGCTCGCCGGGACCGCGATGCGTGCCTGATCGGGCACGGCGTCCTCGGCTTTTACACCCCGGGGACGTTTGATGCCTTGGCCAGGTTGTCGCAGGCGACCGTCGAACGCCCGGGCTCCCCTGCCCGTGCCGCCCACCAGAATCGAAACCGGGCCCAGCAGCACGCCACCGTAGGCGCCGGCCGCGGCAAAAAAACCACATAGCACCGCGCCCGTCGCCGACCCGCTCGCAGCGAGGTAGTCATTGGCCGCTTCTTCGACGATGGGATCGGTTGCAGTTGCGAGTGAACGACTCATGGCTCTTCGTCCTCGTCAGCTAGAGGCTCCACGTCCTCTTCAGTTAACATGGCCCGCAGCTCCTGGGCGACGCCGAACGCGCCTCGCCCATCGAGAACCACATACGCCGCTTCCGCACCTTCCAGACGGTCAGCGATGCGGTCGGCAGCACTGGCGGAGACGCGCCCGCCGTGTCCCAGCGACTTGATGCGAGTGTACACCACCGGCCCTGGAGCCGCGTCCTCCCGCGACAGGTCGTGGGCCACCAAAACCCCCACTTGCTCGGCGACGGCTCCGGCGGTCTCGGCGTCGAATAGGCCGGCTGGCTCCCACACCAGCGTGCGACCGTCGAAGCTACGGATCAGTGCCGCCAATCGTTCCGTGGTGCGCGTACCAGGACGCACGCTAGCAGGGGTACGTAGCAGCAAGATCTCAGCCGCCAGTTCGTCCGCAATGCCGAGCACCCGTCCGCGCTCGTCGTCATCGGGATCTAGGCTAGATAGCGTCGAGGGCAGCACCACCGAGAATGTGAAGGGATCGGGAGCTTCCTCCCGCAAGCTCTTCAATCGTTTGCGCCGCGGCGCTCGCCCCGCATCCGTAGGCACTTCCAAAAGATTGAAGCGCTCGGCGTAGCGGGCGAACTCTCCAATCAAGGTCGGACGACCAACTCTGAGCAACATATGCGTCCCCTTGTGCCAAAGCCTGCGGCGCGGGGCCAGCACGAAGACTCTAGAGACCGGAGCGCTTCAGGGGTGGGCTGGCGTTTCGTTACCGTGCCGCCCGCTTTTCCCAGCGAAAGGCGCACTAGTCAGCGTCAAAACAGAACCACTGGGTGGGGTGCGCGCGCAAGAATCGCTCCAGCTCCCAGGCGGCTTGGGCCGCAACGACTCGCAACTGCTCGCGGGACGCCCGCCGCGGCAGGCTCAGAGCTGGCCCACCCCAGAGCTCGTAGTCGAAATGACCCACCCGGCGGACAAACAGGGGCTGCACCGGAACCTGCGCCAACGCGGCGATGCGAAAGGGCCCCTCGGGAAGTCGGCCGCCACACCCGAACATCTCCACATCCAGTCCGCGAGTCCCCGGCGGCATCCGATCGATCTGGAACGCCACGATGCCGCCTTCACGCAGGCGGCTGAGCAGGGGCAACGCGTCGGTAGGGTTTCTTCCCACGTACACGACCTCGACGCCGCGCTGGCTACGCACGGCGTCGTGCACGGCGCGCGCGCCAGCGCTGGGCTCCGGACGCATCACGATGGTGACAGGCTTGTCGAAGTCCCGCGCGAGCAGGTTCGCCGCGGCATCCCAAGCTCCGGCGTGGGCCGTGACCACAACCAGACCGCGCCCGGACCGCAACGCGGTCTCTTGACCGCGCTCTTTGAAACGGCAGCGCGCACGCGCCGCTTCCGGTCGACCCGACGCCAGGGACTCAGCGAGGCAATGGGCGTACTGCATGAACGCGCGCGTCGACGCCAGCCGCAGCGCGCCGGGCTCGATGGGCGCAAGCACGTCGCGCAAGCGCCGTTCGACATTGCGACGCGCACGTGGCGCCGCGACGGAAATAGACAGCCCGATAGGCGCCGGACTGAGTT
>CALMUT010000096.1 GCA_937872925.1 uncultured Myxococcales bacterium | reverse complement strand
GGTTTTTGGATCTGGCGCAATGCGGCCGGGATCTGGAAGCTGCGGACCACCACCGCCAAGAACCTCCACCAGTTTCGTGGTCGCGTGAAGGGCTTGCGGAACGCCATCGAGAAGGTGCGTCCGTCGCGCCCCGAGTTCACTGACCGCATGGCAAAGGGCACCGGCGGCGAAGTGTACTTCCGCTTCCACACCAAGGGCCATGTTGACGGTTTCGACTTCAAGGTGCCCGGCTGCGTGCGCTTCGATTTGCAGCTCGATCAGGCTGCGCAAGCCAAGAAGGTCTTCATCGGCAAGGGTGCGATGAGTCCCAAGAGCAACCACTTCGTGCTTTGCCCGCCGCAGTAACGCGAAGCGCTTGGCGCTGAACCGCGGCGCGACGCTTTCGAGTGTCGCGCCGTTTCTTTTGGCAGCTGTGCGGCTTTGCGCTCACCCCACACGGTGGCGCAGAAAGCCCCCGCGCTGGTAGGCGACGGCATAGACGACCGCAAACGCGGCGTAGGTGATCGCCACGGCGACCCACAGGCTTGCGATGGGCCAGCCGAACGCCAATACGACAAGTGCGCATGCGGGGACCTGGAACGCCAGCACGACCAGGGAGTCGAGGGTCAGCGTCTGCTTCGTGGCTCCGGAGCCCTGGATTGCTGAGCCGAGCACGATCCCGATGCCGAGCCCGACGTAGCTCAGACCCACGACGGACACGTAGCTCTGACCGATAGCGACAACCTCGGCACGTGGGTCAAAGAAGCCGATGATCTGCGGGCCGTACGCTCGATAGGCCAAGGCCAGCAGCGCCATCATGCAGGCGTTGTAGAGCGCGGCGTACCAACCGCTGTTTTTCGCGCGCTCTGGACGGTCTGCGCCCAGATTCTGGCCCATGAAGGTCTGCGCAGCGCTGCCCCAGCCCAATCCCACGAAGAGCGCCATGGTTTCCAGGCGGAAGATGATGCCGAGCGCCGTGGTCGCGGCTTGGTCTTGCTCGGTCGTATACGCGCGCGCGACCAATGAATGCACGAAGAGCATCGCGGAGATCCGCACCACCAGCTGTGCGCTCGACGGCCAACCAATGCTCCAAATGTTGCGTAGAATGGAAGCGTTCAGCCCAGAACGGCTCGCCCGGTCGAAGAGCTGAAAGCGCTTGGCGATGAGCCAAACCAGCGGCAGGAGTACGACCAGGCGTGCCAGCAGCGTGGCCCATGCGGCGCCCATCAGCTCCATGCGCGGGATCCCAAGAGCAGCAGCGATGGGCGGCGCCCACGAAAACACGGGGGGCGCGTCCCCGGGGCCGTAGATCATCAGCGCGGCGAGCACCAGATTGAGCGCATTCGCGGTGATCAGCATGCTGACGGGCGTCTTGCTGCTGCCCAGTGCGCGCTGCAGGGTCGTCAGATGGAGCAGGAAGAAGATGGTGAAGCTGCCGCCGATCAGCACGCGCAGGTAGCGCGCTCCCAGAGCGGCCACTTCTCCCTTGGCGCCGACGATGTCGGACATCAGCACGTCTGCGCCGAACACCCCGGCCAGGCCGAATGCCAAGGACAGCCCGCCGACTAGCAATACAGACTGCCATGCCACCTTGCGTGCGCCGGCCTTGTCCCCCTGACCCCACTTTCGGCTGGCGATGGCAGCGGTTGCGACGGAGAGGCCGTAGCTGATGATGGTGCCCAGAGCTGCCAGTTGATCGCAGATCCCAATGGCGCCCAGGGCGGGTTCGGCGACTTCCGTTTCAAGACGCGCGATCAGGTACGCATCCACCAGGTTGAAGGTGGTCTGCAGTCCCATCCCAAGGGCCAGGGGCGTTCCAAATCGAAACACCTCGGTCGAGAGGCGTCCGGAGAGGATCCGTTCGGTGGTGCGGTCCCGATCCGAGACGGCGTCAGCCATCGGCGCCCACTCGTACGAAGCACGTATCTGGCACGCGCTTGGTTTGCCTAGAAAGGCGCGTGCTCTGCACGAATCGCTTGCTGACGGGGTCATTGTATCCGCTGGCGTGCACAGCGTCATCGCCGGCGGCGTGGAAGCGGACGATGCGCGCCATGAGTACTTCCCGAACCCACTTGCCGACCAACGAAGCGAGCATGACCAGCGGATCTTTGCTGTCTGCGTCCTGGACGAAATGCAACTCGCCCAGGCCGGGAAAGCGGTAGGCGCTGTGGGGGCGCTCTTCACGGACGACGGCGTGCAAGCGATGACTCAGGGGGCCGAAGTAGCGCGAGTATTCGCCGATCCCGCCGACCTTGCCACAGACCGCGTGCACCTCTGCGCCGGCTTGCTCACGCAGAGCCAGCACCAAGCGCTCCATGGCGTGCAGGTCTACGGAAAAGCGCGACGTGCCGTCCGCCTTGGCGTCGTTCAGCAGGCGGGTGCAGGTGACGCTAGAGCGCACGCCGCACAGTTCGATGCCCCGTGCCCGCAGCGCGATCACGTGTTGTTTGACCCGTGCTTGCAGCTCTGAAGGCGCTTCAAACGCTTCCCCCGTGGTTGCCCAACACTGGGGTGCGACGTGTTTCGGGCAGGGGCGCTGCAACTGAGCCGCATCCTCGAGCAGCAGCCGCTCCAACACATCGTGCGGACTCTCGGCCTTGGGCGCCACCAGGGCGCGCGCCCAAGCCTCGCCCAGGGCAATGTTGTTATGGGCGACTATCCGCTTGGAGTCGTCCAGGTCTTTCGCGATGCCTCTCGGTAGGCGGCGTGTCAGCGCGCGTTGTCCATTGGTGCTGACGCGCGCTAACACAGCAGTGACCACCAGTGGCCCCAACTGAGCGCCCAGGCCGTTTTCGTCGGCTCCAATTCTGAAGGCAGTGGGCACGGTCAAGGCGGCGCAGCATAGCGCAGCGAAAGCGGACTTGGCAGTGCTGAGCTCAGCCGCCCGCAACGGGGGGAATGACCGCAACGACGTCGCCGTCGACAATCGCGTCGCTAGGCTCTGAGAACGTTTCGTTGATGGCAAAACGCACTCCCGTCAGCCGGTCGCGCAGCTGTGGGTGCTTCAAGGACAGTGCAGCGACGAATTGCTGCAAAGTGCATGGGGACTCCGGCAGAGTCAGTTCTTGCTCCGCGGTGCCCACCAAGTCGCGCACGCCAGCGAAGTAGAGCACCGTGACGGTCATTTCTGCGATTGCTCCAGATAACGCATGAGCCCGTCGCTCACGCTCAGCAAGTTGGGCGTGATTTTTTTGGCCAGGAAGTCCTCGACGGTTTGGCCGACCTTCGCGCGCAACAGCCGTGGAACCCCTTTGATCTTTGACGCATCGATTTCGATGTTGCCGCGGATCTCCAGGCGGGTGCCGCCGGCTACCTCGACGAAGCGGTTCTTACCGGCGCAGCTCACGGCTTCGGTGAAGGAGTGGGTTTCGATCCGCCACTCGCAGGTATGATCTTTCTCGTTCCACGTCGCGTGATCCGTCCAGGACAGCATCGACTCGCTGAGAACGACACGTGCCGCCGACGGAATGTCCCCACCCCCGCGCCATTCGTTCACGAAGCACACGGTGCCCGGTCCCTCCTCTCGTGACTTCACGTCGATGCCGCGAATATTGGGCAGGAACTCGACCAGCTTGACCAGGTCGTCACGATACGCCTGGAAGACGACTGGCAATGGGAAGGGCAGGGTGCAGTCGGCGGCGAGTTGCATGAAGCTCTACAGACCGTAAGCAAAACCGAGGCTCGGCGCGATGACGGGCGCAAACTCGGGTAGTGCGGCGCGGCCGATGACCTCCACCACCATGGCGGCTTCGGGCATCACCGCGTACTGGATCCCCGCGCCTAAGCCGCCGAATCCGGGGCCGCCGCGCTGGTAGACATCCAGTTTGAAGTCTCTGGTGCCCGCTCCCGTGTCCTCCGCGACCGTGGTGCTGACCCGGGCCACGGAATCCGCAACGCCTCCTGCAACGACTAGGTATGGGCGTACGCCGGTCGACATGAACGGGTCTTTGGATAGGTAGTAGGCAAAGCGCGCCTCTGCGTGCAGCGGCAGGAACTTCTTGCCATCTGCACGTTCGGGAAGCCCCAAGAACGCAAAACCCAGGCGAACGCCAGCCGTCATGCGTGTCCCAAGCACGCGGTCGTAGCCGGCCACCACTCGCATGCTGCCCGTTCCGACGCCGCCTTGGATCGAGTTGGAGTTTCCGCTCTTGATGGGCGTGCCGGTGTACTGAGTGTCCCCCGCGAAGAAACAAGACAGCTTGCCGCTCTCTTGAGCCGTCGGACTGCAGGCGTCACTCTCTGAGTTTACAAACAGTAGGTCCGGTGAAAATGCGATGGACAGCCAGTTCATCTTGCGACCGGAGTCTTCTTCTTTGCCGGACTCCCGGGGGCCATCGACACAGGACAGCGCTTGGCAGACTTGGTGCCCGGGGCAGTCGTCGTTGGTTTCGCAGGAGAGGCGCTCCACGGGACGCGGGCAGGGACTGGGCGGGACCGCATCGGGCAGCGCTGGCTGGCGCCCGGAGATCGAGTCTTTCAGCTCGACATTGCGCGGCTTTCCTGCGGAGCCCGCGCTGGCGACGCGGTCCAGGTTGGTATCGAAGGCCGTGACAAAATAGGAGAGGCGGCCTTTGGTCTGAGTCGACGTGCACGGAATGTAGCCGCCCCAACCTTCGCCGAGTTTCTTGAGCTTGGTTTCCTTCCAGTCCTTGGACCCGGGAGCACGGAAGCGCACGCTAACTTGGATGATTTCAAGACCCTCGGGCACTTCAACGTAGACCGGCACAGGGTGAAACGTGGCTTGCTCCGTCCACGGGTCTTCGTCCAACTTGCCAACACTGGGCTTGCCCGTCGGCTTCGGTGTCCCGGCGCTGGACGCGAGGCGTGCTTCGTCGAAAGCCTTCTGCACGTCGCCTGTCAAATAGGAGGCATCGGGTTTGGCGTCGGCATCCGCTGCCAGCATTTTCTTGAAGGCGTCCACGGCCTCCGAGTGCCGGGCCAGCCCGGCAGCAAACACCGTGCCCATATTTCCGTGGATGGTGGCCATCACACTGGGGCTGCACTTCTGCCCGCATACCGAAAGGGCCTGCTTGAGCTTGCTCAGTGCCGCATCCATATTGGTTGCGAGGTAGTCCTCGTCCATGGCCGCCTGGGCGAGCTTCTTGGCTTTGGCGTCGGCGCCTTGGGCGTGGGCGCTTGGAGCTGGAAGGAGCGCGGCCAGGGTGAGTGCCGCAGCGAATAAGCAATGACGGAGCCGTGGGGCCATTTCGGGCCGATGTTATGAGATTTCCAAGAGTTTTGCGCGAATTTGCTGGGGCATGCGCCCCTGCAGCAGGGTTTCGATGGAATCGAGGCATGGGGAGGCCGCTTGGCGTCGCGGCGAGGGTGCCTGGGAAAATCCGGCTGAATCACGCTAGGCTCCGGAACCTGGGAGATTTCAGGACAGGAGGCGACGCGTGGCGGAAGCAGGCAAGCTCGGTAGGGACGTATTCGTGGCACTGGCAGCTGTGGGCTGGGCAGACGGAAACCTCGACGCGGAAGAAGCCGACGCCATCGTGCGCACCGCCGTTGAGGAGGGGCTGGAGCTTGATGCGATCACCGAAATCGAGAACGCAACCAAGTCCCCAGTGGATTTGGGCGAAATCGATCGCCGTGCTCTGTCCAAAGAAGATCGCCTCTTCGTCTATGCGGTGGCGTCGTGGATGACGTGGTTAGACGGAGAAGTCACGGACTCGGAGACCGAAGCGCTGGGCAAGCTTGGCGACGCCCTGAAGATCCCGAACAAGCCGCGAGAGCACGCCGACTCGATCATGCGAGAAGTGGCCTATCAGTCCGAAGACATTCGGCCAGCACGCTACGATTTACGTGCGCTCCGGGCCTTGATCACAGAGCGCCTGAAAGACGCGCAGCAGGCGCGAGCCAAAGAGACGGATTGACGTCCAACGGACTGTCCACACAACCCGCGTAGCGCGTCAGTTACAGCGGTTGATATTCGACGGCAGTGAGGGCGATTGCCCGCAGGTGTGATTCGGATTCAAGCACTTCTGCCCCGGGTGACAGACCTCGCGCTGGGTTTGACCGCTGCAATTGTTCTGGCAGCGTAGATTTGTGTACTGGTTCTGCTGGAAGGAGAACACCGCACAACAAATCTGCCCAGGGCAGTCTTCCGGGCCGTCGCATTCGACGTTGATGGTCTCGCAATTGGGGGACGTGCACGCGCATTGCTGGTTCGTCGGCGCGCAGTAGTCGAGCCCGGGATCCAGAACACAGCATTTTTCGGAGACGCCGCAGATATCTGGGTTGCTGGTGCCGCAGGTCTTTTCACCCGGCTTGGTGCCGCCCACGCCGCCGGTGCCCACGCCGCCGGTGCCCACGCCGCCGGTGCCCACGCCG
>CALMUT010000095.1 GCA_937872925.1 uncultured Myxococcales bacterium | reverse complement strand
GATCGGGCCACAACGACACCCGCTACGTCAGGACGTGATTCGCTGAACGGATACGATCAACGCTGTGGATGCAGCGGTCGCGCGGCTCGGAGTCAACGTCGTGAAGTCCGTGGTGCTCAGCGCGGAGGTTTCCCGCGCCTTCCAGGTCGCGCCCGCCCACGCGGCCCTCATGGATAGCGTCACCGAGGATTCCCTCAGAGTGGCCCGGGTGGCACAAGCAGTGACGCGCCACATGGTGTCTGGACCAACCGCGGCGGCTGTCGCTTCGGATGCGTTCATGGCCGGCATGCTTCATCAGGTTGGGCTATTGGTTCTGGCTGCGAAGGCCCCCGCACGACTGCTGGAACTCGCGAAGCTGCGGGCCAGTAGCGAAGAACAGGATGCGGAGCTGGAGCGGCAACTCTTCGGCACCACGCATCCGGAAATTGGTGCGTACCTGCTGGGGCTGTGGGGGTTGCCTTACGCCATCGGAGAGGCCGTCCAGTTTCATCGCACGCCCGCTGCGCTCGCGGGTCAGTCGACGACGCCCGCTGCCATCTTGGCCGTCGCGCGCGCCCTGGTCGACGAAGGGATCCAGGCTGGCAGTGCGGATGCTCTGCACAGCATTCTGGACATGCTTGGCTGCAAAACGGATGCTGAAAAACTCCGGGCAGCGCGTGACAAGACGCTGGGGTGAGCCATGGACGAAGAAACCGAACTTCCACGTATCTTGCTGGTCGACGACGAACCGCTCGTTCTGGAGGGTCTGTCGCGACAACTCGTCTGGGACTTCGAGGTGCTGACCGCGACCAGCGGTGCCCAAGGTCTAGATCGGGTTACGAATGAAGGGCCCTTTGCGGTCGTGGTTTCCGACATGCGCATGCCGCAGATGGACGGCGCGGAGTTTCTTGAGCAAGCGCGGGCCATGGATCCCTCTATGGTGCGGATCCTGCTCACCGGCCAAAGCGACCTGCAGCAGGCAATCCGCGCGGTCAACCACGGCCAGCTGTTTCGCTTCTTGAGCAAGCCGTGCCCGCCGGACGTGCTCACTTCGACGCTGCACGCGGCGGTCCATCAGAATCGTCTGCTTACCGCGGAGAAAGAGCTGCTGGAGCAGACCCTGCGGGGTGCGATCCAGACCCTGCTCGACACCCTCGCGTTGGTGCAGCCGGATCTGTTTGGACGTGCGCGCCAGATGGAGCGCCGGGTCGGCGCGGTGCTGGACCACATGCAGGTGGAAGAACGCTGGCATATCCAACTTGCGTCGCTGCTATGTCACGTGCCGGTGATCACCTTGCCGCCCGAAACCCTACACAAGTACCTCGCTGGACGCGCCCTCTCGGACGCCGAGAAGCAGATGGTTCTTGCGCTGCCCGACGTCGGTGAAAAGCTCCTCGGCAATATCCCTCGGATCGAGAGGGTTCGTGAGGTCCTTCGCGGCCGAGAGGAACGACAATCCAAGGAAAAATCCTTGGGGGCGCGTATCCTCCAGGCCTGTTACGATTTTCACTTGCTGCGCACGCGCGGCGTGTCGGAGCAGGCCGCCTTGGAAACGCTGCGGCGTCGCGACGGAGTCTACGATCCGGAAGTCATGACCGCGCTGGCCGCCAGTTCGGGGGTTTCTGTTGCTCCCGGTGGCATGCGTGAGATCCATGTGGCGGAGTTACGCGTGGGAATGATCCTCGCGGGTGACGTCAAGGCGAAGAGCGGCATGACGGTCGTAGGCAGTGGCACGGAGATCACTCCCAGTCTGTTGCAGCGGCTGCACAACTTCGCATCGGGCGCGGGGTTGCTTGAGCCGATCCAGGTTGTTAGCCCCGAGCAGCCCGGCGCGGTCCTGCCGCAGCTGGCCATCGCGTCGGGTGCGTGACGACAGCCGGCGCCAGTGCTCTGGCGCCGCGATGTCAATCGCCCCGGCGCGTTGTGCGCTCCCTTAGAAAAGCCGCCGAATCTTGGCCGGCAGCCCCCGCGAGACACGGCTGAACGCGTGGCACGCTTCTGGCAAATGCCCTCCGCGTGACCTCCAGTATCGCCACGAACGACGCGACGAGCAGTGTCAAGGAATTGACAGTTCCCCTCGCCATCGTCGCCATCGTGCTGATGATGGTCGTGCCACTACCGGCGTTTCTGATCGATCTGCTACTGGCATTTTCACTGGCCATCTCCATTGGCGTCTTCTTGATCGGCCTCTTCATGGAGAGCCCGCTGCAATTCAGTTCGTTCCCGGCGGTCATCCTCGTCGCGACGCTGCTGCGGCTGAGTCTGAACGTGGCGACCACTCGCCTGATCCTGCTCAATGGGCACGAAGGCCAGGGCGCCGCCGGCCAAGTCGTCGAAACCTTCGGCAAGTTCGTCGTGGGTGGCAATGTCGTCGTCGGTCTGGTGGTGTTCCTGATCCTGGTGGTGATCAACTTCGTCGTGATCACCAAGGGCTCCGGGCGCATTGCAGAGGTGGCGGCGCGCTTCGCCCTAGACGGCATGCCCGGCAAACAGATGGCCATCGACGCCGACCTCAACGCGGGGGTTATCTCTGCGGATGTTGCGCGAGATCGCCGCCGTGACATCGAGCGTGAAGCCGACTTCTACGGCGCGATGGACGGCGCAAGCAAGTTCGTCAAGGGCGATGCCATCGCCGGACTCTTGATTACAGCGATCAACCTAGTCGGTGGCCTGCTGATCGGCGTAGGCGGCGGGATGTCGCTGGCTGCCGCCGCGGAGACCTTCTCGATTCTGTCCGTCGGCGATGCCCTCGTATCGCAGATGCCCTCGCTGCTGGTTTCCACCGCTGCAGGCGTCGTGGTGACTCGTTCGGCTACCGGGCAGCAGCTGGGCCGGGCGTTCCGCACGCAATTGCTGGGGAGCACTCGGGCCGTCGCGGCCACCGCCGGCGTGCTGGTGGTGTTTGCCATGTTGCCGGGCATGCCCGCGGTGCCATTCCTGTTTATAGCGGGCGCGCTGGCATGGTCCGCGAGGAACACTCAAGCGGCGGTGGTGGCCAAACCCGAGGCGAAGGAACCTCCTCAAGACTCCGCGCCGCGCCCTGCTTCCCAAGAGGACATCGAAGCGTCGTTGCCTCTGGACGTGATGGCCCTCGAGGTCGGTTACGAGTTGATCCACATTGTGGATCCAAAGATGGGCGGGTCCCTCGTCGACCGCATCGCGGCGCTGCGCAAACAGATCGCCCTCGACCTTGGGATCGTCATTCCGCCGGTGCACATCCGAGACAATCTCGCGCTCGCTCCCGGCGCGTATCGCTTCATGTTGCTCGGCACCGAAATCGCAAGCGGCGCCGTGCGCGGCGGGAAGCTGTTGGCCATGGACGCCACCGGTACGGCGGCCCCCATCGATGGTGAAGAAACCAAGGACCCGGCATTTGGCACACCCGCTCGTTGGGTCCCCGCACGGGATCGCGAGCTTGCCGAAGCGTTGGGCCATACCGTGGTGGACCATACGACCATCGTTGCAACCCATCTCGCGGAAATCGTTCGTCGTCATGCTCACGAGATCGTTGGCCGCAGCGAGTTGTCACACCTATTTGAGGTGTTCTCTCGTTCGACACCGAAGCTGGTGGATGACCTGATCCCCAATCAATTGGCCCTCGGCGATGTGCTGAAGGTGGTGCGCAATATGTTGCGCGAGGGCGTTTCTATTCGGGATCTGCGCACGCTGTTGGAGGCGCTTATCGAGCTCTCCGTGAACACACGGGACCCAGAACAGCTTACCGAAATGGTTCGTCAGCGCCTCTCTCGCCAACTCACCAAACAGGTTTGTGGCGCAGATGGCACCGTGTCCACCCTGGTGCTCGACGCAAAGGTCGAGGAGATCTTCAGGCGCTCATTGCGCGAAATCGCCAGCGGCACAGGGGGTGCTCTCGACCCGGAGCAGGCGCGCGAACTGGGTTTGACTTTGGAGGCTGCCTGCCAGCGCATGCTTGCTGCGGGACGTCCTCCGTTGGTCGTGACTGGGCCGGACGTTCGGCGCTACGTGCGTGCGTTCGCCGAACGACGTTGTCCCATGCTCACAGTGCTTTCGTTTCGCGAGATCGAACCGGAGGCAACGATTCGTCCTTTCGAGGTGGTCCAGCTGGATGGCCAGGAGCAAGCGCAGTGATGGAGGTGCCCGTTGCAGTACCAATTGTTTAGAGGCGTGGATGTGCGAGAAGCGCTAAAAGCCGTGAAAGCCGCTTTTGGCCCCGATGCGGTGATTCACTCGACCCGCGAGGTGACCAACGGTCGAGGGGGCGCGCTGGGCGCTTCCTTCATCGAGGTCAGCGCAGCGCCAGCGACTGAGATCCAGCGTTGGCCCTTCGCGGAAGCGCGCCCCGCCGCGGGTGAGTCGCGACGCCAAAGCGGCCGACCGCGATCGCGCGCTTTGGGGCGTACGGGCGGGACCACCCCGACTCTTGGATTGGACGCTCGGGAAATCGAGCGAGAGCTTTCCGTCCTGCGCTCCATGCTCGAAGACTTGAACGCGAGCCGTCCGCCGCGGCAACGCGCCTACTCCATGCTTGCGGCGGTTGGCGTGGAGGGTGCTTTGGCGCGAGAGCTGGCGAGTGGCTCGGCTCGCGCCGCCCGTCGCGGAGAGCAAGCGCTCAAGGCGTGGCTGCGCACGCGGCTCTGTGAGCGGCTACGCACCGCCGAAGACGTGATTGTGGGGGCCGGCCCCATGCTGGTCGCGGCCGTCGGACAAACCGGTGTGGGCAAGACCACCACCTTGGCGAAGCTTGCCGCGCGCGCCCGTCTAGACCATGGGCGATCCGTTGCGGTGATCAGTCTCGATACGTATCGGGTTGGCGCCGTCGAGCAATGGCAGCGCTACGCCACGTTGATGGGCTTGCCCTTCTACACCGCTAGGGACGAGACGGAGTTTGCCCAGGCGTTGGCCGAGTGCCGCACGGACATCGTGTTAGTGGACACGGCTGGCCGCAGCACACTCTCCGACGACCAACGCTGGACGGTGCCTGCCTGCCTCAGCGCAGCCAATGGGCGGGAGTCGCATGTGCTTCTGGTCATGCCGGCTTGGACGCGGGGCAGCGACGCGGAACGAGCGGTGACTGCCTATTCGGAAGCCGGCGTCACGGGTCTGTGCGTGACGAAGCTCGACGAAACTCTCCAGGCCGGCGGTGTGTTGCACGCAGCCATCCCGGCGGACTTGCCCTTCCACTACCTGTGCGATGGGCCGCGGGTGCCGGAGGACATTCGCTCAGCCTCTGTCAACGCCGTCGTGGACGCCTTGTTCGAAAGCGCGCCGTGACGACCACCCAAGCAGCCGGAACCAAGAAGATGACTACAGCAGCCATTTCGCGAGATCCCATCGCGGACCGCGACACCGCCAGTCAGTATATGCCGCTGGTGCGCAGAATCGCCATTAGGACCGCACGCACTCTTCCTTCCAGCGTCAGTTTTGACGACGTGCTGAGCGCGGGCTGGGTGGGCATGGCCGAAGCTCTGACACGCAGGCGTCCGGACATGGACGAGGAACACTTCGAAGCCTACGCCTCGCATCGAGTTCGCGGCGCGATCTTGGACTACCTGCGGGGGCTAGATCCGCTGTCACGTAAGTTGCGGGGTGCTTCGCGCAAGATCACTGAAGCGGTGCGTGACCTGTCGCGACGTTTTGAGCGCAACCCCACTGAAGACGAGGTCGCTGAGGAGCTCGGGTTGGCCCTGCCCGACTACCAGAGGCTCTTGGCGGAAATATCCGAAGCTGGCTATGCGCGCCTTGAGCTGTCCGGGGACGAGCGTTCAGACGATCCGTCTCCAGAAGCGATGGCGTCGCGCAGCGAAATGGTCGGTGCCGTGACTGCAGCAATCGAGTCCCTCTCCGAACGACTGCAGATGGTGCTGGGTCTCTACTATCAGGAGGACTGCAGTTTTCGGGAAATCGGCGAGATCTTGGGGGTGACAGAATCCCGAGTGTGCCAGCTGCACTCCGAAGCCGTGCATCTCATTCGTGCCCGCCTAGATAGGCCGAATCCCTGATGGCCCGGGTCGCCTCCATCTTTTCCTTAAAGGGTCGGCGGACTTCGCCGTTCTCTGCTGTTGGAGGCAAACTCGTGTCTGCTGCAAAGAAGAAGGACGAATCTGACCCCGATGGCTGCAGTGGGGTCTACGCGGTGCGCGGGCGACCGGCAAACGAGACCGCGACCTTCGCCCTGCACGATGCCAAGAACCTGACTTGTGCGCTTGCGGCAAGTGTGGCGTGGCTGCAAACGCGAACTCCGGAAACCGGCGGCGATCCAGCGTTCTCCGAAACGGTACGTGATATGCAGCGCACCTGCGCGGATCTCACCGAGCTATTGACGCAGGCCCTGGCCGCGGCCCGCGCTGGGCGTGCGTCGCTTTCTTTGCGACTCGAACCCGCGCTTGCCTCGCAGTTGGCGCTGCGCGCCGTCCGTCGCTACCGAGCGCGGGGCTCGCTTTCCGGAGTCACACTCGAGCTCGATGCGGGCGAAGACGCCGCGTTCTTGGTGGATCGGGTGCTCTGGTCCCGAGTACTCGACAACCTGGTCGACAACGCTCTGCGCTTTGCCCCCCGGGGCTCTGCTGTGTCGCTATTTCATGGTCGCGTCGGCGACCACGTCGTTTTCAGTGTTTCGGACCAAGGGCGTGGCGTTCCCGAATCAGAGCGTGAAGGGATCTTCGACCTCTTCGTCGGGACGGCATCGGGAGCCGAGACCGCGTTTGGTGTGGGCCTGGCCTTCTGTCGTCGCGTTGTCGAAGCGCATGGCGGAGATTTGACAGTTGCTGAGTCTGCTGGCGGCGGCGCCACATTTGTTGCGAAAATCCCGGTGGTGGCAAAATGAAGAAACTGGCATCGCGTTTGCAAAAACCTGAAGCGGACGACAAATCTTCGTCCCCAAAGCAAGGGTGCTCGGTAATGAGAATAGAAACGGATAGATTTGGTTTGATCGAGTTGGATAGCTCCGAGGTCATCAATTTTCCCGGGGGAGTGATCGGCTTTCCCGACGACACGAATTTCGCTCTCATTCCCCACGGCAATTCGGAGTGCATTGGCTGGCTACAATCCCTCGACAACGGGGCGCTGGCTCTCCCTGTTGTCTCCGCCCACGGCTTGGGTACCGAGTACCCGGACGTGCCGATCGATAGCGCCGCCAGAGACGCAGGGATCGCTGATGATCCCCTCGAAGTCGCAGTGCTGGCCGTGCTGTGCGCGCCCCGCGGGCAACCGGCAACCGTCAACTTGATGGCGCCGATCTTCGTCAATTCGAACACTCGTAAGGGCGCTCAGGTCGCCCTAGACGGCACGCGGTTCTCGACGCGGGAACTGTTCTTGCTCGGACCTACGCCCACTGAGGGCGCAGCGCCGCGGCCCAAGGACGCGCAGAACGCGTCGCCCGCAATGCCGCCGGCCGAATAGGAAGCGGCCGCCTGGAGCGGTTCGAAGCGCGTGGGGGGAGCGGCACCCACGCGCTTTCGCATGCCCAACGCTTATCCCCAAGGCGGAGCTTTACGCGACCCTTTGGCTCTTCAGTTCAGTCGGGCGGTGTGCCGCGTGGGCGCGCTCGTCTCGCCTCGCTGGCGAACTGCGCCGCTCCTCGGCTTCGAGCGCCAGGCCGAGCTCCGCGGCGATGCTTTCGAGTCGCCCCAACATCTGCGGGCACACGGGTCCCAAGACGAGCAAGCAGCCGAGATCTCGCACGGGCGTGCGCACGGGAATGGCCCAGAGACGGTCAATACCGAAGAAGCGAGCGCAGAATCCACCCAAATCTTGCGCCGAGGCGAGCGACGCCAGCAGTGCGAGTAGGCGCGCCGTTCGCCAGGCAGGAGCGAGCCTTCCGTCGGCGTGCAGCTTCGGCTGCTCGCTGCCGAAATCCGCAACCGCGCAGGGGAGACCGGTGCTGGTCTCAGCGCGAGATTTGGCCACGAGCCGCGGGTCTCTGACGACGCGCCGGAAGATCCCGCTGTGGCGTGGGTGTCCCATCTTTCACCTATGGAAAACGGCTGATCCCGCCACAGCTTGAGGCCCTCCGCCGCGCCCACACCGGCGCCGAGCGCCCTTGGCGGCTCGGACGTACTTGCAGCGCCCAATGCTCTGACCGAAATCTTGTGCGGCGGTTCAAGGTTCTGTTGGAGCTGCCGCTCAGGGAAGTATGGGAAGTTCTGTCACGACCCCGCTGCGAGCCAGGAGACCGCCATGACACCGCTGGGGCAGGTCATGCATGTTGCCGCCGCAGGGGTCGTGCGGGCTCAGGACAGCTTTGAAAAGGCGGCAACCGAGCTACCCAAGGCGCTCGTGGTGGACTCGGTATCCCTGACCGGAGAGGCCCGCGCTGATCTACCCCAGGCCATGGTGGACATGCGAGTTGCGAAATACGCATTCGTCGCCAACCTGAGGGTGCTGCAGGCTGCGGATGAGACGACCCAGGAGCTGCTCAACGCGGTAAAGCGCTGATCTAGCGCAGCCGCCAGCGACGCCTCAGGTGCGTGCGCAGAACGTCGCGGTAGACCCCAAAGTGCGCACAGTGGTCCATCTTGTCATTGCCGGCGAAGCCGCGCATATGAAAGTTCCCTTGGGCGTACCAGCGGATCAAGTCGAGCCCCATCGGGTCGCTGCCGCGCGGCTTCGACGCCTGAGGTTTGCCGCCGACGCTAGCCACGAGATAGGCGCTCGTTTCCGTGGTCGAGGCGTATCCCGGGGGAATGATCGACGAATGCGACACAAACATGAATCGCTTGCGCGCTGCCGCGAGCTGCGCGAACTCCGCAAAGGGACCCAGCTGCTGCGCATTTAGAGTCCCGCCGGTCTTGTCGTAGCCCGAGTGCAGACCGTCGAGCAGGATCACGCTGTCGACCCGGGATTTGCCCAGGGGCTGGGCCAGAATTCGGCCGATCGCGCCGTAGCCGGCGCTCCATGCTGAAAGGCCGACAAACCGTGCGGTCGCTTGCTTGATGCCGAGGCGCTTGGCGACGGCAACCTCGACGCTGCTCAGCAGCTCCTCGAAGACATAGCCAGCGGAAAACGCGCTGTCGTACGGCCCCGAGCCGTTGCCGAGGTCGATGCCGACGAGAACGGGCCCGTCAACCGCACGCACCCATTCCTTGCGGGCAGCCTCATGGCCGTGAAAGTGAAATACCACGTCGAAGTTGGCGCGCCGGGGCAGGTGTCGCGGCACGATCATTTGGCCCAGGGATGGCGCGCGATCCCACTTCGAGTAAGCCCCGAATCCTGGGTCGGGGGTGTCACAGGGATTGATACCCCCGCGTTCTTCGATCGTCTTCTGCGTTTGGGTCGCCGCGGGCGGTCGCTCCAATACCCAACGCGCAGTCACCCGGGGCACGCTGCCTTGGGCGGCGATGGCCGGCGCTAGCAGCAACCCAGCAGCCATTGCCAGGGTCCGCGTAGTGACGGCCAGTGCACGCTTCTGAGTCAAAGATTTGGCGCGTCGCAGCCGCCGCCCCGGGGAGCCCGGCAGTATTCCTGCGCCCAGTTCTTGCTTGGTGTGTAGATCCATGACGAACGCCAGTACCTATCCAAGTAGGAGCAAGAGCCGAGCCACATCCAAGTCGAATCGGCCGCCTCTTTTTGCTCAAGCTTCCGACGAAGCAGCCGTTCAACTCGACGTGCAAGCAGTAGAATCGAACTGGTTTGGCGACGGAGCCGGAGACGGAGGCGAGGCGGCGCTCCTTGCGGAACAGAGTATGGCCGCCATGGTCGGTCGAGTCCTGGGCGCCAAGCCGTTCCCCGAGGCGGCTCGGAAGCTGGAGCAGCTCACGCGCAATGACTCGCACATCGACAAGGTTGTGCAAGTGCTGGAGGGCGATGCCGCGCTGAGTGCGCGCCTACTGCGTTTGGTCAACTCGGCGGGCTACGCGCTGAGGATCCGTTGCTCGTCCGTGCGCCACGCCGCCGCACTGGTTGGAACCGCGCGCCTACACCAAGTGGCCACGACCGCCGCCATCCTGGATATGTTCGGCGCCGGCTGCGACCACGCCCGAGAAATCACACGCCACGCGGCGACCGTGGGCTCGCTGTGTCGATACTTGGCCGTGCACTTTGCGCTTCCGCGTGACGAGTTGGCCACCTGCGGCTTCTTGCACGACATCGGCAAACTGATGCTGTTGGAAACAGAAGGGGAGGCGTACGCCGAACTCCTTGCGGGTGTCGGCGGCGTCGATCAAGCGCACGAATACGAGCGCGCGCGGTACGGTTTCGATCACGGCGTGCTCGCGGCGCACGTGCTTTCGTCCTGGAACATTCCGGAGCCCGTTCCCCAAGTCGTGGCCTGGCACCATTCGCCGGCGCGCGCCATGAAGAAGGGCGGACAAGTCGCGTCTATGGTTCAGGTGTTGCGGCTTTCGGACTTGCTCAGTCACGCCCTCGAAACGGATCGGGCCGGCGACAGCGCCGGCAGTATCGCAGCCACGGAAACCGCGCAGTATCTGGACATATCCGAGCCCCAACTGGCGGCGATGTGGCCGGACCTGGTCGCGCTTTACGAGCAGAGCCGAAACGGCGGCGTGGACGCCAGCGAAAATATCGCCCCCCGGACCAGCGTGTCGCCGTCCATGCAAGTCCGAAGCAAGGCGCCCGCCACCCCGCGGCAGTTCCCATGCGGCGTATGCGACAAGCCGTCATTTGGGTCGACCTGCTCGGCCTGCGGCTCTTACGTCTGCCCCGAGCACCAGGTGGGGCCGGACGCGTGGTGCACGAGCTGCGCGGTGCAATTCTCGCAGACAAGCGAACAAACCGTGCTCTCCGGAGAAACACGCAGCTTCGCTGTCATCGCTGGCCTGACTCTATCTGCGGCTGCCGCGATCGCAGCTTGGATTTCGGGCGCCTCCACCCTCGCAATCGTGGCGGCACCGTTCCTTGTGTGCGCGGTGCTCGGGTTGGGTGGCGCAGTCGGCTATGTGGCGTGGCAGCGCATGGACTTCTTGAAGAGCCGCCGCCAGTCCATTGAAACCGGCGCCGACTCAGAGCCGGCCCTGCCCGAAGAGTCGATCCCGGAGGATGCCTGGGTCGAGTCGGTGCGTTCGCTTGCGCCGCCGCCCGGGAGCGCGACCACGACTCTCGGGGACTTTGAAAGCCGCGACACTCAAGTCGGCGCGCCGGCGACTGACGTCCAGCAAAGGGTTGGGAGCTTGCCGGCTTCTGCTGCGCCGCACATCGAGGCGCAGTCTCCCGCGCTGATCGAGCAGACTCCGCCTCTCGACGAGAGGGACGGGTCGCGTGCTCCTTCCCAGAGTCCGGACACACGGGAAGTTCCTTACGCCCGTGCCGAAAGGCCCGGCGTCAACGATGCGGTCCCCCTGCTGTCCAGTTGTGTCGTCCCCGCGGACTGGCGGCCCTGCGGCCCATTCGCCCGCACGGGCTCCAGCGCAGCGCGCTCCGAGGATTTCCGCAACAGTCCGACGCTGCGCGCGCCCAAATCGACCGCGCAAAACGATTCAACGCCGGGCGCGGTGCCGTCGTTTTCCACGCTGGCAGCCTTCGAGCGTTGGGCGGAGTCTATGCCACCGTCTGAGATCGTGGTGCACGAAGAAGAACGCGCCGCGGGTTGGATTTGAGCGGTCCCCAGTCGCGGCACGTTTGCGGAGGTCACCAGCCAAGGCGCGAGTCTGCCGGTGGCGCGGCCCCGATCTCTTTGGCCACGTCCCGGATGAGAGTCGGCGTCGCGGCCAGCACTGCGGCGCGTGCCGCCTGCGCCCAATCGTCGATCCGTGGGATGTCACCCTGGCTCAGGGCGAGTCGGCGGCGCCCGCGCGTTGCGTAGTCGATGCGTCGCGCGATGGCGTCCGCAGAGGTGTGCGCGCGCTCTACTCCGCGCTCGCGCATGGCGGCCAATACGCGGCTTAGCCCGGCGCCGGGTTGTGCGGAACTCAGCAACGCGGGAGACGCCCGAATGCTTTTCAAGTAGTGCGCGCGCCCGAATTCGTCATCAAAGAGCCCGCCGTCGATCAAGAGCTCGACTCCGATGTGCGCAGCTGCTTTGGCGCTCCCGCGCGCCAACCCGCGGGCGCTGAGCCCATCGAAAGCGTCCGCACACAAGCGGCGAAACTCCCCGTGGGCATGGAAGACTTCGTCTGTATGCTCATGGCACCGCACACCGTCGAGAATCACGCCTGCGCCCCGGATTGGCTTTTCGCCGGCCATGCGGCAGAGATCTGGAAGCATGGCGCCGAGCACGAACCCGGGATCCGGCGAGAGCCAGCTGGCAACCACCGCGTGGGAATAGAAGTTCATCGACGAGGCGAAAGCAGTTTGTCCACCATCTGCTTCGTTTCCTCGGACACCCAGAGCGGCAAGCCTTGCTGCGCGAAGAGCTCGCCTTCGTCGGCCGTGCATGCGAGGTCATGGAGTCTGAGCATGCGTTTGTTCGCCGCATAGGCCCCCGCAGGGTGTTTCGCTAAGCTGGCGAGTCTTTCTCCCGCGAGCGCACTGGCCTTGTCCGCGATTTCGTCCACGAAGCCCATCTCAAGTGCCGTCTCCGCGTCGTACAACAGCGCTCCCAAGACGACCTGTTCCCGGCAGCGCAGCGGCAGGCGTGCTCGAGCCAGCCGCGCCACGACGGGTGGCAGCGGCAAGCCGATCGCCGTTTCGTTCAGGCCGATCCGCGCGCCGCTTGTCGACTTCATCACACGATGGTCGCAGGCCAGCGTCGCCACGCAGCCACCGGCGATCGCGTGTCCGTTGACCAGCGCCACAGTTGGGCCGGGATAGTGGTACAGCTCTTGGATCAAAGCATCTAGTTGAGCCAGGAACTCCCGCGCGCTGTCCAGCGTGAAGGCGCGAACCTCCTTTAGGTTCAGTCCCGCGCTGAAGGCGTCGCCGGCGCCGGTTAGCAGAACCGGCTGGCCGGCAGCCTCCCGCAGAGCCTGCCGTACCCGCTGAATCAGATCAGAGCTGAGGGCGTTCTTTCCAGGCGCGTCGAGTATGATCTCCTTCACGTGATTTCTCCTTGTGCGCTGCGGCGCGCGTCGAGCGTACACTACCGACCGCATGCGAGCACGCCCCCTCTCGAACCGCCTGGCTGAACTGGCAGAGGGTTACCGCTCGGTGACCGACATGATCGACGGCCGTGTGCTAGCACCTACCGCGCCGGGTTGGTGTGAGCGACGGAATCTCACGGCGTTCTTGCTTTCCCTCGACGACGAGGCGCTGCTGTACGCCGAAACTCGCGGACTGTGCTTCGCGCTGCCGCAACTGCCTTCGCCGCCTGCGGAACTCACCGCGCTGTGCCTTTGGGTGCAGCGCGAGCTGAGCGCGTGGACCCCGCTGGCGAGGTCTGAGCGTGCGCTGGACACGCGGCACGTGGGCGAGCGCAAACGCGTGCAAGTCGCGACCTTTGTCGAACACGCTCTGCGCAGTGTGCCGCGTCCGGCTCGGATCGTGGACGTTGGCGCCGGATTGGGACACCTCACGCGGGCGCTGGCGTCGGCGATGGAGGTCGAGGCAATCGGCGTGGAAGTCGAAGACGCGCGCTGCCGGCGCGCGACCGCACTGGCAGCAGGTCAGATACAATTCAATTCCCAGGACGCCAACACCGCCATCGTCATTGGCCCCGGTGACTTTGCGGTGGGACTGCACGCCTGCGGGGACCTCGGGGACGTGTTGTTGCGCCAGGCAACTCACGTTCGTGCCCACGTGATGCTTGTTTCGTGCTGCATGCAGAAAGTCCGAGCAGGGTCGAGAGGCGCGCTTTCGCAGGCTGGGCTGGGCGCCGGCCTTTCCTTCTCCAAGCTGGCGCTTGGCCTTTCCAATCTTTCTAACTGGGATCAGATCGACAAGATGGAGCAGATCCACCTGGGACGACGGACCAGGCATGCACTCCGGCAGTTGCTGCGGGCACGGGGGCAGCGCGTCGCGCTCGGTGAGGAAACTCATGGCGTGCATCGGCGTAAGTTCCGTCGCGGCCTGGTCACTGCGGCAACGCTGGCTTGCGCCCATCGCAAACTCGCGCCGCCGACGGCGACGGAGATCGCGCACTTCGAACGGCTTGGCGCAGAGGAGTACGCGGTGATGCGGCGTTTGGAACTACCGCGCTCCATGTTGGGCAGACTCGTTGAGTGCGTGGTGGTCCTCGATCGAGCTGCGTACCTAGAGGAAGCGGACTACGCGGTGGAGGTGGGCGTTCTGGTGCCGCGAGGGATCACCCCGCGCAATCTTGCTATCATTGCTCGCGCCTGACCACCGGACTGCAAGGAAGATTCCTCGCGCCAAGCGGCCCAGTTTCAGGGCGCGGCCGCAGCGTTCGTTTCCTCTTCGCTGATGACCGCGAGCACGGTCTCGGCGTCCACCTGATCGCCTTCGGCGACGTTCAGCGCGGTCAACGTACCCGCGTGAGATGCCACCACTCGGTGCTCCATCTTCATGGCCTCTAGAATGACGAGGGTTTGCCTTGCCGTGACTGCGTCGCCAACCTTGACTTCGACGCGTACCACTTTGCCCGGCATCGGGGCGACCAAGGCGCCCGGCGCGGCACCGGCGTCTTCGACAGGGAAGCGCGGCAGCTCGGTGAGTTGGAAGCTGCAGCCGTCGAGTTGCACGAACCATTGGTCACGCCGCTTGGCGATGTGCGCGCGTCGCAGCACACCGTCGGCGGTTTCGAAGCGCAGCTCCGCGCCCGAGAGTTCGGACCGAACGACTTCGAACTCTTGCTCCCCAGCCCAAAGCGCGAGCTGCTTTCCCCGGGGCACGTATTGCACGGTTAGTTCTTCGCCCTGATGCCGGTATCCAACCTGTTCGGCAGCGAAGCGGTTGTTGGCGTAGCCGGGGGTGAGTCCTGGCAGGAGTTGGGCCTTGGCGCGCCGCGCCTGCCTGGCGTAGAGCGTCGCGGCGACGGCCGCCAGAGCCGGGTCGGGCGCGCGCTTATCCGGCGCATTCAGTTCGTCGCCGTGCTGCGAGATGAAGTGTGTGTGGGTATTTCCTGAGGCGAACTCGGGATGGGAGAGCACACGATGCAGGAACTCGCGGTTGGTCACGACGCCGAGCACAACCAGCTCGCGCAAAGCCCCCCGCAGTTTCCGAATCGCTTCCGGGCGGTCGCGACCGTGCGCCACGACTTTTGCCAGCATGGGGTCGTAGTGGATGCCGATCTCGCTGCCTGAGTGAATGCCGCTGTCGACACGCACTCCCGTCGGCTCGACGTACAGCGCGACCTGTCCTGTGGTCGGAAGGAAGCCGGCAGCTGGATCCTCGGCATAGAGCCGAACTTCGATCGCCGCGCCTGTGATGCTCAGATCCTCTTGGCGCATGGACAGCGGGCGCCCCTCCGCGACGCGGAGCTGTTCCGCGACCAGATCGATGCCCGTGATGCACTCCGTGACCGGGTGTTCCACTTGCAGCCGTGTATTGACCTCCAAGAAATAGAAGCTCTTGTCCGGAGCGAGGATGAATTCCACGGTTCCAGCGCCGGTGTACTGAACGACGCGCCCGACGGCGAGGGCGGCCGCGCCCATCTTTTCCCGTAGCTCTGGCGTGACGGCGGGAGAGGGGGCTTCTTCGACGATCTTCTGGTGTCGGCGTTGGATCGAGCACTCGCGCTCGAAGAGATGCACGAGGTTGCCGTGGCTGTCCCCGAGGATCTGGATCTCCACGTGGCGCGGCTCTTCGATGTACTTCTCAATCAAGATCGTTTCGTCGCCGAAGGCGCTCATCGCCTCGCGCTTGCCTGCATCGATGGCACTGTGCAATTCGCCGGCATCCCGCACGATGCGCATGCCTTTGCCGCCGCCGCCGGCGCTTGCCTTGATCAACACGGGAAAGCCGAGGTTCTCTGCTTCTGCGGCCAGTGCCTTCGTGCTCTGGTCTGCGGCGTCGCCCCCGGGGATCACGGGCACTCCGGCCTCGAGAACGAGTCGCTTCGCTTCGCGCTTCAAACCCATGGCGCGGATCGCACTCGGGGACGGACCAATCCAAATCAGCCCCGCGTCGATCACGGCTTGGGCGAAGTCGGCGTTCTCCGCCAAGAAGCCAAAGCCTGGGTGTACCGCGTCGGCTCCAGTTTGCGCCGCAGCCGCGATGATGCGCTCGAAGTTCAGGTAACTGTCTCGGCTGGGCGCAGGACCGATCCGCACGGCCGTGTCCGCAGCATGCAGATGCGGAGCGTCCGCATCTGCGTCAGAGAAGACAGCGACACTGCGGATCCCGAGCGTTCGAAGCGTCCGCGCGATACGCCCGGCGATCTCACCTCGATTTGCGATCAGTACACACTGGATTTCAGCCATGACAGCGGCGCGCATCCTATCCTGCTTTCGGGGGAATCACGAGGGATCCCGCGGCGATCTCCGGCCGCACGGAGGAATCGACGCTTGTCTCGTTGCGAGACGGGCGCCGCCTGGTCTATCAGACCGCTCATGAGCGGCAGTGGGTCGGAATTCTCAGTCGAGCTCACCCAGGCGAAGAGCTTGTCCCCCCGAGCGCGTGGCCTCCGTTTGCGCGTCTTGGGCCCGGCACTGGACTGGCAACCCGGTCAATATTTGGAGCTATCCCTCGATGGCTCATCGCCGCCACTGCCGTACTCCATCGCGTCGGCGCCGTCCCCGACTCAGCCGGGGGAATTCGACTTGGCGATTTCTCGTTCGGCTCTGGCGCCAGATCTTGCGGTCGGCGCGGTGCTTCAAGCTCGGGGTCCCTATGGTTCTCTGCTGCGGCGCCAGCCCCGGGGCGCACCGCTACTTCTCGTTGCGGGCGGCACCGGCCTCGCACCTTTGCGTGCGCTACTTCAGGATGAATTCGCGCGTGGCGGGACTGGTCCGGTTACGCTGCTTTTCGGCTGTCGCAATGAAGCTGAAATCCTGTGGCGGCAGGAACTCGAGGCACTGAGCGCGTCGGAGTCGCGTTTTCGTTTCGAACCGAGTCTATCCCGTGCGGAACACGCTTGGACCGGTCGTCGTGGCTACGTGCAGTTGCATTTGCCGGAGTTGCTCGATGCCATGCCGGGCGCGGAAGTCTATCTATGCGGCCTGTCGGAAATGGTGAAGGAGTGCCGCGCATTACTGACAGCACGGGGCCAGCCGCCCGAGCTGATCATTGGCGAAGCGTACTGATCTTTGGAGCGTGACGCGTTGGTAGGCAGCGCGGTGTCGGCAGCGCGGTGTCCCTACGGCCCCGAGGTCAACATGCCTAGCCCCACCAGCCCAAATACGAACACCATCAGCACGATGTTCAACACCAAAAATGCGCCGTTCACTGCCAGCCCAGCGATCGCGAGGCCGCGTCCGCTGTAGCGCGAGGGTTCGTTCTTGATGCGAGACATGCTCACAAACCCCAAGATCAGCCCCACCAGGTTGGCAGCGAGTGCAAAGGCGCCGCAGCAGAAATACAAAGGCAGGCTGACCGCGGCGAGCACGATGGACACGATCGCCATCGGTTCTTGCTGCGCGCCAAACCCACCGCCCATGCCTTGTCCGGTTTGTTGAAGCGCAACACCCGGAGGCAGTCCCGCACCCCAACCACCCGGGGGGCCCTGTGGGGGGGCCGGCGCTTGCGGCGTGCCCCAGCCACGAGGGCCTGGCGGTTGTCCCGGAGGGGGTTGCACGGCCAGCAGCAAAGAGGAGCCGTTGTCCCGCGTCAATCACTCGCGGGCGCGCGGAAGCATGTGTCCATGCCCCGATCCGTGCCGCCCGGGTGGGGAGCCGGTTCTTTCCTTGCATCGCGCACGCTTCTTTTGTTCGCTACCCGAAGTTCACCCGCCGCTTGGAGACAGAAATGCGCGCCCCTATCTTTTTTGTTCGATCCATTCTCTTTGCTCTGCTGGTCTTCGGGCTGGCCAACTGCGACCAGGCCGGCAAGTTCGGCGGACTCGGCGCGACCTGTCCCGCGCTGACGTCCGGCAACCCGCTGCAGTTCAACTACTCGGCGGACGTCAAAGCCAACGCCAAAGTCAAAGCCTTCGTCAAGGCGACCGCGGACCTCGTTGAGGCGTCGGTACAAATGGAAACCCTCGCTACGACGGCATGCAAGAATATGGGTCGCGACTTGGGTCTCACCGAAGCCGATATGTTGCCGAGGAGCGACGAACCTGGCGCCAGCGCCGAAGCCGCCTGCGGCGCGCTCTCTGCGCGCATTTCTGCGATCATGCAAAGCGGGATCTACGTGCGCGCTCAAGTAACACCGCCGCAGTGTCAGGCGGACTTTCAAGCCAAGGCGCAGTGCGACGCCGCCTGCGACGTGCAGATAGATCCGGGACAAATCGTGGCTTCCTGCGAGCCCGCCAAACTCAGCGGCTACTGCCAAGGCAAGTGCGTCGGCGGTTGCGAGGGGCGCTGCCAGGGGCAGTGTGACGGACAGTGCAGCGCCCAAGACGCTAGCGGTCAGTGCAATGGAAGCTGCAGTGGCACCTGCACGGGATCCTGCGACGCCACCTGCCACGCCCGCTGCGAAGGACAGTGGCAGGCGCCTAAGTGCCAGGGCAGCGTGCAAGGCCCCAGCGCGGATGCCGAGTGCAACGCCAGCTGCAGTGCCAGCGCGAACCTGCGGGCTCAGTGCACGCCAGCGGCAGTTTCCGTGCAAACCAACGCAAACACCGAAGCCGCCATGCGGTTGGCGACCACTTTGCGCACGAACTTGCCGTGGCTACTGAAGGCAGAACTGGGCCTCGGGCGGCGTATCGCAGGCGACGTAAAAGTCGTTGTTAACATCGGCGGCCAACTGCCGAAGATCATCGGTAACGCCGGCATGCAGGCCGTGGCCTGCGTGGCAGCGGCTGCGCAAGCTTCCGTGAAAGCCAGCGTGCGAATCAATGTGAGCATCAAGGCCAGCGCGAGCGTCAACGGCAAAGTCGCCGGCTGATCAGGCCGGCGGCTCACACAAGCGTATGACTGGAGCCCGCTATCGCTTGGCGGGCTATGCCATGGTTGCAGTCGCAGCCACGGGCTGGGGACTGTGGAGCCTCTTCTTTCGTCCCGCGGAAGCCATCAGTGTGGTGCACCCCGCGCTGCAGGCGTTGATCGTCTTTGGTGCGCAGGGCCTCGTGACGCTACCCGCGGGGTTGCGGGGGATTGGCAAGGCGCGTCCGAAGGCAGCGTGGGTCGCGGTGGCATATCTTGGCGTCGGCGACGCCCTCAACGCCGCGCTGTTCTTTGCGGCGATGCAGCAGTCGTCCTTGGCCGTGGCCGTGCTCTCGCACTATCTAGCTCCGGTATTCGTCGCGCTTGCCGCGCCGCGGGTCCTCGGCGAGACGCCGCGCTCGGGTACGCTATGGGCGTTGGGCGCCGCGCTGGTGGGTTTGGTCCTGCTAATGCAGCCTTGGGACGCGCAAGGTCAGCGTATGTGGCTCGGTGCCGCACTGGGCGCGGGCAGCGCCGTTTTCTACGCCGTCAACGTGCTGGTCACCAAGGGCGTGCAGCGCCACTTTTTGCCGAGTGAGCTGCTATTCTTTCATGTGCCAACCGCGCTGCTCTGTCTGCTGCTGCTCTTGCCACGCGCGAGCTATGCCATCGCACCGGCGGCGTTTGCATGGGTATTTGCCGGTGCGTTGCTACTCGGGGCGTTGGCAGGCATCTTGTTCTTGGCGGGGCTCGCGCGGGTAGACGCCACGCGCGCGAGCGTGCTGACGTTGCTTGAGCCCGTCAGCGCGGTGGGCATTGGCGTGCTGGTGTGGGGCGAGCGGCTCGACTGGGTTTCCGCCTTGGGCGCGGTCATCGTGCTTTCGGCTCTGGGACGCGTGCTGTTGGGGGTGCGCCCTGCGCCGGTCGCGTCGGCGGGGGGTGCAGCGACGTGAACAAGCCGCCACGCTTCGGGGCATGAAAGGGCTCGGCCCCCCGACCGCCCTCCTCGCCGGCGCGCTGCTCTGCGCCGGCTGCAGCGGTGACGACCCAGGAGGCACTCCGGCCGCGGGTGGCGGTGGCGGAGCGGATGGCGGCGCCGGCAGCGGTGGGTTTTCAGACGCGGCGATCGCCGATGCGAGCTTTCCTGACGCACCAGCCGACTCCAGCGACGCCGCGCCGGAAGCCGCCGGACCCTGTCCGTCCGACATGGCGCTGGTCGGCGCGGTTTGCATGGACCGTTACGAAGCCCCCAACCGCGCCGGTGAGCTGCCGCTGGTGATGTACTCCTTCGATGAAGCCGAGGCCTGGTGTCTGGCGCGAGACAAGCGCTTGTGTTTCGACGACGAGTGGACGCATGCCTGTAGCGGTCCTTTGGAGCTAAAGTATCCCTACGGCGACACGCACCAACCCGGCATTTGCACCGACGACAAGCTGTGGAAGACCTACGAGCAGAGCAAGCTCAATGGCTGGCCGTTCACTGTATCGACGCCCAGCGTCGAGTCCCTGGCGCAGCTCTTTGTCGACGCGAAAGCCAAATCAATCACCGCGGCGAACGCCGCTGACCACGTGCAATGGTTGTATCAAGCCGAGCCCAGCGGCTCGAAGCTGAACTGCGTTCGCGAGGAAGGCATTTTCGACCTCACTGGCAACGTAGAGGAGTGGACCCAACGCCGTGACGGCGGCACTGCATCTTTCCACGGTAACTTAAAGGGGCGCTACTGGGCGGAGACACGCACCTGCCAAAACAACATCACCTCCCACGGCGACGGCTTTCGTTTCTACGAAATAGGCTTCCGCTGTTGTCGGGATCCTGCGAAGTGAACGCCAGGCGCGCCCGGGAACACTGCCGTGGTGCCCCGCTAAAGTGAATCCACGGTGCGTACGTTTCCCCCTCGCGCGGGCTCCTGGCCAAGGCTACTCTTGGAGAACAAACAAACAGGAGGCTCCATGCGACCCCCATCCTTGCGATCGAGTGCGGTGTTCCTTCTGACGGCGCTGAGCGCAGCCTCCGTCGTTTCCGCCTGCAGCGGCTCGGACGAAAAGAACGAGGTGGCGGGAGTCGGCGGTGTCGTCGGCGTGGGAGGTAGCGGGGCTGGCGGATCCGGCACCGGGGGTAGCATTTCCGGGACACCCTGCGAGACGGAAGTGCAGTGCGCGTCCGGCGAGTTCTGCTCGGCTGCCAAGGTATGCGCGCCCGCTGGCACATGCGTCGTGAAAGAGGACTGTGCGTCGGGTTCGTTCTGCAGCACGACCCAGAAATGCTTGCTCGACGGCGAGTGCGGCGGTGACGGCGACTGCGCGCAAGGTACGGTTTGCGACACCGCCCAAAGCAAGTGCATCCCCGGAGGCGGGTGCGGCGCCCAGGAGTTTCAAATCGAAGCCATCGCGCCGAATATGTTCATCTCGTTGGATCGTTCTTGCTCCATGAACAACAACGCCGGGGGCAAACTACCGAAGACGAAATGGGCGATTGCCGTCGACGCCATCAACAAGCTCACCACGGACTTCAACAGCAAGATCCGTTGGGGCCTGGCCATGTTCCCGGACACGATCGCCCCCAATTGCGCCCAGGGCGCGGCCGCGGCGCCCATTGCTGACAACAACGAGAGCAAGATCCAAGGCATCATGACCGCGGCCTTGGCCAAGGCGGATCCGAACTTCCCCGATGGCCCCTGTGTCACCAACATCGATACGGCGGTGGAGCAGGCCAGTTTGGAGCCCGCCCTGGCCGACACCACGCGCGGTAACTACGTGCTTCTCATCACCGACGGCGCCCAAGCCGGCTGCAACGCTGCCGGTGGGGACAGCGGTACCGAGACCATCATCGGCCAGATGCTCAGCAACGGCGTTTCCACGTTCGTGGTGGGATTTGGCGCGGGGATCGACGCCAATCAGATGAACAAATTCGCCGTCGCCGGCGGCGTGCCTGCCAACGACCCGACCGCGCCCACACGCAAATACTACCAAGCCGACGACGCCAAGTCTCTCGACACGGCGCTCGCAACTATCGCTGGTGCCATCGTGGGCTGCTCCTTCGCACTGAACAGCGCGCCACCCGACGAAAGCAAGCTCTTCGTCTTCTTCGACAACCAAACCGTCGCGCGCGACACGACTCACGCGGCGGGCTGGGACTACGACGCCGCGAGCAACACCCTCACGTTCTACGGTGGAGACTGCGACAAGCTCAAAGCAAACCAAGTCGCCGACGTCGACGTGGTTTTTGGATGTAATCAGCCGACGCCGCAGTAACCACCAAGCGTGCACGCACGGCGTGCGCGGAGATTGACCGCCGGTCGTGAAGCGCTGCCACGTGCGGAGCGCCGCAGCGGGGGGCCTTCGATGGGGCCGAGGGCTGGCACGAGACGCTGCGGCTGGCGTCAGCGCCGGCGCGGGTCGCGTCCGCGCGCCCGCGGGCGGCTTTTGTGCGCCAGGCTCCCCCGCGCTGGCGGGGACCTGTAGCGGCAGCGGTAGCGCTGCGGCGGGAAAGCGTCGCACCCAGCGTGCCGCTTGGGAGCGTTGCTGCGCCGCGTCTTCGGACATGCGCCGCTCGCAGACACAATACGTATACAAACCAGAACCGGCTCGGTTGCGGTGCAGGCCCCGGCAGTGGACCTCCGCCAACTGCGCCAGAGGCCGCGGGAACCCCCGCAAGACGGCACAAATTGGGCCGGATGGCGTGGACTTGGCGCGACTAGTGCCAGCGCGTCGATGGGCGCCTTTCGTGGTTGTGGCTCTCACGCGGCGGAGTGAGTCGCGGGCGGGGGCGAGCCGGGTGACTGGTGGGCTTGGGTTCGACCGGAAAAGCACCGGGCAACGCGTCCGCGCACGGACATGTCGGGCTCATCGAGGCTAGGCGATCGACTAAGCTGCCCCCACACGCCGCGCTGGTTCCCGCGGTTTCGCGCCACGGGATCCAGACGCACGTGGAGAAAGCACTCCACACCGCGCACTCGGGGTTAGTTGTACAACTAATGCGCGGTCGAGAACGATCCGATCTGTGCCTGGAGGTCGTTTCCGGCGCGAGTCAGCCGAATAACCCCAGTCCGGCACGGTGAAAAAAGTGCCAACGGGTCTCAGTCGGCCGACCCAGGTGTCGGATCTGGTGACGATTTAGCCACGGGTCGTCCAACTACCGGCGTTAGTTGGGCGTCTCAGGTGGTGCTGCCGGCACGAATGACACAGATCGGGCCGGCGGCACATGCCTGGCGCAGTCGGCACAGTGGGAACTTCCGGCCAAATGGGCGTGTCTGCCCCTACGTCATGAAACTGCATATCGGCCGCGTCGCCATTTCCGCCCTCGTCGTCCTCTCTGCCTGCACTGCGTCGACGCCCCGTCCGGCCGACTCTGCGGCGGGGGTCGCCCCCAGCCTGAGGGCGCCTCAAGCCGCGCCACCCGCGGGCGCGCCAAGCGCGACGCAGCTCGCTGCGAGCAGCTCCTCAGACTCGAACGCCATCGAGGCGCCTGCGATCGTCGCCCCGCCCCAGCCGCCCGCGGTGGCTCCAAACTACGCGCAGGTTGTGTCGCGCGTAGTCAGCATGAATCGCGATGCTGCGCTGCGCCGACGCGCGCGGCAGCGCGGACTCGATGTGGTGAACGTCGCGTGGGAGGACACTGGGCGCGCGCATGGGTCTGCGCTCGGGCCGAACATCTCTGATCTCACGCTGCAGGTCACATACAAGGACGCACGGGGTCACGCGCGCAAGGGGCTGATGCCGGTGCTGCGCTTTCCGAATTTCACCGATCGCACCGGCGACATCAAACAAGATCGCTTCTTTGTACGTACGGGCAATCACAAGAAGAAGCAGAGTCTCGCCACGACGCCTCTTGCTAGCGTGCTGCGCAATATGCGTATGCATCTGAGCCGACCCTGGGACTTGAAAGGAAGCGGGAGTTTGCTTGCCGCTAGAGACACGCACTTTGTCGTGTCGGCTCAAGCTGTATTCCTGCCGGTGCCTGCCGAGGGCAAGGCGGAGTTCGTGCCAGTCGTGTTCAACTACCAGTCCGCTCCGGGCTCGCCCGCGGTGCTGACCCTGCTGGCAACGCGCCAAGGCACCAGCGTTAGCATTATCGAAAACCGGGATGACGACGCGCCGGCCTACGGAGCCGGGCAGGAGCTCTACTTCAACCAAGCGGGCAAGCGCGCACGCTTCACGGCGGAGCGCTTCAAGGAAGTCAAAGCACGCATCGACGCTCAGGGTGGACCGAAGAACGAAGACGAAAGAAGCGCGATTTCCCGGAGTTCTGACGTGATTTTCCTGATCCAAGTGCCGCTGGTGCACAAGCAACGGGGCTATCTTGGGGGCTTGGCGGGAGTCGGCAGTGGTGTCGGCTATGGCTACGGCGGGCTTGGGCTGTCCGGCGTGGGGCAGGGCGGAGGCGGCGTGGCCAGTGGTGGTATCGGTCTCGGATCCGTGGGCACCTTGGGACACGGCTCGGGACGGGGCGCGCCTCCGAAGAGCGACGTGGACCGCGCGGTGATCGGGCACGGAGATGTGCTTGGGCTATTCCACGAAGCGCGTGGTCTCGAGTTGCGTCGCGACGCACGTTTTCCGATCCGCATCACCGTGCAATTCTACAAAGCCACGAGCAACGGTGTCGTTAGCGATGATGACTTGGCTGGGATCGAAAAGAGCATCGGTAGCGTGTACGAGCACGCCGACTTCGTTGGCTCCCTGGTTGTTCCAGACGGAGATCGCCGACGCCCCACTGAGTGGCAAACGATGCCGAACGAGTGGTTCCCCTGGTGAGTCGCGGGCCCGCGCTCCCGCGCCGCAAGGGCGGACGCGCGTGAGATTAGTGCGGCAGCGGGAGCAGAGCCACGACCCAAAATACAAGACAGCCCTCGACGGCGCTGAACCCGCAACGCACTGAAGCAACGACGCACTGAAGCAACGACGCACTGAAGCCGCAACGCACTGGAGCCGCGCAGCGCACTTGCCGCTTCAGTCGCTGTATTGTTCGCGGAAAGCTTTGCGCTGCGTTCGCGTGCCGAACATGACCAGATCCGCGTCTGGATCCAAGAGGGTGTCTTCCTCTAGGTCGCAGTCCGTGACGTCCTTGCGCCGGGTGCCGACCACGCGAATGCCGGTCTTCTCGCCGATGTGGCACTCACCGAAACGCTTGCCGGATAGCGCTTTGGGCATCGGTTCTGTGAAGACGTCGACTTCTTCGCCCACGACGACGAATTCGCGATCGCTGTACACACTCAGCAAGAGTTTCGCCCCGAGGGAGCTTTCGGACAGCACGAAGTTGGCGCCTGCGCGGTGAATGGACTCGAGGTTGCGCTCGTGGGTGATGCGACTGACGATGTGGCATTCAGGGTTCAGGCGGCGCGCATACAGCGCCAGGTAGATGTTGATTGCGTCGTCGTGAGTCGTGAGCAGCACGGCGGAAGCACTTTCGATGCCGCCGGCCTTCATGACGTTGATGTCCGCGGCGCTGCCGATGATCACCTCGTCGGCATCGGCGCGGATGAGGGATTCGAGGGAGGCGTCTTGTTCGATGACGGCCACGTGCACACCCTTTTCTTTGAGGGCGCGAGCGGCAGCGCGCCCCACGGCGCCGCCTCCAATAATGAGCGCCGGGTCGTCGCCGTCCACGGCTCCAGACACGAGCGCATTGAGCGACTGCACTTGGCGCTCTGTTCCAACGACGACAATGATGCTGTCATCCGTCAGCAGCAGATCGGCGTTGGCAGCAACGAGTTTGCCGCGTTCCCACGACGACACGACGTGTACGCCCGTGCGCGCGCTCAGCTTGGACTCCCGCACGGTTCTTCCTCCAAGATCTGTGCGCCGGATCGGGACTTCCGCAATGGATAGGTCGCCAAACTGTCCCACGTGGTGGGCCGCAGCGGTGCCCACGTCCGCGTGGGCTGCCAAGTGTTGGCCCAGCCGCTGTCGTAGGGCGATGACATTCGTTGCGCCGCTCAGCTCCAAGATGTCGATTGCGTCTTCGTCGCTAACGATGGCCGCAACGGGAACCTTCTCCGCCAGCTCTCGCACGGTGAGCGTGATAGCCGTGTTCTCCGGATCCGTTTTGTTGGCGACCACGAGACTGGCGAAGCGCGCCCGGGCGGCGTTCCAGGTGGCAACGCTGTCCGGCTCGCCGACGATCACGTGGATGCCCTCCAGATGCAGCGACAGCGCTCGTGCTGGGTCTGGCTCGATCAATACGTAGGGAATGTGCTGTTGGCGCAAACGGGCGATCAGCGCCTGCGCCACAGCGTCGAGTTCGGCGATGATGATGTGGCCCGTCATCTCTGCCGGCACTTCCCGCGGCGCCTTGAGTCGCAGCTGGGCTTCCATCCACGGCGCGTAGAAGTGACGAATGAAGGAGAAGGGCAGCACGATCAGCAGCAGCACGACGCCCGTCAGCAGCACCAGCATGCTGAAGAGTCTTCCGGCGTCGGTGTGGAACGTGATGTCACCGAAGCCGAGGGTGCTCATCACGGTGAGCGTCCAGTACACCCCAGTGAGCCAAGAATGGTTCTGGCCCTCCGCGAGCATGAGCAAGTGAAAAACCACACTGTAGATGGCGATGAACACCGCCAAGACCAGGAAGGTCTTGCCCAGGGCCCAGAAGTTCTGGCGCAGCTCGCGGTCACGCAGGACAGCAATGGCTTGGGACGTGAAGGATTTCACGGTCGATACGCTAGACCAGGTCGATTGCTGGCGCCATTCAGCGTTCGCCCGGCAGTGCGTGCAATGCGAGGGGATGGTGCAAGCTGGCTTCGAGCACCACGACAGGGCGTCGCTGCATGCCGGCGTGGCGATAGCCGACGGACTGTTCGGGTTGCACTTCGCTGTCGAAGACGCGTGCAACCACGCCGCAAATCTCGACGGTGTCGCCGCTGTGCAACGTGCACAACTCAGCTTCGGCGCCGGGCGCGTGCCAATCACGCTCGGGCTGCAGTGGCGCGCCAGCGCAGAGCTTCTGGAACCACTCGTGAGCGGATACCGGGCGCGTGGGGCCGGCGATCCGCGGCGCGCTGTCAAGGTCCGCGGTCAGCGTGACGCCTTCGGTTTCGACTTTGAAATCCGCACTCCACAGCACGCGCTCGGCCGCATTCGCTTCGCCGAACCACAGGTCGTGCAGGAGCGCGGACTGTGCCACAGACTCGCCGCCTTCCAAGCTGCCCCGCGCGCGTACGGTGTTGCCTACTAAGTGTTGCAGCTCGGCCGCGGTCGCCGCAGCTGGCAACGGACGCACCTTCGGTCCCAGCGCGGGCTTGGCATCCCCCGGGCCCAACAAGTCGGCGGACAGTTCGTCTCGGGCGCCGCCGATCAGTCGCATCATGATCAGCCCCGCCAGTGACCCAAAGAAGCCAAGCACGATGCTCACGAAGACGAACAACAGCATGTCGCTGAGCTGCCTGTTCACGACGTTGAGCAGAAACTTGGGCACGATCAGTAGCGGACTGAGCCACAGCGCATGGGCAAAAAGCCGCAGTGACTTGCCGAAGGCGCGTGCCAGCTTCGCGCTGAGTTTATTTGGCAACGCCAGATACACCGGAGGCGTGGGCACTTCACTAGTTTCCCCGCGGCCATCGCGGACGCGGGTTTCCACGAGCTGCTTGGAGCTGAGTCGCTGGAAGAAGAGATGCTGCCCTGGCACCGGTCGCAGCATAGCGGTATCGTGACGGAATGACGCGCTTCGTCGGCCTCATCATCATCGTCGTGCTCACGACCCTCGGGCTGGCGGCGTTCACGGACACTTACACGGCGTCGGACGGCGCCGGCACCTCCTACACGGAGCTTCTGGGCATGCCGCTATTGTCCGTACGCATGGCCGGGGATGCAGGTCTGGATCCGGCGTGGATCAGCCTGGGGCTGCCAGGTTTCGGGGTCTTGAGCCTGGGCGTCGGCGGCGTCGGGGTGGTGTCGATTGGAGCTCTGAGCGCGGGGCTTCTGTTTGGTGTGGGTCAGCTCGCTGGGGGGCTGATGTCCATTGGCCAGCTCAGTATTGGAGGCCTGCTTGGCATTGGTCAGCTGTCCTTTGGTTGGGCGGCCTTGGGCCAGCTGGCTCTGGGAGTGCGCGCGCGGGGACAGGGCTACAAGTGGCGCAAAGGTGACGTTTTCTTCCGCTCTTTGCATGGGGAGCTCGAAGAACTGCTGCGCTTCGACGCCATCGAAAACCGCGTCTTGTCGCGCTATCGCCCGCAAAAACGCAGTCAGTGGCGGAACACGCCGTAGCTCATATTGCTTTCCACAGGCGCGTTGTGTGCCGCGGACAGCGAAATGCCGAGCACGTCGCGGGTATGGCGTGGATCAATGATGCCGTCGTCCCATAGGCGCGCGCTGGCGAAGAAGGGATCGCTTTCTTGGTCGATCTTCATCTCGATCATCTGCTTGGCCATCTGCAGCTGCTCTTCGTCCACGCTCTGCCCGCGCTTGGCGGCGGCTTCACGGCGAATGATCTCGAGCACGCCGGCGAGCTGCTTGCCGCCCATGACGGCGATGCGGTGGTTGGGCCAGGTGAATAGAAAGCGCGGATCGTAGGAGCGTCCGCACATGGCGTAGTTGCCTGCGCCGAAGCTGGCGCCGGTCATGATGGTGAAGGCGGGCACGCGGCTGTTGGACACGGCGTTGATCATCTTCGCGCCGTTTTTGATGATGCCTTCTTGCTCGTACTTCTTGCCCACCATGAAGCCGGTAATGTTCTGCAAGTACACCAGCGGCGTGCCGGATTGATTGCAGAGCTCGATGAATTGCGCGCCTTTGTTGGCGCTCTCTGAGAACAGAATGCCGTTGTTGGCCAGGATGCCCACTAGGTAGCCGTGCAGGTGGGCCCAGCCGCAAACGAGTGTGTTGCCGTAGAGCGGTTTGAACTCCGAGAAGCGGGAACCGTCCACGATGCGGGCGATGACTTCCCGGGAGTCGAAAGGAATGCGGATATCGTGGCTGGCGATGCCGAGCAGTTCGTCTGGATCGTAGAGCGGCGCTTCGACGCTTTGGCGCGGTGCGGGCCCGTGTTTCGTCCAGCCCAAGTGCGCCACGATTTCCCGGGCGATGCGCAAGGCGTCGCGCTCGTCTTCGGCCAGGTAGTCGCTGACTCCGCTGATCTTCGAATGCATCTCGGCGCCGCCCAGCTCTTCGTGGTCGGTTTCTTCGCCGGTGGCCATCTTCACCAGCGGCGGTCCTGCCAAGTAGACTTGCGCCTGCTGCTTGACCATGACGACGTAGTCGCTCATGCCCGGGATGTAGGCGCCGCCCGCGGTGCTGGAGCCGCATACGACGCAGATGGTCGGCACCTTCATTTCGCTGCGGCGCGTGAGATCCCGGAACGCCGCGCCGCCGGGCACGAAGATCTTGTGTTGGTTGGGCAGATCCGCACCGGCGCTTTCGATGATGCTGATGCCCGGCAGTCGGTTCTGTTCGGCGATCTCTGCGAGGCGGCGCGACTTGACCACGCCCAGCTCGTTGATGGCGCCGCCCTTCACGGTGGCTTCGCTCGCAGTGATCAGGCACTCCACGCCCGACACCACGCCGATGCCGCCAATGCTGGAAGCGCCGGTGGCGTGTCCGTCGACGTCATGGCCCGCGATGGCACAGAGCTCCAAGAAGTGGCTGTCGCGATCGAGCAGCAACTCCACGCGCTCCCTCGGCAAAAGCTTGCCGGCGTCGCGATGGCGCTGCACGTACTTTTCACCACCGCCGGCGCGGGCCTTCTCCAAGACTTCCGTCAGTCGCGCCAGGCCCTTTGCGTTCTCTTCGCGGTTCTTCGCATAGACATCGCTGCGGGGGTCCACTTTGGTTTTCAGGACCGGGAACTGCTCTTGAGACATGGCCGGCGCAGGCTAGCGAATGTCGCGCCCAGCGCCAACGGATCCTGACACCGCTCACGCGCGCAAGATCTCCATGAAGCGTTCCGGCTCCCTTAGTGGCGAGAAGCCTAGGCCAGCGTAGAGCGGGTGGGCGTCTTTGGTGCCGAGCAAGACACGGCGGATCGAGCGTAGCTCTTCGAGGGATAGCAGCAGCTCGAGCATGCCTCGGGCGATGCCACGGCCGCGATGTTCCGGCAGCACAAACACATCCGCGATCCACGCAAAGGTCGCGGCGTCGCTGACGGCGCGGGCAAATCCGACCTGGGCGCCCTCGAAATACGCGCCCACCACGATGGACCCGGCGATGGATCGCGCAACGCAGGCACGGCTGCGGCCGCGGGCCCAATACGCCTGCTCGCTCAAGTAGCCGTGCACGAGGTGCAAGTCGACCCGCGATGCATCCGTGGAAAGTAGATAAGGGGCGTGCTCGCGTTCTTCCACCACCACGCCGTCGCCGCGCAGCTTGTCGCGCATCGCGGGCGTGGGTCGATCCGTGGCGTCGGCATCGGGAGCGCGCCGCAGCCCCGTGGCCTTTTGTGCCAGCGTAACTTCCCCAGCCCAAGTGCCACGGCCGACGTCCGCGGCGGCATCCCGCGGTGGTCCCGTGCGGATCTTGGCAGAGGCTTCTGTCAGGGGGATCGCAACGACGCCGGTCGCGCGCAGCTCTGCGTCCGATGGCGAGCGCAGGACTTCTCCGGCACCGAAGCTGAGTTTGCGCACCATGGCGTCGAGGGCCGCGCGCTTTTCGGTGGCGTCCGTGACGGCGCGGCCGCGTCCGAACGCCACCACCGAGCGGTAGTTCATGGAGCAGCGGAAGGCCGAACGGGCGATCACGATGCCGTCCGTGAGCGCTACACTCACGCACACCCGGCCGTTGCAGAGCGCGGGCATCAGGCGGCCGTTTTCGGCGCCGTGCACGTAGAGCGCGTCACCCATGCGGGCGAAGGCAAGGGGCAGCACCGTCGGCCCGTCTTCCGTTTCGAAGCCAACAAAAGCGATCAGCGCCTCATCTAGGATTGCGTTCAGCCCCTCGGCGTCGAAAACGCCCCGCTCGGGGTGGCGTTTGAGGGACGTGCGGGGCGAGGGCGCGGCGGGGTGTTCCATGACGACAGTCTGAGCCGAAACTGGTATGGTAAAAAGAGCCAGTATGAATGATTCTACTAGACCAGTTGATGGCCCTGGCGGCTCGACCAGACCGACTCGAGGGGCCGCCCCGGCGGAGTTGCCCATCGTCCTGGCTGAGGACGGCGCGCGCTTTGTGGCCATCCTGCGGGCGCTGACCGAGGAGATCCGTCGCGGGCGGCTGACCCCTGGCGCGCGACTGCCCGGTTCGCGCAGTCTCGCCAAGCAGTTCGGGGTCAATCGCAACACCGTGCTCGCCGCGCTCGCCGCGCTCAGTGAAGAGGGCTGGATCACGACGCGCCCCGCCAGCGGCACCTTCGTCTCGTCGGAGTTGCCGCAGCACAAGCCGCGGGCATTCTCCCGGGCCGTTCGCGACGGCGAGCGCACAGGCTTCCCGATCCGCGGCGAGGTGCAGCCCGTGCCGGAAGCACCCGGCGCGTCGCTGAATCTCGGCGGCGGCATTCCGGATCTGCGCCGAGTGCCCACCGCCGCGCTGGCACGTGCGTATCGCCGTGCGCTCCGCACGCAGAAGTCCTTGCTCAACTACGGCGATCCACGCGGTGAAGCGACGCTGCGCGGCATCCTTGCCCAACACTTGAAGACGGCGCGGGGCATCGCACTGGGACAAGACGATCTGTTGATCACCCGCGGCAGCCAGATGGCCCTGGATCTAACCGCGCGCACGCTCTTTGCGCCCGGGGACGTGATTGCGGTGGAAGCGCTCGGTTATCGGCCCGCGTGGCGCGCCCTCCAAGCGCGCGGGCTGCGACTGGTGCCCGTGCCTGTCGACAAAAGCGGCATTGACGTGGATGCGATTGCGAAGCTCTGCGCTGGCCCGGACAAGCTACGCGGGGTCTACGTCACACCGCACCATCAGTACCCGACGACCGCGATGCTCTCAGCGCCGCGGCGTCTTCAGTTGCTCGCCCTGGCGCAACAACACGGTTTTGCGATCTTGGAAGACGACTACGACCACGAGTTTCACTACGAAGGGCGCCCGGTGCTGCCCTTGGCCAGCGCCGACGACGCGGGCGTGGTGGTGTACTTCGGCACCCTGAGCAAGATCTTGGCGCCGGGCTTGCGCATTGGCTACGTGGCGGCGCCGAAGCCAGTGTTGAGTGCGCTCACGAACGCGCGCTACTACGTGGACCGCCAGGGGGATCCGGCGCTAGAACGCGCCGTTGCCGAGCTCTTCGAAGACGGCGAAGTGATGCGCCACGCGCGGCGCATGCAGCGGGTGTATCGCGCGCGCCGTGATGGCATGGTGCGTGAGCTCCGCTGCGATTTCGGCGATGTGCTCTCCTTCGACGTGCCCGCAGGCGGCATGGCGCTGTGGGCCAAGGTCGCAAAACGCGTGGACGTGGACGCGTGGTGCGCCGAAGCGCGGCGCTGCGGCGTGACGTTGTATTCGGCGCGGCGCTATGCGTTCCGAGCGAAGCAGCCGCGTCACGTGCGCATCGGCTACGCCACCGTGAACGACGAGGAGCGCTGCCGCGCGCTTTCGATCTTGCGGGCGAGTCTGCCTGCGTGTTGAACGCTTAGCCAAGCAGCACGCGTTTTCGTGCGTGGGCGAGCTCGTCGAGCTCGTCTTGGAGCCTTTGGGTGAGCATGGAGAGCGCCGCTCGGCACTGCTCGGGATTGTCGGGATCGTCGTAGCCCAGTTCCCATAAGCGCATGGGCGGCAGCACGCGGATGCGGACCTTGGAGGGCAAGGGGATCGCGGCAAAGTAAGGGCCGAGGGAAAGACCGAAGGGGAAGCTCAGGGTCAGTGGGAAGACATTGAGCCCAAGCAGCTTCTTGAGTCGGAGCGCCTTGGCGATGCGTTCGCCGCGGGAAATCACGAACAGGGCTTCGTGAGTTCCGACGTGTACGAAGGGCACGAGGGGCACGCGCTGGCGGATCGAAAGGCGCAGGAAGCCGGTGTGGCCGTGGAAGTTGACTTGGTGGCGCTCGGAAAAGGGTTTGTGGGAATCGCGATCGCCGCCGGGGAACGCCATCAGCTGGCCGCCGGCCTCTAAGACGCGCACAGCCGTATCGCGGTCGGCGTTCACGGCGCCGGCGTCGAGCAGAAAATCACGCAGCACCGGCACGTCGAAGAAGGCGCGGTGCACCATGTAGTACAGCGGGTGCGCGGTGCCATAGCGCCGCAGGATGGCCACACTGAGCAGGGGGCCCTCCAGGGTGTAGGTGCTGCCGCAGTGATTGCCGAACAAGATCGCCGGGCCGTCGCCGGGCACGTGGTCGATACCTTCGGTCTCGCAGCGGAAGTACTGGTCGTAGAGTTGGCCGACGCTGCTCAACGCGCGTTCTACCCGCGCGGGGTTGCGGCGAGCGATGTCCGTGGGATCCACCGGCGCAAAATACCACCGATGCCCGCGGTCTGGGGCGCCGCTAGAGCCGGAAAGGGTTGGACGTCTCGACGTTGCGCTTCTGTTGCACTTTGCCCGCGCGCTCGCCCCCAGCGCTGCCGGGCTTGGGTGCGGCTTCGAGATCTTTGGCGGCCTTGTCGAGGGCGCCTTCCTGGGCGGCCAGGTCTTGGTCGAGCTTGGGGCGCGCCGCTGCGGGCGCGCGGCTGGCGATGGTCTTGCGCTTCTCGCGTACTTCGTTCAGGGCGCGGTTGAGCTTTTCTTCGGCGCTCTTGAAGTCGCCGCCGGCGATGGCCTGGTTGGCACCGATCAGGGCGTCGGCGCTTTCCGTGCGGGTGACGCGCGCCTCCACCAGGCTGTCGAGGGGTGTGACCAGGTTCGGATCCGTGGTCAAGGCGGCCTGCAGGTTGCCGGTTTCGGTGCTGCGCGCTCCCGTCGGTCCGGCGTAGCTGAGGGATACGCGAGCGATTTGCATGCTCAGGTCTTGCGTGGAACGCGCCCGGATGCGCAGGAGCACCGTCTTTTCTTCGTTTTCACTGAAGGTGCCCAGGGGCACGACCACGTCATTGCCTTCACGACGGAATGCGCGGTCGACGACCTGTTCGAGCTCCACGCCATCGGCCAGGGCGATGCGCACTTCGGCGTCCTTGGCGGTGGTTTTGCTCAGGGACGACAGCTCTTTGTCGAAGGCGCGGGATACGTCGCCAGGGTTTTCCGCGAAGTAGTGCGTGCCGTTGGACTCGAGGGCCAGGGCCGAGAGCACGCGTTCGTTGTATTCGACGTCGACGCCCACGGAGGAAAGCGCGCAACCCATGCTGCGCGCGCGGGATGCCAGGGTGCGGAAGCCTGCGACGTCTTTGATGCCGCTGGTTGGCTCGCCGTCCGAGAGCAGCAAGATGCGATCGACCATGCCGCTGTTCTGGCGCAGCGCCGCCATGCCGGCGTCGATGCCGCAGGAGATGCAGGTGTCGCCCTTTGCCTGCACGTTGGATAGCGCGGAAAGCGCGCGGTCCCGGGAGAAGCTGTCCATGCGCGTGGGGGGCAAGAGCGTGTCGGTCTGGGTGTCGTAGGCCACGATGCTGAGCACGTCGCCGTCGCTCAGGCGCCGGATCATGTCCCGGGCGGCGTCGAGGGCGTTGCCTAGGCGGCGTCCCTTCATGGAGCCGGAGCGGTCGAGCACGACGGCGAGGTTGAGTCCCTGGCGCACGCTGCCCGCGGTTTGGGCGCGGACCGTCGCCAGGATGTAGCTCTCGGTTTCGTTGCCGGTCAGGAGGGCGGAGTGTCCCAAGCGGCCCGACAGCTCCAGAACGCTGCCGACGCGGAATTGCGCGCCGGTGTCATTCGAACTGGGGTCTTGCACCAAGGGGCCGGTGGCGAGGGCCGTGTCTGCCGTGGCGACGGTCTTGGCGTCCCAGCTTTTGGGTTTGGTTAGGGACCAGACCGTAACGCTGCTGAACACCATGCCGAGGGCGGCCATCCACCCGATTGTCTTGACCTTCATGCCGAAATTCCTCCGCGCGAGTCAGTGATACGCCCCAGCCACCCCATGGATTTGCTGATTTCGAGAAACGCCGGGGAGGCGGCCGTCCGGCTTCATGCTAACTTGTCGCCGTGGCCATGAAAAACACGGGTTTTGGTGCGGTAATTGTGGCAATGGGCTTGGCTTTCGGCGCGCCAGCGGCTTGCGGCGGGGACTCAGATTCCGATGGCGGCGGCGGCAAGACGGCCGCGGACGCGGGAACGGATTCCAGCACCGGCGGCAGTTCCGGAAGCGGCGGCAGCTCCGGCGCGGGTGGGTCGAGCGGGGGTGGCACCGGTGGCGGGGGCGCGTGTGTTGCGGCCAACTGTCCGGGACTGGGCCAGGTTGCGCCCGGCTGCTGCAAGCCGGACGACAGCTGCGGCTACGACGGCACCGCGATCGGTCTAGGCTGCGTGACCCTGGACGAGGTACTCGACGGAGGGATCGACGCCAACGTGCCCGCGGACGCGGGCGATCCGAATTGCCCGTCCATCACGGTATCGAGCTTCACGCTGCCGGGCTGCTGTCTGGGCACGGGATTCTGCGGCTACTACGCACCGATCCTCAATCAGTGCGTCGACCCCGCGAACCTACCGCCCAGCGTGCCGGTTCCGGACACCGGCCCGCCCAAGCCCTGCGGCGCGGGCGTGGATGGTGGCGCAGCAGACGCCGCTTCGGACTGAGCTTCCGAGCGCGGAGGTTGGTCCGCACCGAGCCAGCGCGCCTGGATGCCGAAGGGCCGCAGCAGCTGCGCAACGTATCCCCGTGGCCATGGGTCGGTGAGTCCGAGCTCGTAGGACTCGTGCTCGCTGGGCAAGTAGTACGTGCCGAAGAGCACGTCGAGCCAGGGCGCGAGGTTGGCGAAGTTGTGCAAGGTGCGCGGCACGCGAGCGTGATGATAGTGATGCAGCTCGGGGGCTCCGAACAGCACGCGCAGCGGGCCCAAAGGAACGCGCACATTAGAATGAATGAAGATCGCCCACGCGCCGCGGAAGGCGATCAAGCCGCCGAGCGCTTCAAAGGGCAGACCGATGGCGATCCCGGGCAGGTTCAGAAGTAGCACCGTGCAGACGCCGTCGAAGGGGTGCTCACGGTATGCCGCCAGAAAATCGAGTCGTTCCGAGGAGTGGTGCACCGCGTGGAAGCGCCACAAGAAGTCGAAGCGGTGGCACGCGCGGTGGAACCAGTAAATGCACACATCACCCAGCGCGAGGGCGAGCAGCGCGCGCAGGGGCAAGGGGATCTGTGCGCTCCAAGGGCGCAGACCGGACAGCGCCGCAACGCCGAAGCAGCCGTCCACTTTGGCCAGCACAAACGCCGTCAGGCCGCCGAAGACGAAGTACTGCCCCAGAAAGAACAGCGCGTCGGTGCCCCACTCGGGGCGAAAGAACCGCTGTCGGCGCGCGGGGAAGGCGCGCTCCATGGAGCCGAGCACCATCCCGAGCGCGCCGAGGCTGATGCACGCGCCGATCACCGCTTCGATCATTGGCTGACGGCTTGTTTTTTGGGTGGCGCCTTCTTGCTCGGGCGAAACACGGCGGCCTTGGACCCGGGGAAGAACTGGCCTTCTTCGCCTTCCAGGTCGCCCTTGCTGGGGGGAGGTTGCGGCGGCGTTGCGGTGGTTGCGGGCGGCGGACCGGACTTCTTGGAGGGCACAGCGGGCGGCGCCTTGGAGGCTTCCGGTGGCCGCTGCGGCGCGGCGTTGCCCGGCATCGGGGGAGCGGCGTTGCCTGGTATCGAGGGCGCGGTGCTTTCGGGCGAAGGGTGGGTTCTTGCGGGAAGATCGCGCTCTTTGGCGATGGCCGGGGGCCTGCTCTCGTCCGCGGAGCAGCCCGTAGTGCCGCGCGCGATCAACAGCGTCAGTGTGCCCAGCGCTAAACAGAGTGCTCCGGCCCGGGCGGGTAGGGACGCTCTCGCTGGCTTTTTCGGATCCGGGGTGGCGTGCATGCTTGGTCTCCGCTGAAAGTGCGCGCTTGGTTGCGCGCGACCTCTGCGTATCGACCGCCCTGTCCAGAGTGTGACAGTGCGCCGCAAGAAAACCTGGCGCGGCGCCCTCTGCATTCGTCTCAGCTGACGCGACGCCGCCTGGGCACACCCTTTACCCACCGACCCCATCGCCCTATGAATGTCTGCAATGAGATCCTGGCTTCCGTTCTTCGTCGCCGTGTCCATCGCCGCTCCGACGGTCCTGGCACAACCCCTGGATGCCGATACTCCGCCTGAGGCGGTCGCCGATCCTGCGGAAGCGGAGGACCCGCCGCCGGAAGATCCCGATGCCGCGCCGGTCGCGCCCGTTCCCGAAGCCCCGCCCTTGGGCGAAGCCCCGACCGGATCCACCGAACCCCAGCCCACGGCGCCGCCCGATGACCGGGATCCCATCTATCCCCCCGGGCCTATCGCCGACGCGCCGCCTCCGCCCGAGGCGCCCGAAGGCTCAGGTGGCTTCGAGATGCCCCCCTGGTCGGCCCGCATCGATCCCTTCAACTGGCTGTTGGAAGGGCGGCTCGGCGTTGAACTTGAGGTGGGTCTGCTCGACTTCCTGACCGTCGAGCTCGTGCCCACCTTCGTTGTGCAAAAGAAACCCCCGACCCTCAATCTATCCGGCGCACCCGATGTGCTTGAGCAAGAGTCCAACGGCCTTGGTCCCCTGAGTGGCGCCGCAGTGGACGTCGGCTTCTGGCTCGATGGCACTGCCTTTCACGGATATGTCATCCGCGTAGGATTTGCCACTTACGGCTACTCCTACAACACCGTGGACGACGGCGGTCCTATCGATAGCGTCGATGTGACGGAACGTCAGGCATTTGCCATGTTTGGTAGCCAAGCGAGTTGGGGGGCTTTCACCTTGGCAGGCGGCATCGGTCTCGGCGTGGAACTCAATCGACAGCAGCGCTGTTTTGCTGACGGAACCACCGCCGTATCCCAGGTCCAAACCGACGGCTGCGATGACGCCCTCGAAATCGCCACGGATCGCGCGACCATCGACCCTGTCGATCTGAATGGCGGTCTGTTTCCGGTCACGTTGATCGGACGCTTCTCCCTCGGCGTCCTATTCGACTGATGGCACGCTCCACAATGGCAAGCGGCGTACCGGGATCAGGAGCGCACGATGCGGGTTTCAAGCTGCCGCGCCAGGCGATGAAAATCGCTGCCCGTGCGCAAGTAGCGCACGCCGGTATTCAGGGTCTCGGCGTCGACCAGCTCGCCGAAGGGCACGTACTGCAGCTCTAGCTGGCCGGTGACACTGACCATGTGGCCGTCGAGTTCGCGGTCGACCAAGGCGCGATAGGCGCCGAGCCCGAGCTGACTGCCGAGCATGACGTCAAAGGCGTGGGGTGCTGCGCAGCGGGACTCGTAGCCGAGCTGTACTCCCGTGAACTTTACGCGGCGTCCGGTGCGTTTGAAAAAGCGCTCACCCGCAAGCTCCGCCACGAGTCTTCCGATATCCACGCGGCCAAGAGACACATGCCCGTGTTCGTCCCGGGGGATCCCGTCGAGGAAGGATTGGGGCAGCACCTCTGCCAGCCCTTCGGCGAGCACGATGGTGCCGTAGCGCTTGCCGCGCTTTTCCCGGGTCAGCACCAGGTCAACCACGCGATCTGCCAACGCTTCCAAAGACAGTCGCGTCTCGGACCGCGTGCTGCCGTCTTCGGCCGTCACTTGCTCCTGGATTGCAAGGTCGCCTTCGATGTCTTCGACACCCACGACCATATGCGCCTCGCCGGCAATGGCTACGCCGTAGGCGAGCCAGCCCGTCTTGCGGCCCATGGTCTCCGCGATGAAGTAGCTCTTAGTCGCCAGGGCGTCCGCACGTAGATTGAGCAGTTCCTTGGCCATGAAATCGACGGCCGTGAAAAATCCGAAGGTGAAGTCGATGCCGCGGTAGTCGTTGTCAATGGTCTTGGGCACATGCGCGATGCGCACGCGGCGAGCCTCCGGCGGCAGGTGTTTTTGATACTCGTATAGGCAGTTCGCGGTGCGGAGGGTGTCGTCGCCGCCGATGCTGACTAGCGCGTCGACCTCGAGATCGATCAGGCCTTGATAGACTTGCTGCAGCGGCCGTGTGCGCTCGGGATCGGTCATGTCCGCAGGTGAACGCACGCGTTTGCCTGGGTTGGCGCGGGCCGTACCTACCAAGATGCCGCGGGCGTTGCGCAGCCCGCGTAGGTGGTGGTCCTGAAAGACGAAGTAGTCCTGCTCCGCAACGAGGGGGCGCGTGCTCGGGTCGTATTCGATCAGATTTGAGTAGCCGTTGTGGAAGCCGATCACTTCTCGGCCGTTGCGTCGAAACGCCATCGTGGCAGCGGCGATCACCGAATTGGCACCGGGCGCGGGGCCTCCGGCGAAGACGATTGCTGCGCGTTTGATGGGTCGGCTGTCGCTCATGGGCGTGAAGCTAGCGGGCGCACCCTCGCTTGCAAGCGCGAAGCGCGGGCCCGCAGGCATTTCCCGGATCCAGGGCGAGCCGCGTCTCCGCGCGGCCGCGGCCGCCGCTTTGTCGCGCAAATGTGTCAGTTTTGGGTCGACATTGCTTGCTGGCCGCCCCGTCTGCAAAGATCATCGAGTCGGGGCGTCTACTAAGGGATGGCCCGGGTCGCCTTTTCCACAGGCGCACGCATGGATGAAGCGAGCGACGCACACTGGCCCAATGGCGCAGAGCCCGTAGAGAACTCCGGGCCGGACGCAGCGTGTCTCTCTGAGACGGTGCTGCTTGCGCTCGCGGAGGGCGAGCTCAGCGGGGGACAGCGCCGCCGCGCCCACGCCCATGTCGACACTTGTGACGACTGCCGCATCGTGCTGGCCGCGCTGGTCCGTGCGTCACTGCCCCACGACGAGCCCCTGGACGAGCCGACCCTCGACCGCAACGCCGAGCCGGGCGCAGAAGCTCCCGAGCGCCTGGAAGTGACCCGCGTGATCTCGGTCGTGGCGGGCGCACGCCTCACCGTGGTGCGCCGTGCCAAGACCGACAGCACACACTTTGCGACCTGGCTTTCGCCGGACGTCGTGAAGCAACGCGGCGAGGCGGTGCAAGAGATCGTGAAGCGACTCACTGCGTTGGATCATCCCAGTTTGGAACGCGTGTACCGTTGTGTACCGCACGGTCAGCAATTGGTGATCCTGTCTGAGTTTTTCGAGGGAGACACCGCGGCGTCGCTGCTGGAAGATGACGAGCTGCCGAGCTCCTGGGTGCGCGAGGTTGCGGTGCAGTTGACCAATGCGTTGGCCACGGCCCACCAGGCGCTGATTGTTCACGGATCCCTCGCGCCCGAGGATGTATTTGTGGATCCCACCGGGCACGCGGTCGTGCTCGGTTTTGGGATCCGTTACGCAATCACGCCCGAGGCGGTGCCTGTCGAGTTGGCCCGACGCGCAGATGTATACGCCATTGCGTCGCTTTGCATGGCGCTCTTGGACAAGACCAGCGAGCGGGATTCCACCCTGCGCTCGGTATTCAAGCGCGCCGCGGCGGACGAAAAACGGTTTCCCACTGGCGTGGAGCTCGAACGTGCTGTGCGGGCGTCCTTCGACAAGTCCCTCGAACTGTGGGGCGGCCGAGCCAACAAGATCGTAGAGGACTGGATCCCCGCACCGGGGCAGGTGATCGGCGGGCGCTATCGTGTCGAAGGACTGGTCGGCAGTGGCGGAATGGGCGTTGTGATCACGGCGATTCAGCAAGATTTGGGACGACGCGTTGCGATCAAACTATTGCCGCCTCGCGCTGCCGGGAAACGCTCCGCGGTGGAACGTTTTGTGCGCGAAGCTCGCGCTGCATCCGCGATCCAAAACGAACACGTCGTGCAGATCTTCGATGTGGGGCGACTCGACAACGGAACGCCGTACATCGTGATGGAGCACCTGGTTGGCGCAACCCTGGCGCGGCTGATTGGGCGCTCGGGTCCACTGCCCCTCGAACGCGCGCTGAGCTACCTGCTGCAAGCCTGCGTGGGGGTGGCTGCCAGCCACGCCCGTGGGGTGATCCATCGGGACATCAAGCCCGACAACATCATGGTGCTTGAGCGGCCGGGGCAGCGCGGCTTCGTGAAGGTATTGGACTTTGGCATCTCGAAAGCGGAGATCGAAACCGAGCTCCGGGACTCCGAGAGTCTGACAGGCTCCATGGACATTCTGGGCACGCCCACGTACATGGCGCCGGAGCAGATCCGGAGTTCGAAGACCGTGGATGCACGCGCGGACATTTGGGCGCTGGGCGTGGTGTTGTACGAAATTCTGACGGGTCGCCCGCCATTCGTCGCGGCGAATCTGCCGGCACTCTCAGCGGGCATCGTGCGGGATGCACCGGATAGCCCGACGCAGCTGCGTCCGGACTTGCCTCTGGGTTTGGAGCGCGTGATCTTGCAGTGCTTGAGCAAGAAGCCGGAGGATCGCCCCGCGGACTTGCTCGTGCTCGCGGAGCAGCTTGCGGCATTTGCTCCCTCCGGCGCGTCCGGGTGGGTGGCAAGCATCCGCGGGCTCTTGGCACCGGAAAGCGTGCGGCCCGCCGCGGACTCCCTGGTGCCATTGCCATCGAGTTTGCCGCCGCCAGCGAATGTCCCGAACTTCGTGGCTCCCGACGCCAAGGCGCGGCAGGGCATGGGAGACACGCTGCAGCGCTACCTGAGTCGGCGCAAGCGCTGGCAGCTTTTGGTCGGAGCGGTCCTGGCGATTGTCGTGGTCGCGTTCGGTTTGGCGGTCTTGCTGGCTCCCGAGGGCACTTTCGACGCCCCGCCTGTGGCATCGGCCTCCGCCGCCCCGTCGGCCACATCCACTGGCGTGACGTCCCTCTCGGACTTTGTGCCGGAGCCCGCGGGTTCCGAGGGGGCGCCTGCCGCCTCGCAAAAGCCGAAGCCTTCGGGCAAAGCGCCACACCGCCGGGGACCCAGTCAAGGGCCCTTGGACACCCGCTTCTGAGGCGAAAACTCTGTAGAGACCTGGAAAACTCGATCGCATGGTCGCTCCCGTGGGAATGTTCGTCTCAGCGAATGAGCGACGAAGCGCCAACAACGCAGGCGTTCTTTGAACACGCCGCGATTTCTCAGTGGCCGCCCGAGCTGCGTGCGGAAGTGGACGCTCTGCTGCGCGCGGGACTTGCCTCATTGGGGGCTGCGCGTCCGGAGTTTGTGCAGCGCCAGGCCGAGTTCCTCGCCTTCGTCGCTGAGCGCTTTGGGCAGCCCGAGGACGCGGCTGCCGCGATGCGCAGTCTGCGATTCGAGGAGCTGTGGCTGTGTTTCTGTGCCGTCAGCGGACAGGACGCAGCGGTCACAGAGCTAGAAAAGATGTTCAGCGCCGAGGCCGAGGTCGGTCTGCGCCGCTTGAGCTTGTCCGCGACTGCCAAAGAAGAGGCGGTGCAGCGCGCCCGTGTCAAACTGTTCGTGGGGCAGCAGGACAAGCCGGCGAAGCTGGCCCAGTACTCGGGGCACGGTAGCCTGGGCGGCTGGATGCGTGTGGTGGTGGTGCGTACGGCGTTAAACGCGCAGCGCGCGGAACGGCGGCATGCGCCCCGCGACGACGATGTGCTCGCTTCACGCATTGCGGACGACGCGCGGGATCCAGAACTCGAGGTGATCCGGGCCCGGTATGCCTCGGCGCTGTCGGAAGCCGTTGCCGAGGCATTTCGGCGCCTGACCGGCGAGCAGCGAAATCTGCTGCGCATGTACGTGATCGATCGCCTCACCCTCACCGAGCTATCGCGGCTGCATAGCGTCGACGCTTCCACCGTGTCGCGCTGGCTTGCGAAGATCCGGGGCAAGCTGCTGGAAGATGCCCAGAGCCACCTGATGCAACGCCACGCCATGCGCCCCTCGGAGTGCGAGAGCCTGTTCCGCGCCGTGCAGAGCAACTTCCATCTGACCATCGAGCGGCTGTTGCATACCGAGCCCGAAGGCCACGCCGAAGACTGACCGGCAGATCGCCGAGGTTTTTCGTCGATCTGCGGGTTGTCGGCCGGCGGGTCGATTTTTCCATGCAAAGGGCTCCGCCGGTGTGTGTCCGTGTGGTGAGGCGTCAGGAAACCTCCGCGCCCTTCCACCCGGGTCACAATGCAACACTGCTGGAAACAAGCCACTGCCACCGCGCTGTCCCTGGCGCTCAGCTTTTGCGCAGCTGCCGCCAGCGCCAGCGAGCCCCAGGCCATCTACGGCGGCGCCAAGATCAAGCCCTGCGCCTGGCCGACCACCGTATCCCTCGGGGGATGCACTGGGACATTGGTGCATCCCGAGGTCGTGGTCTTCGCCGCGCACTGCGTCGAGGGCGGCAGCCCGGGCAGCGTCGCATTCGGTGACAATCAGAACTCTCCGGCGTTCAAGGTTTCGACCAAGTTCTGTAAGGCCGATCCCAAGTACTACAGCTCTAGCGGTCGCGACGTAGCGTTTTGCAAGCTGTCCCAACCGGTGACGAGCGTGCCCATCGTGCCGATCCTGATGGGCTGCGAAACCCAGGCGCTGGCTCCTGGCGCGCAGGTCACGGCAGTGGGGTTTGGCCAGGCGAACGACAATCTGGGATGGGGCCCGAAGCGCGAAGTCACGATGGCTCTGAATTCCATCAAGAACGGCGAAGCGCACATCGGTGGCAACGGCAAGGACACTTGCTACGGCGACTCCGGCGGTCCGGTCTACATTCGCCTGAACGACGGCAGCTGGCGAGTGTTCGGCATTACGTCCTACGGCGAGTACTGCGGCGGCGGCGGCTACTACTCGATGATGCACAGCGCTATTGACTGGCTCGAGCAAAGCGCGGGCGTCGATTTGACGCCGTGTCATCAAAACGGAACGTGGAGTCCAGGGCCGGGTTGCACGGGCTTCCCGACGGATCCGGGCGCCAGCAACGGCACGTGGAGCAACGGCTGTGCGGGACAGCTCTCCGGTCCGTCGTCCACCTGCGGCGCGCCCTATGGAGGCGGGGGGGGTTCCTCGACGGGGGGGGTGACCGGCGCGGGGGGCAGTGCTTCGGGCGGATTTGGCGCGGGCGGCGGCGCGAACACGGGCAACACGGGTGCAAGCGGTGGCGGTCCCGGCGCTGGTGGAGGGCCCGGATCCGGCGGCAGCCCTGGATCCGGCGGCGACCCGAGCGGTGGCGGCAACCCGGGCGCGGGTGGCGCAGCGCCCAACTTTGGAGGCAGCCCCGGCGCGCCGCCGGATCACAGCTTCCCCGGCTGCACCCTGGCGCCGGACTGCAGCGCGTGCCAGAGCTGCGACGATCGCTGTCGATGTGCCACCGGCAACGCCGTGTCGTGCGCAGCGGCGTGCACGCCTTATGGCAGCGGCCCGCAGTCACCGCCGGACTTTGGGGCGGGTGGCTCGTCGCTCACTCCGCGCGAGGAGCCGACCACAGCCGGCTGCGCAATGAGCGGCAACGCGAGGGGCGGCAACTCGGGTGGGAACTTCGGATTCTTGGTCTTGGGCGCGCTCGCGGCGGGCCGAAAAAGAAGAGGACGCAGATGATGCACACACAGCACTCGGAGCCCACGTTCACCGGCAGCCTTGTGGTGATCGACGACGAAGCAGACGCGGAAGAAGCGACGTTCACAGGCAGTGTCGTGGCCATCGAATCCGACGCGCCCGACGAAGCAGACGCTGCCGAGATCAGCATCGTCGAGGAACTTTCGGAGTCATACATCGTTCCAGTCGAGTACGACTCGGAGTCGGATCTCGACACCGTGGTGAGCGGACCACCCGAAGCCATCGCTGCGAGCAACGACACCGCTCCCGCGCTGCACATCGCCTCGGGCGAGAATCGTCGGGACGAGATCACCGGCGTCCTGGACTGTGTGCCCGACGACGACGAAGTCGAAGAAACCCTCGAAAAGGACAGCTCACCACCCAAGCCGGTGTGGCACGGCGGCCCTCCGCTGCAAGGGGCGGTCGAGCAAGCCACAGCCGAGCAAGCCAAGCCGGTGTACCCCGTGCCCCTGCGAGTCGTGGAGCCGAGGGCGTCGCGACCCGCGGATCGCTCCCGGCGTACGCCGCTGCCTCCCCTTCCCGTGTTCGAGCCAGCGCCCGCGGCACGCAGTCGTTCGCCGCGTAGTGGGCGGGTGCGATTGCACGTCGCTCCACCGCGCCCGTCACCGCTGCCGCCGCCTCCACGTGTGCCGACGGGCCTGAGTGCGGAGGCGTATGCGCCTTCGCCTTCGCCACGCCCTGCGCCCGCATCGAGCCCACCGTTGTCCGAGCGTCGCGCAGATCCCGAGCGCCCGCGACTTTCGGACTATCCGGAAGCCCGGGTGCGCGCGAAGCTGCCAGCGCCTACGCCGCCGCCCAGTTCGCCGGAACACGATGCTGCCACGCTGCCCGGCCGCCGCGCGCTGGCGTCGGAACGCGTGCGCATGCAGGTCGAACCGAGAGAACTGCCGGACTCCAGGCTCGACGCTCGCGACAGTGTGGTGCCCGTCGCGCAGAATGTTGAGCGCCGTCGCAAGCCACCCGCTCGCTTCCGTGCGCTGTCCGTCGCTGCGGGAGCGCTCTGCGGCATTGCGCTCTTCTTGCTCGGCACGCTGATCATGCAGGCGCGCGCGCGCGCCGCCGCCGCAGGCGAAGCTCCCGCGCTGATCGTGACGGTCGCGCAGGTGGGAGGCTTTCGCGTGGCGCCCCTGGAGGTCTTTGTGGACGGAAATCGACGCTGCGAAGCTTCGCCCTGCGTGATCGACGAACTGAAGCCGGGATTTCACTTCGTGAGCGTCGTCGCGCCTGGGTTCATCGCGCCGGCGCCTCGCGCGTTGCGGACACTCGAGGATGAGCCTGGCAGCGTGCATTTCGACCTGACTCCCGAGCAGCAGATGTTCACTGAAGTCGCCGCGGAATCCATCGACGTTTCCGCGCTTCCCGCGGAACCCGTAGGCGCTCCGGCTCCCGCTCCTGCGGTGCCATCCGCGCCCGCCACAGTTGCGGCGCTGCCGACTCTGCCACCGGCGCCTCGGCCGAGTGTGCAATTCGGCTATCTCAACTTGAACTCCATCCCGGCATCGAATGTGGTCGTGGACGGGCGTCCTTTGGGGCAAACGCCACAGGTCTCCGTGAAGCTCAAGGCCGGATCCCACAGCGTGGTCTTCATTCATCCCGACCACGGGCGCCGCGCGCAAAGCGTGATGCTGGCGCCCGGCGCGCGACGTACCGTCGCCGTGAAATTTTAAGGAGGCATGCCGTGCGACTTTCGCAATTAGCGTTGGTGCTGTGGTCGGTGGGCTCCCTCGCCTGCGCGGTGAGCGCCGAAGACGGTGGCGGACCGAGCGCCGCCGGCCAGGCGGGACAAGTTGGCGCCAATAGCTGCACGCCCGCAGCCGGCTGTCAGAACTGCGGATCGTGTTTCGAGCGTTGTTTCTGTGCCACCGGGCAGACCGATAGCTGCGTGAACGCTTGTGTTGGCTCCGGGGCGGGCGGTTCTGCAAGTGGCGGTGGCAGCGGGCTCACCGGTGGCGTCGGCGCGTCGACCAGCACGGGTGGCACACCGAATTCCGGGGGCGCACCGAATTCTGGCGGAACGCCGAACACGGGTGGCACGCCGGGCAGTGGAGGCGGCGGCAGTGGCGGCACGCCCAGCAGCGGTGGCGCGCCCGGCGGAGGCGGCGGCAGCGCAACCGTCGCGTGTTGTGCGCCCACGACCGGTACGCCGGGTTGCGGAGACGCGACGGTGCAGAACTGTGTCTGCGCACAGGACAACTATTGCTGTCAGACGGAGTGGGATCAGGTCTGCGTCAACGAGGTGAGCTTGTTTGGCTGTGGGACCTGTGGCGGCGGCGCCGGCGGCACGTCGGGTAGTGGCGGCAGCGGAGGCGGCACCAGCAGCGGCGGCACGACGAGCACTGGGGGTGCAACGGGCAGCGGCGGCAGCAGCAGCACGGGTGGTGCGACGGGTAGCGGCGGTAGCGGCGGTTTTGCGCCAGGCGCCGTGACCTGGATCGAGTGGCCCGCGCAGCAAAGCCAGACCAACGGGGCCTGGAGCTCGTACATGACCGACGTGATCCAGCACCTGCCCGCGTCCTACGGCAACACCTATTACGACGCCGACAAGGTCACGCACGTGCACGAGACCACCCACGGCATCAACTCACACTTGCGCAACTACAAAAACACTACTGGCAAGAAGGCCAACGGGTTCTACGTCGGCCACAACAAGGGCGTGATCATCGTCGAACCCAACATCTGGAAGAGTGACGCCAATAGCTACGTGCCGCAAAGTCTGCGTGAAAGCCGCTACAGTCTGTATCTGCAAGGATCCCAGGCGTGGAACGACACGCCCATGTACCTATGGGACGAGTGGGTCGCCTACACCAACGGCACCGAGTCCGGTCTGAACATGGTGCTGGAAGGCAAGTGGAAGGACGGTTGGCGCGACGTCTTCGGCTCCTTGGAGTTCACCGTATACGGCATTGCCCTGGCGATGGCTGTAGAGGCCAAGGATCCGAACTACTTCTCTTCCTATGCGCAGTTCCGCGAGTTTCTAAAGTGGAACACTGAGCGAAGCATGAAGCTGTATTTCGACACGCACAATCGCACCGAGTTCAAATGGAACAAGGTCGACGACTACTACAACAAGATCCTGACTAGTCCGGACGCAGCGAATCTGCGCGCCTTCGTGGTCAAGACCTACGGCAGCGCCTGGGCCAAACAGGTGATGGGGATCTAGCGGGGCTTCGCCAGCCGGCTCGCCTTGGGTCCCGACTGCTCGCCGTTGCTGGCCTTTTTCTCGGGGGCCCTGCAGCCGCCGTCTCCCAGCGGTTTGTATCGAAAACGGCCAATTCGAAGCGCCTTTGGACAGGTTTGGTGGCCACGGTGCGTATACTCTTGAAGTGGTGCGAGTTGCTTCAGGAGGTGGGCCCCGATGAAATATCCTGGTTTGATCGTGATCGCGCTTGCGATCCTTTTCGTTGCGCCTAGAGCCGATGCTCGGTGCGATCGAAAATGCGAATCTGAAAAGAACAAAGCCGCGGCAACGGCGTACTGCGCTCAGTATCAAGCCGACCATCCGGACAAGGAGTGCAAGGTCGAGAAGCGTGTCTGCTCCAAGGGCTACGTTGCCGCCAAGAAGTGGAAGGGACAGGGCACCAACTACTCGGCCTGCGTCAAGGGAAAGAAAGCCACCAAGATCAAGGCCAAGGTCAAGCAGATCGTGTTCTCCACCACTGCTAAGGTCAATCTGTACAAGGCCTACTTCAAGCGAGTCGACAAGCATGCCAAGGAGCGGCAGCCGCTGCCAGAGTGGTTTATCCGGCGGTACTCCAAGTTCTTCAAACTGAACTTGCGAGGAGTTCGCATTCACGAGTCCAGTAAGGTCAATGGCAACAATGCGATGGCCGACTGCAAGAACATCTACTTCCCGGTCGGCAAGCTCAGCACCGTGCTATTGGAATCTGGGAACCGGCGCTGGCTGCTGCACGAAGTGACGCACTCCGAGCAGTGCCATGAGAAGGGCAGCCGCGAGGCGTACGCACGCCTTTGGTGGCGCGATCAGCATCTAGGGGTGTTGAAGGCGATGGCGGGCGGCGATGGCGTCAAATCCGACGAGGTCCACGACAAGAACCCAATGGAAGCCAAGGCCGAGGCCAAGGCCGAGAAGCTCAAGAACGCACCCTAGGGGTGGGCGCGGGGGGCCGCGCAAAAACGCCGCGGTTTGACTGGAAAAAAAAGGTGCGGGGGTGCGGACGTTGCGGCCGGGTCTAGGCGCCGCGGACAGCGTACATCATTAGGAAGAAGATCGTCGCGATCACTCCCAGGCCGAGGCGCGGAATGAGCGTGAGCTTGGCGTGCACGTCGTTGACGGTGTCCATGCTCGTGTCTGGGCAACCGATGCCGACACGTCGCGCAAGTTTGTCTTCCATGAAGAAGTGAAACAGCGTCAGCACTAGGCCCATGCATGCGCCGATCGTCAGGCACGTGCCCCAGCGAGAGCCGCCCAATGCCGACAGGCTCCCACCGGTGTAGCGCCACAGCAATACCCCGCCGGTGATTGCCGTCGTGCCTGAAAGCACAGAAGCGAGTCGGAATACTTTCGGGAAAACCGTTGCCAGAAACTGCTTGCGCGCTTCTCCCTGAAAGCGCGTCAGCGCCGGCACCAAGATGAAGTTGATGACGACGACCTCACCAAACCACGCCGAGGCGGCAAAGACGTGAAGCCAACGAACGGGGATGATCCAATCCATTTGTGCCTTTCTGCGAACTCAGCCGCAAGTGTCGTCCTTGACACCCGTGCAGCTGACGAGCGCACCGACGCAGTCCGTCGCTGCGGATATGCCGCAGCGACAATCGACGCATTGCTTCGCCGTTGGGTCTGCGATGCACTGCGCCAAGCACTGCTCGGCGCTGCAGTCTGCGAAGTGGGCGTAGCAATCCGCGCAGCCTGTGGTCAACCCCGTGGATTTGACCAGACACGCGCTGACCAATTGGGGAAAATCCGGATCCTGTGGACCCTTTCCACCGGTAACGAGAGCTTTCACGCAGGTCGGGATTTCAGCGTCCAAGTCGGCGCTGCCCAACGCTGCAGTGTCGCCGGCGCCGAGGCAGGCGCCGGCGCTGGTCGTGTCCCCTGCGCCGTCTCCCGGGCCGCCTCCGTCAGTGGCTCCGGCTCCCCCCGAACCCGCCGCGCCGGCATCGGCTTGCTGATTGGGGGCAGGGTTGTCGTCGGCGCTGCAGCTCGATAGTGCAAGCGCCCAAGGGATCGCGACGGCAGGTCCCCACAACGAGCATTTTAGGTTTCTCATGATTCTCGTTCTCGTTCTCGTTCTCGTTCTCGCTTGGGCGCGGATTGGGTCGCCAGCTTCAATCGAAGCGGCGGCTGAAGTCCGCGGAAATGAGGTGCAGCTGCGTCGAGTATTCGCCTGAGTAGCCGCAGAAGGCGCAGGCGTCGCGCCCGAGCTCTGACTCATTGATGGTCGTTTCTCCGAAGCGCAGTCCGTACCCCAAGTTCATCGACCACGACTCTCGGCTGAAGCCTGCGCCCAAGGTTGCGACGTGGGTCGGCGCTGGCGGGGGTCCAAAGGGACTCGGGTAGGTTCTGCTTGCGGAGGTTCCGTCACGGACGAAACCGATGCGGAGCGCTAGTTCGCCGTCGCTCAACGTTCGATACTCGGCGCCAGCCCGAAGCGTGACCGCGTCTTGCCAGTCGAATATTGCGGGCACATCCAGCGCCGCTCCGGTTAGCTCCGCCCGTACTGCAGCCCTATCGTTCGCGGCGTTGTTGACGTAGTCGGTCTCGAAAGCCGCGCCAAAGCGACCGAAATCTAGACGAATGCCCCCCGTCAGTCGGGCGGGCAGGCGCAACGTGGTGGTGGTGTCGGTGGCAGGCTGGGAAAACACGGTGCCCGTCTCTCCGTGCACGTCGATCTCGATGGGGTGGCGATATGCCACTCCGAATCGCAGTCGTCGCCGGGTTGCCGCCGTTGCGTGGGGGGCGTCTTGCAGTGCATGCCATTGCGCGCCGAGGCGCACGCCCGTGAAGTCGATACCGTCGAGGTTCAGTTCGATGCCCGGACCGCTGGCGTTGGCTCCCCGCTTGTAGCGGGAAAGGGTGGCATAGGTCGTGCGATGCGCGATGCCCAGGGCCAAGCCAAGGGGGAGGCGTACGCCGACGCCAAGGGCCGCTTCGACGAACGCTGCGCGGGTTTCATCGCGTGTCAGGCCTACGGCACCCTCGTACTCGTAGATGGCGCCCGCCGCCGCAATGGGATGGATCGCCAGCCCGACGTGGACGCGATCGAAAAGCTTCGACGCGGCGCTCAAGAACGGCAACGGCGCGACGATCCGTTCTGACTCCACGTTGGTGTCCGATTCCGGCGACGCTCGCAGCGTGCCCATCATCAGCGTCACCCCGCCGAGCACTTCCACGCCGCTCACCCAAGCCAGACCGGCCGGATTGTAGGCCGGAGCAGTGGCATCATCGGCTGCTGCCACCGCAGTTCCCCCGACGCCGATGTTGCGCGCCGTGAAAGGGACCGGCTGATCATAGCCAGCGGCGTGGCTCAGCGCGGGCGAGAGTAGCGCGGCGATGGCGACCGGGGCCGCACAGGATCCCTGCTGGAATCGACGGGTCATCGTTATTGATAATGGTTTTCATTTTCGATTGCGGGGGTCAATGCCGTCCGTCATGGGGGCCGATCCGCCAGTCTTTCCGCCCGATCCGTTGGATGTCGCTGGTGCCAGATGACCTGGAGCCCCTGACGAGCCCTGAAACACCAAAAAACAAAAAAGAAGTCCCGCACCGGCTGCAAGGCCGGTGGGGGGCCGGTGTCAGCAAAGGTGGGAGCGCTCTGTCCCGAGCGCCCTGGCTTTGAACGTTTCGCGGGCATGCCCGGAAACGAATGAGGAGACCTCCATGTTGCGTGCCGTGTTCGCTAGCTTCGTTTCCGTAACTGTCGCCACCTTGGCGTTTGGTTGCGCGGCCCAGACGGAGGAGGCTGAACCAAGCGCCGCGTGCTTGCCCAATGAGACCGCCGAATGCGCCTGCCCTGGCGGAGGCAGCGGCGTGCAGGAGTGCAACGCAAGCGGGACCGGATACGGCGCGTGTATGGGGTGTAGCGGGAGCCATGGCGCCGGCTGCACCTTCGCGCCGGACTGCGGGGGCTGCACGTCGTGTTTCGACACCTGTGCCTGCAACGGCGGAGACGCCAACGTGTGCCTCTCGCAGTGCGCGAACGGTGGCGGTGGCGGCGCTGGCACTGGGGGAACACCCTCGAGTGGTGGAAGCAGTGGCGGCGGCAGCGGCGGCTATGGCGCAACCGGCAGCGGGGGGTACGGCGGCTCGGCCGGCGGCGGCGGCGGTAGGGGTGGTGGTGGTGGCACGACCGCCAGTAGTTGCGAGGGGTGCATCTCCGCGGCGTGCGGCGCGCAGTATTCGTCCTGCTCGCAGACCTCTGGCTGCCTCGACCTGGTCAGCTGTGCTGCTCAGAGCGGCTGCTCTCTCTCTGACTACGGCTGCCTAATTCTGTCCTGCGGCGCCTACATGGTGAACTTTGGCGCGGTCACACCCGCTGTGGCTTTGGGAGGCTGTGCGGCGCAAGCCTGCGCGGCGCAGTGTTCGTGAGGTCCACGATGCGACGACTGCTCATGGCGATGCCCGCACTGCTGGTCCTGGCCTGCGGGTCGGTTCCGGATGAGACTCTCGAAGCGCGCGCCTGCATTCCGGGCCAACAGCTGGCTTGCGTGTGTCCTGGCGCGAGTCAGGGCATCCAGATCTGCAGCGGAACTGGCAAATCCCTCAGCAAGTGCGAGTGTGGGTTTACGGGCGCGGGGGGCGATCTGGGCGGCGGCGGGTTCGTCGGCTCGGGTGGCCTCGTGGGGGGCGGTGGTGACGTTTCCGGCGGCGGGTCGGGCAACGCATCGTCGTCGGGCGGCTCTGGTGGCGGCAGCGCGGGGGGCGGCAGCGGCGCGGGCAATGGTGGCGCGGGCAATGGTGGCGCGGGCAATGGTGGCGCGGGCAATGGTGGCGGCACGACCGGATCCGGCGGCAGCGGCAATGGAGGCTGGGGCAACAGCGGCGGCTGGGCCGGTGGCTCTCTGGGACAGGTTGGGGACTACGCGGGCAACGTGAACATCGGCGAGATCGCGATCTATCAGGGAGTGAAGATCGCGCTGGTCAAGAACGGGCAGGCCGTGAATCAGCGCAACGCACCGGTGATCGAGGGGCGGCCTGCGCTGCTGCGGGTCAGCGTGGCGCCGGTGAGTGGGTTTCAGAATCGGAACATCACTGCGCTGCTCGATCTGAAGTCGAGCGATCCGAACGTGAAGAGCCAGACGGCGAGTCTGCAAGTGACGGGCACCTCTTCGGACGGCAGCCTGGGCAGCACGATCAACTTTCAGATCCCGCCGGAGCAGATGACCGGGGACTTGAAGTTCCGAGTCTCGTTGCATGAACCGAGCGGCGGCAGCGTCGGGGCGGTCCAGTCTGGGGCGGTGTTCCCGGCCCAAGGCGAGGCGAATATGGGCACCGAAGCGTCGGGCCCGGTGCGCTTGGTGATCGTGCCCTTCATCTACACCGCGGACGGATCCGGGCGCGCACCGGACACGTCGAACACGCAGATGCAGGTGTATCACGACGCCGTCTTCGGCATGTACCCCACGCCGAAGGTGGACATCTCGCTGCGTGCGCCGGTGCAGTACTCGGGCTACGTGGGACCGAGCTCGGGTTGGTCCAACTGGCTCGATGCGCTGTGCGACCTGCGCCAGAAGGACGGCGTGGATTCCAAGATCTACTACTTCGGGGTGATGGCGCCCAAGTCGTCGTGGAGCAGTTACGGCGGAGGCATTGCCGGCTTGGGCAACGTGCCATCGGCTTCGAGCAAATGGGCGCGCTGCTCGGTGGGTCTCGGCTTCACCGGCGCCGACAAAGAGGGCCTGATCATGGCGCACGAAGTGGGGCATACCCACGGGCGACCCCACGCGCCGTGCGGCGTTTCTGGCGAAGCCTTCCCGTACTCTGGCGCGCGCATTGGTGTGTGGGGGCACGACCTGATCGGCGGTGCGCTCAAAGATCCGAACAAATACCGCGACGTGATGAGCTACTGCGATCCGCAGTGGATCAGCGACACCAACTACGGGAAGCTGTTCAGCCGCATCAAGTACGTCAATCAGAATGCGTATGAAGTGCCCACGCCTCCCCAGGCGTACCAAAAGCTGTTGGTGGATGTGGACGGGTCCCTGGTTTGGGGCGGCGCCATCACTCTGAACGAACGCGTGGAGGGCGTCGATACGGCGGTGAAGCTGCTGTCCAAAGAGGGCCGCGTGCTGCAGCGCTTGGTGGTGCCATTCCTGCCCTTCGGCGACGAGCCCGCGGGAGCGTTTTTCTTGCCGAAGCTTTCGGCGCAAGTGGCGGCCGTGCAGGCTGAGGGTTTTCCGTCGATCGCGACGCCGTGAAGAGGTGCTGCCATGAAACTCCGACTCCTTTCGACCGCGCTTCTGTCCCTGGCAGCTATGGCCTGCTCCGCGGCACCCGACGAAAACACCGTAGCCGGAAGCGCGGTGCCGGGCGCCGGAGCAAGCGGAGGTGGCGGTGGCGTGACGATCGGAAGTGGTGGCGCGGCGGCCAGTGGTGGCAGCGGAGTCGTGCTCGGTTCGGGGGGCGGGCCAGAGGAGTGCGAAGCCGTGTCCCAGGAAGCCGAGGTTGGCTTCAAACCCGTGGACATCATCTGGGCAGTGGATACCTCCGGCAGCATGAAAGCGGAGCAGAAGGCCGTCGAGCAGAACCTGAACAACTTTGCCCAGCAGATCGCTGCCGCGGGCGTGGATGTGCGCGTGGTGTTGATTGCCGATCCCGGCGCGATGTGCATCGGCGCGCCCCTGGGCAAGGGCAGCTGCCCGGGCGGATCCAACGCGCCGAACTTCCTGCACGTGGAAAAGTATGTGGGCAGTCACAGCGCCCTGAGCGCGATGGTGGGCTACCACAGCAGCTACAGCCAAGTGTTGCGTCCGAACTCCGTGAAGTACTTCACCGTCGTCACCGATGACAATACGGAGCCGGGCAACATCCACTCCGCTACAGAGTTCAGCGGCAAGGTTGCAGCGCTGGGCATCAGTGACTGGAAGTTCTTTGGGATCTTCTGCACGGGTGGCTGCTCCGCCAACTGCGTTGCGGTGGGCAAGACCTACAACGACCTGGTCCAGCAGAGCGGCGGCAAGGCCGGCGACCTGTGCGGCGGCAACGCCAGCGGCTTCGCGCCGGTGTTCAACTCGCTGGCCACCAGCGTGATCGAAAACAAGACCTTGGATTGCTCCTGGCAGATCCCACCGCCGCCGCAGGGCCAGGCTTTCGATCAGCAACGCCTGAACGTACGCTTCACTTCGGGAAGCGGCACGGCAACGGATATCTACGCGGTGGGTGATCCGAGCCAGTGCGGCCCGAACGGCGGTTGGTACTACGACCACCCAGTGACGCCGACGCGCATCGAGGTGTGCCCGTCGACCTGCCAGGCGTTGCAGTCGGATGCAAGCGGGCGCGTGGACATTCTTTTTGGCTGCGTGACCGTGGCGCAACCGCAGTGAGGAAGGCAAACGACGTGGCGCGATTCAACTTCATGTGGTGCGGCGCGGTGGCGCTCGCGGTCGGGTGTTCGGCGACTCCCGAAGGCGACACGGATCGGCTCTCCAGCGGCGGCACGCTGGGGCCGGCGGCTGCTCCGGAGTGTGTCTACGAGCCGAACCGTTGTGATGGCTGCGTGGGGTGTCTGGCGCGCTGTCTGTGTCTGACGGAAAACAGTGCGGAGTGTCCCATCGCCTGCGGCGGGGGCATGCCGGATCCGCCGCCTCCGGGCGCCCGCGGGGCGGGGGGGGGGGCCCCCCCGGGACCCCCCCCCCCGGGGACCGGGGGGGGGGCCCCGAAACCCCCCCCCGG
>CALMUT010000094.1 GCA_937872925.1 uncultured Myxococcales bacterium | reverse complement strand
ACCGGGGGCGCGCCTTCCGGTGCCGGTAGTGGCGGCGGTGGCACGGGCGGTGCGGCCACCGGCGGCGCGGACGCCGGCGGCGCGGCGGGCGCTAGTGGCGTGGGAGGCAGCGCAGGCACGGCGGGTGATGCCAGCGCCTGCACGGCGGTCACCCTGGGCGCGTTCCAGCTTCTGGACACCGAGCCCGGAGGCGTCTCCTTGGCCTACAGCGTCACTGGTCTTGCGCCGGGCAAAGAGAACGTCGCCTACATCGAGTTTTACAATGTCGCCGGCCCGCAGACCGCCGGCAACTTTGACCTGTCACAGCCCCCGGACAACAACTACTCAAGCTGCGCGCGCTGCCTGCTCGTATACGAAGATCTATCGGGAACCCCGACGCCCTTCTTCCCGGTCAGCGGCACGCTGAACCTGACCACGGCGGATGCCAGCTACCAGGGCACCTCCGCGGGCAGCTTCACCGGAGTCACGCTGGTAGAAGTCACGGTGCAGAGCACCGTCACCACGCCGGTGCCCGGTGGCCGCTGCTTGACGCTCTCCGGCAGCTGGAAACACCCGTAGGATCGTCTGCACGGCGCCGAGGGTCAGATCCCCAGCACGACCTTCTGGCGCTTGCCGAAGGCGGACAGCGCGCGGGCTTCGAAACGCAGCCCTTTCGAGTCCGCGGGGATCTCGTAGATCGCGAAGAAGCGCTGCATCATGTCCGGCGACAGCGACTCGAGGGTGAGAGACTTTTCGCGTTCGTCCATGAACAGCGACTGCGCCTCGATGGGCCCGTACTCCCGGTCTTGGTCGTCGATCAGCTTGGGATGGTCCAGAATGCTCTCGGTCTCTTTGCTCTTGTTGGTGACCGTGAACTCGACCTTGACGAACTTGCCGGTCGTCTTCTTCATCTCGGCGATACCCTGCAGCGTGTTGCCGACTGCTGTGGCCTTCACGACGGTCCACTGACTGTCGTCAAAGGTAACCACCTCCCCCAGCTTCGGATCCGGCGCCCGATTGGACTTGCACGCGAGCAGCACGCCGACCAAGGCCAGCAAGAGGACAAACGCTCGGACAGATACGGTGCGCGTGGTCATGTTTTCTCCCGCCGAGGGGTGAGCTCCGACACGGACGAGCGGCCCGCGTGCAGAGAGCCCTCTGGCCCCCCTGGTACGCCGGAGCCGGGCAGACCTTCCTCGGTAATAGCGCCCGCAAGCCCCGGAAAAAAAGACCGCAAGAGGCGCCGGGACTACGCTACCGCCTGCGGAATATGCCAGCGCGGTGCACCCTTTGCGGCCGCTGATGGCTCCAAGGAGCAGACCATGCGTACCCTGACCTTCCTCGGCCTTTTGATCCTCCTGCCCGCCGCCTGCGACAGCAGCCCCAAGCGTCTCGACCCGGTGCCCCCGGACCTCGAAGCACGGGTGCAGGTTGCGGACACGGCCATCGGCGATCTCAAAAAGACCCTGAGCGGCAAGCTGATGGCGGCCGTCAAAAGCGGCGGCCCAGAAGCCGGTATCGACGTATGCGGCAAAGACGCCCACGCCTTGACCCAAGAAGTGGCCTCCCGCCACGGCGTGCGCATCGGCCGTACCAGCGAGCGGCTGCGCAATCCCGAACAGAACGCAGCGCGCCCGTGGCTTTCGGACTATCTCAAAGAGGTCTCGACCAAGAAGGCCAGCGAAGCCGGACGCGCCGTCTTCGATCTGGGCTCGTCCTTGGGAGTGGTGCAGCCCCTAGCAACCCAAGGACTCGGCGTCACCTGCCACGGCGATCCAAAAGGGATCCCCGCCGGCGTGCAAGCCGCCATCGCCAAGCGCTATCCCAAAGACCAAGCCGTCGGATTCTCCGAAGGAGACGTGCGCGGCGTGGTCTGGGTAGAAATCGAAAAGAAGGCCCCCTGATGGAAGGCTCCCTGCCCGTCTTGATCATTTTCGGCCTGTGGCTGGTCGTGCAGCTCTGGCTCCTGCCGCGCCTCGGGGTGCCCACCTGAGCAGTCCCGAACCCGCGTCGGTCGACGCCAAAACCCGAAGACGAAAACGAAGCCAAGGAAAGCTGAGCGCGCCAAGGGCGGCATCAGGTCTCGCAGCCCAGGACGAGAAGCGCCTTCGCATTCGCGCCCAGCAGGTCGCAGGTCGCGCTGCAGAGCGCCAAACTGTCGTCGGGCACCAAATACCAACCGCCGGCAGCTCCACAGCCGGCCGCGCCCGAAACCGAGAAGACCTCTTGCTTCACGCCGCCCATTTCCAATTGGAGCGAGAGGAAAGCTGGGTTCACTGAGCCGATCCCAAGCGCACCGAGCGACCAGGAGCATTGGCCCGTTGGGAGCGTAAACTCACAGTTCACACATCCACACGCGCCGAACCCGCTTCCATTCTGCAAACAAGATGCGATACCTGGACAGGGTCGATTCAGATCGCAGTCTTCCTGCTGTCCGGGCTTGCACGCTTCTGCCGCCGCATCCAAGGCCGCCTCCGTGACCGTGTCCTGCGCCGCATCGCCTACGTCACCTCCGTCCTTGCCCACGTCGACACCGGTGTCGCCGGAGCAAGCCGCCACCACCACGCACGCAAACGCGATCAGACCTGCGCCACGCGGCAATCGTTGCAGGTCTCGCCCAGTCGAACGGTTTCTCGTCATCCCCCACCCCGACGCGCGTCGTGACTGCCTCATGCCACAAACTCGAAACGCAGTTCACGCGCCACGCTGTCCAAGTCTATCGAAATACGGGCCCGGCTTCGAGTCCCGAGCTTGCCAAGCTCGCTGTATTGCGCTGCGTCAGCTTCGGCGGGCACGCTGGCCGCACTTGATCCTACGTTTTCCGAGTCGGTCTTGGAGTTGGCGCGAACATGGATATCACGGCCATCGCGTGAGACACCAACTGGCTCCGATCACGCACTGATGATGTTTGCTTCAGCGCTCTCGCAAGACGCAGAACCGTACCGGCAGCGCGAGCCGGAAGTGGTATAGTCTCATAAGGAGCGCCTTGAATCTTCTGAAGCGCGGACGCCATGGATTCAAGCCGCGTCGTCCAAGACCGCGTCATCGATGCGCTCGGCGCCGCAACGCCCCCCGAGAACGCCGAGACGATTTCGGCAGCGGCCTCCAATCCGTCGGAAATACACTCGGCAGCTTCCCGGTCTGACGTCATGGTGAACGTCCGTCTTCGCCGCGCGCGCAGGCGCAGATCCACAGGGTCAAAGTCCTAAACACGGAACCGCCATCGCCGTTCGGAAGTGTTGACGAACACGTCACGGCCAATTCACCCGCCCGCTGCGCCTGGATCTCGCCAGTCAACATCGATCCGATTGTCCGGACCTGCGCCTGTGAAGGTCACCGTACGAATCCTGTTCGTGCCGCCTTCAACAAACAACACCATCGTTCGACAGCCATGTGGCTCGACATCGAATACCGCTGTTAGCACGTACGAGCTCGAATCGCCGCAACCGGTAGTCGCGAGTCCCAGGCTGCGCCACTCCTGTCGGCGCAAGAACGACAAGAATAGGCCACAGTCGCTCTGCTTCAGCGGCACCTCGTAAGCGGGCTGCCCAGGCGGACCGGATAACACCGAAACGGTGCCCGCCCGGCACGTCATGATATTGCCGTTGTCGTACTTCCACGACGCACCGTCTGGGGTGATCCTCACAGTTCCCGGCTTGGTTCGCCCAAGTTTGGCATGCCCAAAGAAGTAGGTCTGTGCGAAGGAGGCGGTGGCCGGCAGCATGGCGCCATGGGCAGCGCGAACACGAACTGCTACCGCCTCCGCACCAGGATGGCCGCAAGACTTCGGAGCAACGGGCTGCAGCGCGCTGCCGCATCCGGCAACCGACACGGCGCAAACTGCCACGCGCGCCAGTGACGCGACCATCAGCAATCCGCCGGGTCTCGTCGTCTGCGTCAACATCCGGTCCAATTCGTTGCGAACAGCGTAGGGCTGCCCACCCTCGCGTCGACTGCGCGCCCCATCGTGCGTCTGAGAATACCACCGTGCGGCCGTGCGTGCCGCCTCCGCGGTCCCTGCCCGAAGTCTTGCTGCGCCGGCTGCGCTCGCCCCATCACGCTGGTTGGCGGCGGGCACATCGCGGCTGGCCGACGCTGCGCGTGGCAGGGAGGGAGAGTTACATGGGCCGGCCGTCAACAGCGGCGGCCCAGAAGCCGGCATCGACGTGTGCGGCAAAGACGCCCAGGCCTTGACGTAAGAGGTGGCATCCCGACCGGTGTCCGCATCGGCCGCACCAGCCACCGGCTGCGCAATCCCGAGCAGAACGCAGCGCGCCCGGGGCTTTGCAGATTATCTCAACGAGGTCTCGACCAAGAAGGCCAGCGAAGCCGGACGCGCCGTCTTCGATCTGGGCTCGTCCTTAGGGGGTGGTGCAGCCCCTGGCAACCCAGGGCCTGTTCCCTCCAATATCGGCCGAACGTCTTCAAACGTCAGCCAGGGCGCATCACTTGGGGCGACCAAACGAATCTAGATTTGGTACGAACCAATCTGCACGAAGAAAGCTATTTTGCCCTGCGAGCCGAGCACGAGAAATCTGGCCCTTCTCGATTGCGGCAGCATCTGCGAGACGGGACAGTCGCTTCTCCTCCGGCCTATTCTTGAGATCGGAGCCTGCGTTTTTGATGCTGGATTTGGCGTCACTCATCGGGGCGCACCTGGACATAGCCTAGGGAGACTAGGCTAGTTGTCAACATTTCGCGGGAAACCCTGCACATGCGCGGCGTGGTCTGGCTCGAAATCGAAAAGAAGGCCCCCTGATGGAAGGCACCCTCCCCGTCCTGATCATGTTCGGCCTGTGGCTCTTCGTGCAGCTCTGGCTCCTGCCGCGCCTCGGGGTGCCCACCTGAGCAGTCCCGAACCCGCGTCGGTCGACGCCAAAACCCGAAGACGAAAACGAAGCCAAGGAAAGCTGAGCGCGCCAAGGGCGGCATCAGGTCTCGCAGCCCAGACCAGTGGTGACCAGGCTATCCACAGGAGGCTTGCCCTGCTCGCGGGTCTCGACTAATCCAACCTGCGGGCGGATAGCTCAGCGGTAGAGCGCTGGCCTTACAAGCCGGATGTCGCAGGTTCGACCCCTGTTCCGCCCACTGGAGATGATAGCGCGAGGAGCCAGGGCCACTTGCGCTAGTGCAGCAGGCAGCTGATACCGGAAGGGGTGGTCAGAGTCTTGCCGCTGAATGTGTATTTCTCGCAGGCGATGTCGCTGCAGAGTTCTCGAGTGTCGCAGTGAGGTTGCCGGCTTCCCAATCACCGAGGTCACCGCGACCAGCTGTGGTGGAGTCAAACGCTTCGGTTTCGAGCATCTCACGCTACAGGCCACCGACACCAATCACCGCCGCTCAATCACCGAGACCGCCCCTCCCACTGCCTCCGCCGCCGTCGCAGCCCCACAGCCCCTGCCCCCGCCACTCAAAAACGCGATCACCTCCGCGGCTTCCGCGCCAGCGCGCAGGCGCCAGCGCGAGCTCAGAGCCCCAGGATCTCCGCGCGGGGTGGCGTCCAGCTTGGGATCCATTGGGGGCACGCGCCCGGCGGCTTGGGGAAGCGGGCCTCGGCGAAATCTTCGCCCTCGGTGCGGTCGAAGCGCAGATCGCCGACGAGGAGCGCACCGTCGCGCTCGACCCAAAAGGGCGCGCGGGAAAAACGCAGGAACGCGTGCACGTCGCAGCGCTTCGCCAGTGCCTGCCACTGCACGATCGGCGCGCGCAGCTCCTTGCCCCAGTGCACGCGCGCGTCGGGCTCGGCAGTGACTTCCACCAGTGGCGCGGTTGTCGGCAGGCGGTAGCGCGGACAGTGCGCGGCAGAGATCACGCTGGCGAACGGCGCCAACATGGCCCGGCGCAAGACCAGGGTGTCGTCTACGCCGCGACTGACGATCACGCCTGCCCAGCACGAGGGGTTGCCCGGCATGGGCCACAGCGCTGCGTCCACCAGGGTTTCGCGCTCGAAGTGGCGCTCGTACAGCGCGCGCGTGGTCCGCTGTGCAGCCCCGCCCGCAAGCACGAACGTGCCCAGCACGAGCGCGCTGCCCACAGTGCCCAGCCACACGCGCCGCTGTCGCAGCCGAAACGCGAGCGCGAAACCAAGCACGACGCCCAGGCTCAGCAGCGGCTTCAGCCACATGGGAACAAACGTCGTCACCCACGGCGCCAGCAGCGGAACCACGGCAAGTAGCCCCAAGCAAACCTTTCCCCAGCGCGCCTGGATCGAAAAGAACAGCGTCGGGATGCAGACAATCCAAAACCACGGCTCCAGAATGAAAATGCGATCTCCATAGATCCAGCCGTCGTAGACCGGCCAGAAGGGATGCACGCCGTAGACGTTCGTGAAGTCCATGGAGAGGTGCAACACCGGCCCGCTCACGAGCAGCGCCGCGAGCCAGCGCTGTTCTTGCAGCGCAAACCGGCGCCGCCAAAAGCGCAGGAGCGCGGCCCACGCCAACAGCCCCAGCGGCAACCCCACCGCCAAGGTGTGTGTGTGCCCGCGATGGTGCATCAGGTAGCCCAGGCGCCCGCCGGTGATGAAGGTGTAAGCAAAATCGAGATCGGGCAGGTTGTTGCCGACCACCGCAGCAAGATACGCCGCGCCACGGAAGCGTTCGGGCAGCGCGGCACGCTTAGAAAGCGCGACGCATACGGTCTCCGCTAGCAGCATGCCCGCCAGGCTGTGGGTGATGTTGTCCATGGCTCGAAAGCGCCGACCCTAGCAGGCGCGCGGGCGCTCAGGCGTAGCCCAAAAGGCAGCCGGCAGCGGTCGACGGCACTGGGACCCTCGATTACCCTCCGCGCCATGACAGCCACCGCCGTGACGCGTTCGTTTTGGATCTTGCTGGCCGGTGTCGCGAGCCACGCCACGGCCTGCGGCCCGAAACCGCAAGCACA
>CALMUT010000093.1 GCA_937872925.1 uncultured Myxococcales bacterium | reverse complement strand
TGTTGCGTCGCGATAGCTCGGAGCGCCAAAGCACCCCAGGGCGTCGCGAGTGGCGCGCTCGTGTGTTGCGTCGCGATAGCTCGGAGCGCCAAAGCACCCCAGGGCGTCGCGAGTGGCGGATCAGTCGACGCGCGCGCCGAAGGTCTCGCGCAAGCGCTCCTCAAGGGCGATCACGGAACCGCCTGCTACGCCGATCCTCAACGATATCGTGGTGTCGTCACCCCACGGCCACCACAGGCCGTAGGCGATGGACCCCGCAACGGGATTCGTAGCCACAATCATCTGGTCTTGCCGTACGCCGCCAGTGCGCTCCGCAATCTGTTGGACAATGGGGGGCGCGCTGTTCAGGTTTCGGTGGTTCCACTGGTGGGGAAACGCCAGGGGCAGGGCCTGACGGGCTTCGTCGGACAGCTCCACTCCGAAAGCAGATGCCACGCAGGACAGACGATTGTCCCAACTCCAGCCGCGCTTGGGCCATTCGGCGCGGAACTTCGTCAGTGCGTTGAAAAGCTCGTCGGTCGAGCTGGCGTTCATGGCCCGATCCATACCAAAATTGCGTCCCGCATGCGCGCGGGAACGACCAACGTGGGCCCAGAGGCGTGAAAAAGGCAGTGCTCACCTTCGGCGCACGACGGTGGTACAGTCCAAACGCTCATGTCGACCATGCGCCTGCGCAACCGAACAGTCTTTTTGCTCGCAATCGCGGGGTTTCTCGGCGTCACCTCGCTGGGTCACGCGCAAAGCGAAGACGAGCTCGGGCAGGCACGCCAACTCTACACCCAGGGCCTGACCCAGGAAGCCGCGGGGGATTGGGCCGGCGCACTGAGCGCGTTCCAGCAGGTGTCTCGCATCAAGATGACGCCGCAGGTGCGCTACCACATCGCGCGCTGCAAGGAGAACCTCGGGCGGCTCAATGAGGCCTTGGGCGGCTACCGGCTGGCGGAGTACGAGGCCGAGCGCGCGGACGACAAGAAAGCCGAGCTGCTTGCGGAGATCCAGAAAGCGCGAGAATCCCTCGAGGCGCGCATTCCCAAGCTTGTCATCCTGCGCGGCGAGGGAGCGTCCGCAATCAAGATCGAACTCGACGGCGTTGCGCTGGGACCAGCCAAGGTGGGTCGAGAGGTGAGCGTTGACCCCGGGCCGCATTCGATCGCCGGGATTTCGTCCGGCGGAAAGCGCTTTGAGAAAACTGTCGAGGTCGCCGAAGGGCAGACCGAGCGCATCACGCTGGACGTCCCTGAGGAGCTGCGACGCGGAGCTGGCGGCAGCGAGTCGAGTACCGGGGCGTCGACCAGCGGCGTCGTCAACGGGGGTTCCGTGCAGCAGGCGACATCGAGTTCGGCGTTTCCGTGGGTCGTGACGGGATTGGGAGTCGCGAGCCTGGCTGCCAGCGGGATCTTCTTCGCCCTGAGGGGTCAGGCGGAGAAGGAGCTCGACGATGGCTGCCTGGGCAACGTGTGCCCGGACACCCTTGAAGCCACCGAGCAGCGTGGAAGGACCTATGCCCTGCTTTCTGGGGTGACGCTGGGGGTTGGCATTGTCGGGGTTGGCGTGGGGACCGTCATGCTCGTTTCACGCAACAAGACGGCGTCGCCCGCGGACACTGCAAGCGTCGCGCTCTCGCTATCGCCCACGCGGGTCGGTCTTTCCGGGCAATTTTGACTACTGCGCGGATCGCCCGAGCCTACGTTGTCACTGGCGCCGGAAGCGGCATTGGTCGTGCGACAGCGCTGCGGCTTTTCGCCGCCGGCGCTGGGGTGGTGCTGAACGATGTGGACGCGGACGGCTTGGCCGAAACATCACGTCAGATCCCCGAGGACCACAGAGTGGAGCTGGCCGCGGATGCATCCGACGAAGGTTCGGTCAAACGCATGTTTGACGAGTGTGAGCGCGCATTTGGGCGATTGGACGGTGTGCACGCCAATGCCGGCATCGTGGGAAGCATGGAATCGCTCCTCTCCCTCGGCGTTGACGACTTTGAGCGTGTCCTGCGGGTGAACCTAGTGGGTGCATTCTTGGCGATCCGGTTCGGAGCCGAGCGCATGCACAACGGCGGATCGATCGTCGTCACGTCCTCGGTTGCGGGGCTCCGCGCCGGGGCGGGGCCCGCTCCCTATAGCGCCAGCAAGGCAGCTTTGATCAGCTTGGTGCAGAACGCGGCGTTCCAGCTTAGCGGCACGGGTGTGCGGGTGAACGCCGTGTGCCCAGGTCTGGTAGAAACGAATATGACCCGTCCGATTTTCGAACTTGCCCGCAAGCATGGCAAGGAGGACCGCATCGGACAGCTCAACCCGTTGCAGCGCGCTGCTGCGCCCTCGGAGATTGCGGAAGTCGTTCATTTCTTGCTCTCCGAACAGTCCAGCTACATCAACGGTACCGCAGTCGTCGCCGACGGCGGGCTCTCAGCAGCGCACCCTTTCGTGCCCGGTAGGTTGTGGTGAGCGGCATCGGGTGGCGTCCGAGCCGATATGAGGAGTCCGTGTGGATCTAAAGTCTTATGAAGTGAGCGCCGGAAGTTTCGACGAAATGTTCGCCGCCGACGGCAGCGTTCGTCCGCTCTATCGCGAGATCGCAGCGCGGCTCGGCGCCTTAGGCGCGGACGATTTCGAAAGACGTCGGCGCATGGCCGATCTGCTACTGCGCAATCAAGGCGTTACCTTCACCGTCTATTCCGATGAGGCGGGCATCGAAAAGGTTTTCCCCTTCGACCCGATCCCGCGTCTCTTGGCCCACGACGAATGGGAGCGCATTGAACGCGGGCTGATCCAGCGCATCGAGGCGCTGAATCTGTTCCTTGGCGACATCTACCAGCAGCAGCGCATCTTGCGCGACAAAGTCATCGACCCAGCCCTGGTATATGGCGCCACCTTCTTTCGTCGCGAAATGATGGGCATGGAGCCGCCGCATGGGATCTTCACCCATGTTGTCGGAACCGACCTGATCCGGGACGACAAGGGTGAGTTCCTGGTGCTTGAGGACAATGCCCGCAACCCGAGCGGAGTCAGCTACGTATTGCAGTGCCGGGCCGTACTGAAGCGGGTGTTCCCGGTGCTATTCGAGAAGCACGGTGTGCGTCGGGTGGACGACTATGCGGACTGGTTGCTCTCCACGTTGCGGCATTCCGCGCCGCGGGGATCCGGCGAGCCGACCGTCGCGCTGCTCACGCCGGGCATCTTCAATTCGGCCTACTTCGAGCACAGTTTCTTGGCGCGTCAAATGGGGGCGCATTTGGTGGAGGGTCGTGATCTCGTAGTGAAAGACGGCGCCGTCTGCATGCGCAGTACTTTGGGCCTGCAGCGCGTGGACGTGATCTACAGCCGAATCGACGACGACTTCATCGACCCAATCGTGTTTCGCTCAGACTCGCTGCTCGGTTGTCCTGGGCTATTTGCCTCGTATCGTAGCGGGATGGTCACCTTGGCCAACGCACCGGGCTGTGGCGTGTGCGACGACAAGGCGATCTACCCGTTTGTGCCCGACATGATCCGGTACTACCTCGACGCGGAGCCGATCCTCCCGAACGTGCCGACGTATTTGGCGAGCCGTCCTGACGACCTGAAATACATTCTCGAGAATCTGAGCTCTCTGGTCGTGAAGCAAACCGACGCATCCGGTGGCTACGGTATGCTGATCGGAACCCACGCCGCCTCCGCGGAGATTGAAGAGTTCCGCCAACGCATTCTTGCCGCTCCTCGGAACTACATTGCTCAGCCCGTGATCAGCCTGGGGCGACACCCCACCGTGGTGGATGGGCAGCTTGAGGGGCGCTGCGTCGACCTACGACCTTATGTGTTGTTTGGTGATCGAGTCCGGGTGATTCCCGGCGGTCTGACACGGGTTGCGCTGCGCAAAGGCTCTCTGGTGGTCAACTCCAGCCAGGGCGGTGGCTACAAAGACACTTGGGTGATCGCGGAAGGCACCGAAACACGGGAAAAGTTGGATGCTCAGTAGAGTCGCGGACGCGCTGTATTGGATGGGGCGCTACGTGGAGCGCGCGGAACACGCCGCCCGCGTGCTGCGCGTCTCGCAAGGCATGCTTTTGGAACTCTCAGAGGTGAGTCCGCGTTCCGGCGACCCTTGGAAAGGCACCCTGGAGGCCCTGGCACTTCCGGACATTTCGTTTGCTAGCGCTGTCTTCGACGAAGGCGCGTCGGGAAGCGTGGTTTCGTCGCTATATCGGGCAAGAGAGAACGCTCGACAGGTCCGCGAAGTCATCAGTTCCGAAATGTGGGAAGCCCTCAACGAAACGTATTGGGCGCTGAAGGAGGCGGCGGAAGCTCCCGAGCGTGAAGCAGACATGAACGAGACCTTGGCTGACGTGGTCGAAGGGGGCTTTGCTTTTGCAGGAGTCGCCGACGGCACCATGCGCCGGGGCGAGGGGTGGCTGTTCACGCGGCTCGGCCAGTTCATGGAGCGAGCGGATAAAGTGAGTCGAGTCGTACGCGTGCAATACCGTGCGGCGACGGAACACGGCGATGACAACCTCATTTGGATGCCCCTGCTGCGCGCATGCAGCGCGTTGGAAGTCTTTCGAAAGGTACATGGCACGCGTTTGGACAGGCATCACGTGGTGGATTTCTTGGTGCTCGATCAAGAGTTTCCGCACACCGTGCGCTACTCCGTGAACGTCGTCGGCGAGTTTGCTCAGCGCTTGTCCCGCGCCGCGGGCGAACGAGGAAGCGACGTGGACCGTGCCTTTGGTCGGCTTTCTAGTCGTCTTAAGTACACCCAGCTTGCAGACATCGAGCAGGCTGGTGTGGACGTCTTTCTGAATGGGCTGTGCGCGGAACTCGCCGGCGCTGCCATGGTCTTGCAACGCGCCTACTTCCAACACTGAATATGCTGATACACATCCGCCACCGAACCGAACTTGCCTACTCGTCGCGAACCAGTGAGAGCGTGATGGAGCTGCGCATGACCCCCAAGACGACTACGCGGCAGACGTTGCGTGGCTTTTCCCTCGCCGTCGGGCCAACGGCGACTCTGGTGGAACACGCCGATTGGCTGGGCAATCGCGTACACCAGTTTTCGGTGGTCGCCGGCCATGACCGCCTGATCATCGTGGCCGAGAGTTGCGTGGAAACGACGCGCGTCGAGCCAGGCGATCTGAAGACTCTGGGAGGGCCCTACCCGGTTGTGGTGGAGGACCATCGTCTATTCGACTTTCTCGGTTTCCAAGGCCCCATAACGCCCGATCCTCGTCTGCCCGCACTGGCGGCACAGCTGGGTATCGCCTCGGGTGCGGGCATCGGTGAGGTGGTCTACAAGGTGCAGTCGGGTCTTCGCGACGTTGTACAGTACAAGAAAGGCATCACCGGCGCGCAGACCGGCATCGCAGAGGTGCTGGATCGCGGCGCTGGCGTGTGCCAGGACCTTTCCCACGTTGCGATTGGCTTGTTTCGCACACTGGGCATCCCGGCGCGCTACGTGTCCGGCTACGTGCATCGCGAGGGCGAAGCCGCTGAACTTGAGACCCACGCCTGGGTCGAAGCTCATGTGCCGGGGGTTGGGTTCGTGGCGCTGGATCCGACCCACGCCAGTGAGTTGGACGAGCAACACGTCGCCGTTGCCATTGGCCGCAGCTTCGCGGATGTGCCCCCCAATCGCGGTGTGTATCGGGGGGACGCATCAGAAGAGATCCGGGTTTCAGTGCACATGCAAGAGGTCACGGAAGTGCCAAAGGGGCTTTTGGCACCGCGCGCCGCCAATGTCGAAGTGCCGAGCTTCGACGACGGTCCCGCTGCGCATCGCGAGGAACTCGACTACCAGCAGGAACAGGAGCAGCAGCAGCAGCAGCAGCAGTAGAAGCGTGCCGGCTTCAGACGTCGTCTGCTGAAAGCGCGCTCAAGGCTTCGGGAAGTGTTTGGACCACGGTCAGATGCGCGTAGTGCTCGGGGCGCAGCAGGCCGAGGGCAACGGCACCCTCCAGGAAGGTAACCAGACCGTCGAAAAAGCCCCGTGCGTTCCACAGCACGATGGGCTTCTTGTGCTGACCGAGTTGAGCCGCGGTGGCCACTTCGAATAGTTCATCCAGCGTGCCGAAGCCGCCAGGTAAGACGAGAAATGCGTGAGCGCGGTGGAACATCTCGTTCTTTCGCTGATTCATGTTGTCGACGAGGAGCAGTTCACTCAGTCCACGGTGAGCGATTTCCTTTTCCTGTAGGGCTCGGGGGATGACTCCGACGACACGACTGCCGGCGGAGAGCGCGGTGTCGGCCAAGGTTCCCATCAAGCCGACACTGGCGCCGCCATACACGACGTCCCAGCCTTGCTCGCCGAGGGCGCGTGCGGCATCGGTGACGAGCTCCGTCGGCCAAGAGACTTTTGGAGTGCTGGCGCCCAGAAACACGCAGACGGTCTTGTTCATATTTGGTCTCCCTCGAAATGTCGTCGATTACGTGGTTCCCGGGGCGCATGCTATCCTCGTGCAGACAGATGGGCATGCGAGGTCGCTTTTTTATTGCTGCCCTGGGCGGCGTGAGCCTTTTGGCCTGCGGACTGGACGACCGCGGTGGCGGCGCTTCGACGACGGTCGTGGGGCTGGGGGGCAATTTCTCAGACTCTGGGCTCAGCGGAGCCGCCGGTAGCGCGGCCACGGCTGGAGGCGGGGCCAGTGGCAGCGGCGGTCAGGGGGGCGATGGTGCGACGGCTGCGACGGGTGGTGGGGGCGGAGCGGAGAACTGTACGGACGGGGCCGACAATGACGGCGACGGCGCGACGGATTGCGCCGATCCGGATTGCGCCGAGTACAGCTGTGTTCCCCAGGCTCCCCCAGGGTTTGTGGGTTTCTCTCGGCTGCGCGGGGAGGCGTATCCGCCCGCCAGCGGCGAAGGGCCGTTGTGCCCGGACGGTTCGACTCCGCTACGCTACCTGAGCAAACCAGCCGGTGCGCCGCAGTGCAGCGCATGTGAGTGCGGCGCGCTTACCGGCGCCGCCTGTGGACCCGCGACGCTGATGTGTACCCACGACGCAACGGACTGCACCGGCGCCCAAGATTGGAGCAGCAAGATCAGCGGTAGCTGCAAGAACGGAGACGGTGGCAAAGACAAGCTATCCTGTTTCGCCAACCCCGCCAGCCCGACTCAGTCTGGGAGCTGCACGCCAACCACAAGCAGCGACCAATTCGGAGATGTTTGCAGAGGTATCCGACGTTTGTCGGCAGCCGGCGGGGCAGGGGTGCGCCGCGGGACAAGCCTGTGTGAAGAACGGCGCTGGCGAGTACGGTGGGTTCATCTGCGTCGAGCAGCCCGGGGAGGTCCCGTGTCCCGCCGACTACAGTCTTGCGATTGTCGGCTACCAGTCGGGTCAGGACGGACGCAGTTGCTCCCCCTGCCAGTGCACACCGGGCCAAGTCACCTGCGATGACCCGGAATTCAGTTTCTACGATGGCCTGGGCTGCAGCTTGGGTCGCCGCACCGTGACCAACACCACGTGCCAAAACGTTTCGAGCTTGCTCGACTTCGCCGCGTGGTCCTACAAGACGACCCACGCGCCCCAAGCGTTTGGTAATTGCTCCGCCCAAGGCGGGGTCCCACAGGGTAGTGTGATGGGGGTGGGTGCGATAACCTTCTGCTGCCGTTCCGTGTTGTAGGTTTCCGATGCTCGATTTCAATAGCCCCGATGAGCTCGTGGGGGCCGTGCTCGATCAACGGCTGCGGCTGGAGCGGTTGCTGGGGCGGGGAGGCCTGGCGGTGGTGTACGAGGCAGCGCGCCTCGACGACGGCAGCCGCGTCGCCGTGAAAATCCTGCGGGCCGAGTTTGGGGACTCCCCCGAAATCGTCGAACGGTTCTTGAACGAACTATCCGCCAGCGCCCGGGTGGATCATCCAGCAGTGGCCCGCATCTTCGAGGCTGTGCAAGCGGCCGATGGCACGCCCTACCTGGTGATGGAGTTGGTCCCTGGCGTTGCCCTATCAGCCCGCATGAATCAAGGCCGGCTGCCCGTAGAACAGGCGGCCGGAATTGCGCGCAATATCCTTGCGGCGCTCATGGTGGCGCATCCGTCGGGAGTTGTGCATCGGGATCTGAAGCCAGGCAATGTGATGCTGCTGGGCGATCCAAGCTCCAGCACCGAGCTGAAGGTGCTCGACTTTGGAATCGCCAGAGTGATCGATGCTGCCGGTGGCGCGCAACGCAAGACACGCACTGGAATGCTGCTGGGCACGCCGGGTTATATGAGCCCGGAACAAATCCGGAGTATCAAGACGACCGACCCGCGCGCTGATCTCTGGTCTGTCGGCATCCTCTTGTATGAGATGTTGACAGGGAAGATGGCGTTCTCCGCCGACAACGAGTTCGAACGGATCACGAAGGTGCTCAACAGCGCGCCAGTCCCTATCGCAGACGTTGCGCCGCAGTACGCACATTGGGCTCCGTTCTTTCAGCGGGCGCTTGCCAAAGAGTTGCTGGAGCGGTTCCAGACCGCTGAAGAAATGCTGGCCGCCCTCGATCGCGCCGCTCGGGGAGAGGATATCCGGGGCGAACCTGTGCCGTCGGGGCCGGTGACCTCCGGCAGCGGGACGGCTTCTTCCCGTGGTCAGAGCCAGCCCCCAGGGTACTCGGCCCCGCCGCCGTCACCCCAAGGTTCCGCGCCGGGCCCCTTCGGCAGTTCGAATACCGCCGTCTCGCCGGGGTCGGCCATGGAGTCGCTTCCGTCCCAAGAGCCCGGAGGGACTATCCCGGTTGTGCAGGTGCCGCGTCGGCCGGCCAGCGTGCCCCTGACTTTGGCCGTACTCTTGGCGCTGATTTGTTTGGCGCTGGGTTTTGCCGGCGGGTTCCTGGCGGCGCGCTACTGATTGATGGGCGACGCCAAGGGTTTTTGCTTCTGCCGGTCGATGCTACAAGCAGTCCCGGAGGATACTCGTTCATGGAAGAGTTGGATGCGCGCTGTCTGGAAGCCTTTCCAGGCTGGCTCAGAAGCCTGAACGCCGACGCCCTTGCGCTGGTGCAGCTAGTCGAAGAAGAGCGGGGCAATGAGGCGGCTCGTCGACATCTGGCGGGATCGTTGAACTACCTGTTCAAGTCTTTGGATTTGATTCCGGATGGGATCGAAGACCTTGGGTTCATCGACGACGCCTTTGTTTTTCGCGTCGCTGCCTGGCTCGCGCTGGCGGACGATCCGACGCTTGGGTCCGGGGACGCGCCGGTGGCGCGCATGGCCGGGGACGCGACGCTGATCCAAGAGTTCCTTGGGGAAGACTACGCGCGCCTCGATACTTACGTGCGCGCTCTGGGCGATGTCAGCGCGCGGGGCCGCAACGTGGACGAAGTGCTTGCCACTCCAGAGTCCCGCGCGGAGATCGGCCGAGAGGTGCGCACCTGGGCGGACGCGTATACGGCGCCAAGTTTCAACCGAGACGAAAAGACACTCGTGAAGCTCCGCGCGTTCTTGTCAGCGAAGCTGCCCTAGACAGCGCGGGCTGGGTGGATCCCGCCTCGGAGTTTATTCGGCGGGAGCCGGTCGCGCCGCAGACTGGGCCACGCGCAGACTCGTCTGCGCGTCATTCGATTGCGCTGGGGTCGACTCCAGCTCTGCCATGAGGTCGCGGCATTCCTGCTTGCCCCGAAGGTTTTCGAGCAAAGCCTTAGAGGCCTCAAGAAAGGTCTTTTCGAATTTGAGGCCTTCCTTCGCCCGCTGAGCGACCTTTTCGCGCCCCGCTTGCAGATCTTCTTCCAAGGCCTCCGCGTACCGCGAGAGCTGTGCGCGCAGCTCCTCGATTTGCCGCCGCAGATCTCGCGCCGTCGCTTCGCGTCCGGCGCGGCGTGCTTCCCGTGTCTGCAGCCACTGGCGCTTGGCTTCCACCATCGCCGTAGAGGCCCCCGCTGCTTCGAAGATGGCGCGGGAGCCCTTGCCGGCGCGATCCGCTTGGTCGGCGACGGCCACTTTTTCCTTCGCGGTTTGCTGAGCCGCGCCCAGCTCCCGGCGTGCGATCTCTTCTTCTTCGGCGTACGCCGCAGCGTCACGCAGTGCGCGCGACTCCTCCTGGGCGAGCTCTTCCACCTTGCGGCCGATTTCAGCGCGGAGAGCGCGTCCGCGTCGTTCGAGCGCTTCCAACTTTCGGGTATGGCTTGCGATTTCCCCTTCCAGGCTGTTCGCTTTTGCCGTGGAGTCCCAAACTGCACTTTGCGCTGTCAGCAGTTCCGGCGGCGCATTGCCGGAGGGGTACGCCCGCGCGAGCATTCGAGCGAACAGGCCGGCCCGCGCCGCCCATTCCGTGACGCTCAGGGAGCGTGGTGGTGGCGGGGGGGGAGGCGGCGCCACCGCTGGGCCTTCGTTGCCCTCGCGGTCCCAAGAGACACTGGGCAGTGAGCGCTGCAGCGCCTTGAGTTCTTCCAGAAGATGGTGCCCGTCGCGGTAGCGCTTGCGGTGATCCTTTTCCAGGAGCTTGAGCACGATGCGCTCAGCCACCGGATTGATGTCTTTGCGGATGGAATTCGGACGCGGGGCCGGCGCCGAGCGCTGCATTTCCAAGAGGGTTTCGCGGTCGTTCGCCCGAAACGGCAGCTGCCCTGCGAGCATCTCGAAGAAAAGAACGCCGAGTGCGTACAGATCCGATTGCGGTCCGGCCTGCTCGCCCCGTGCTTGCTCCGGCGACATGTACTCCGGCGTACCAAAGACTGCGCCCTTGGGGGCGAGGCGCGGATCGTGGGCCAGCGCGGCCAGACCGAAGTCGAGGATCTTAACGAAGTCCTTCCGACCACCGCGTGCGGTGAGCAAGATGTTGTCGCTCTTGAGGTCGCGGTGCACGACGCCCAGATCGTGGGCACGCGAGAGCGCGGCGCCCATCTGTTCCAGGATATCGACGGCACGGTTGAGCACGACGGGGCCGCGCGCGAGCTCCGAGGACAGCGGGGTGCCGATGAGGTACTCCATCACCAAGTACAGCTCGCCCTCGTCCGTCTCGCCGATGTCGTAGATATCGATGATGTGGGCGTGGTCGACGCGATTGGCTGCCCGCGCTTCGCGGAGCATCCAAGCGCGCAAGTGGGTCTCGCCTCGAAGGTCCGGGCGAATGAGCTTTACCGCGACCACGCGATCGATGAGGACGTGTCGGGCACGGTATACGATGCCCATGCCCCCTTCACCGATACGGGCTTCCAGGCGGTAGCGGCCGGCGATGACCTTTCCTAGAGCCGGATCGTCGGCTCCTCTGCGTGTTTTTTGTGGCGCGGCTGCCATGGTGGACTCGGGGTGGATTGTTCAGAAACGAACCGCTGATACTACGTGATTGTGCGTGCCATCACAAAGCGCCGCGCGCTGCGGATCGAAGTTATCGCCCGCTGATTGTCTGAATCGTCGATCAAAAGACGTAGCTCAGTACCGGGACCCGAACTTCGGCCTTCTGCGTCACGCCGTAGCGAAACATGTCTTCCCGGGTGTACAGGTCGCGAACTTCGATGGCAGGGATGCCCAAGGTGAGTGCGTCCGGGTGGATCCCCACGATTGACGGTGGAGCCAGCGGCAGCTCACGGGCGGGCTGGGTTGTCGACGGGCGGGGAACGCTGCGACGGCTCGTCGGAGCCGGAGCGGGCGCGGGTGCCGCGTCAGGTTGGGCCGGCTCGGCCACGGGCTCGTCCGTGGGGCCGCGGTCTTCGGTGTAGTGGGCGGGGGGCTGATATCGGGTCGCGCTCAGCACCGCCACGGTGGTCGGGATGGCGAGCGCCATGCCGCCGGTCAACAAGTACATGGAAATCTTCGCGTCGGCGCCGTCTTCGATGAAGTACCCACCCACGCCGCCGGCGACGCCGCCGGCAACGCCGCCAATCGCGTACGCCCACCAGGGTTTCACTTTGAAGGCGGCTTCGGTCAGCATGACGATCTCGCCGCCTAGAAGCGCGCCACCCACGATGCCTTTGCCCGTGGCCGGTACGTCTTCGGTGTTTTCCGCTGCTCCTGCCATTTGGGGACAAGCCAGTAGAGCGACGGCGGTCGCAACCGCACCGAGCATAAGCTTTCGCATTTTTCCTCCGTGAGTCTTCACTCCCGACTTGGTTGTCCGGGGCGCGAAGAATGTTCGGCAGCATAACATTCGCGCCGCCCGTGAGAAGCCCCTGCCGGGTCGTGCTTCTATACTCCCTTTGGGGCGCGTAAATTGCTGAAATTGCTTGATATTTTGCGTTAGATCGCCTGGCAGGCTAGATTTTGCGGCGACAATGGGCGGACTGACCCGACGCGGCTTGGCGATGGCGGCGGCTTCTAGTGCCGTGGTGTTCGCGCTGGGACTGCTCGCAGGCGTGGTCCGATTACTACCGTGGTGGCTTTCGCCGGACGTTCCTTTCGGCGTCAGTACGCCTTTTGCTCTCGCGCTCTTGGCGGCGGCGTTGGAAGCGGCCCTCGTGGTCGGTGCTCCGCTGGGGGCCGCGCTTGCCGTCGGAATTTCCGTGGAGCGAGGGGAGATCCGAGCCCTCGCGGCGCTGGGTGTGTCGGCGCCACGCATGGCGCTGTCGATGTGGCCGTTGCCCCTCGCATTCGGGTTGCTCGTCTTGGGCCTCGATACGGGGTGGGACGCGCGGAGCACACCCCCCGGTGTCTTCGCCCAAGCGCTCGTCGAAGAGGCCAAGGCCAGCTGCTACGGCAGCGATGGCCCCCAAGCCGTGAGCGTTCCCCTGGTGAACGTCACTTGGGTCTGTTTCAAGCAGGCTCCGCCGCGGGTGGTGGCGCCACTGCCGGGCAGCGCGGACGCTTGGGTTGTGGCGAGGGAGGTGCATTTGAGTCCCGACCTACGCAGCCTTGCGCTGCGCCAGTTGCATCTGCGGAGCCGGCCGGCCGAGGGCCGGCCAACCCTCGATCTGCGCGCGGACGACGGGACGATCCGTGGCCTTCCCGGTTGGGGGCGGGGCACGCGTACGTCAGGCGCCCAACGCGGATTCACGGCGATGTTCGTATTGCTCGGCGCAAGTCTCGGGGCGGCTTTTGCCCTAGCTCGCTTTCAGGTTGCGTCGATCGCCGCTGTCGTGCCCCTTGGGCTTCTTTCGCCAGCCCTGGCGCTGGCCATTCTGTCGCGCCTGGACTCCAGCGATTTGCCGCTCGCCCTGCTGGCCCTGGTGCCCGTGGGCTGCGCTGTGTTGCCCGTCGCCCTGATTTGGCCGGCCCGCCGCCTTGGGCGCTGGCTTGGCCGTGGTGCAACCGCGGCGTCGTTGTGTTAGGCAACGCCCGTCGCGAAAGAGCGACGTGGAGGCGCGCATGGCCGTCGGCCCCTGGCAAATCGTCATCATCGCATTGATTATCCTGCTTCTCTTCGGGGCCAATCGCCTGTCGGAGATCGGCAAAGGTCTGGGTGAGGGCATCCGCAATTTCAAAAAAGGAATTGCCGATGACGGAAGCGAAGAAGTCGCGGGCAAGGGCAAGGACCCGAAGAAGCTCAAGGGCGATCCCAAAAAGAAGTCCAAAAAAGCGACCGACGCTGAGTTCGAAGAAGACGAAGACGAAGACGAGGAAAAAGGCTGATTGTGGCCACACACCTCGCCAGCCGGCTCGATGCCGTGCAGCCCAGCGCCACGCTGGCCATGACGGCCAAGGCGGCAGAGCTCAAGGCGCAGGGCCGCAAGATCTACACCTTCGGTGTCGGTGAGCCAGACTTCAACACGCCGGCCCATATCCGCGATGCCGTGGCCAGCGCGCTGTCTGAAGCGTCGCACTACACGGCCGTCACCGGGACGGCCGCGCTGAAGAACGCGATTTGTTTGGCGACGGAGCGCGACCGAGGCTGGAGTGCGAAGCCCGACGCGGTCACGGTCTGCGTGGGCGCAAAACACGCCCTCTTCAATCTTGCCATGGTGCTCTGTGAGCCCGGCGACGAGGTGGTGATCCCCGCGCCCTATTGGGTGAGCTACCCCGAGCAGTGGCGTCTATTCGGTGGGGTTCCCAAGCTCGTCGCGACCGACGCCGAAGGTGGTTTCCGCCTTTCCCCCGAAGCGTTGGAAGCCGCGATCACGCCGAAGACGAAGGCGGTCATCTTGTGCTCGCCCTCGAACCCAACCGGTGGCGCCTACGAGGAAAAGGACCTGGCGGCGCTTGCGGAAGTCTTGCTCCGGCACGACATCTTCGTGATCGTCGACGAGATCTACGGCGACTTGGTTTACGACGGTTTTACCCACGTCTCCCTGGCCAAGATTGCACCGGAGCTTCGCGAGCGGCTCATTGTCATCGACGGCGTGAGCAAGACCTACGCCATGACGGGTTGGCGGATCGGCTGGGCCATCGCCCCGCCGCAGATCACGAAGGCGCTCAGCAAAGTGCAGGGGCAGTCCACGACAAATCCCACGGCTGCGGCACAAATCGCGGCGACCGCGGCGCTCACAGGCCCGCGCGACGAAATACATCGCATGCGAGACGTCTTCGCCAAGCGCCGGCGGATCATGGTGGACGGCCTGAACGCCATCCCCGGCGTCCGCTGCGGCATGCCCCGGGGGGCGTTCTACGCCTTCCCAGACGTTACCGGACTGTACGGGATCCGCTGGGGCGACAAGGTCCTGCAGACGGACGACGACGTCGCCCTGTGGCAGCTGGATGTCTGTGGTATCGCGGCGGTGGCCGGGACCCCTTTCGGCGGCCCGGGTCACATCCGCTATACCTACGCCTGCGGCGAGGACGTCATCCAAGAGGCCCTCGGGGCGCTGAGCAGCGCTGTCGCTGACGCACAGCGCTGAACGATTGCTCCGGTCGTCGCATCGCGGATCCGACCCAGGAATTTCGCAAATCACGCGGGTCGTCTGTTCTCGCGCCTAGCGTATCCCCCAAGATTGAACTATAGGCGACCACAGCCGTTTCGGAGCGCCATGGCAGCTCCGCTGGAAGCGCCGGCATGACCATAAGTGTGGATACCGCGAGCATTCCTCGGGACACTCAGAGTGTCGCCAAGGCATTGCTGCAACTGACCAAACCGGGCGTCACTCGTCTGGTGCTGGTCACAAGTGCGGCTGGAGCGCTCGTGGCTCCGCAGCGTCTGCCTCTAGGGCAGTTCTTGCTCTCCCTGGTTGGGACGGCCGCCGTGGTGGGTGCCGCCAACGCGTTGAATATGGTGTTCGAGCGCGATGTCGACGCGCTCATGGAGCGCACGCGGATGCGCCCGCTTCCTCAGGGTCGCCTCACCCCAGAAGAGGCAACGATTTTTGGCGTGGTGCTCGCGATTCTTGGGCTGTCGTTCTTGAGTTTTTTTGTGGCGCCCATCACCGGGCTGCTTGCCGCAGTCGCATTGGTTTCCTACGTGCTCGTGTACACGCCGCTCAAGCGTGTCACGCCAATGGCACTGCACGTCGGCGCGATCCCTGGAGCCATTCCGCCGCTGCTCGGTTGGACCAGCGTGACGGGCCGCTTGGACGGCCCAGCGCTTTCCTTGTTTCTTGTGCTCTTTGTTTGGCAGTTGCCGCATTTTCTCGCCATCACGTTGTTTCGACAAGAAGAGTACCGGCGCGCGGGACTTCGAGTGTACGCCGCTGAACTGGGCGCGGTGCGCACGCGTCGCGCGATCGTGGTCTACTCGCTGTTGATGGTCGCGGTCAGTTTCCTGCCGCTGTACTTCGGTCTTGGTTCGACTGCCTACGCGGTTCTGGCTGCGCTGGTCGGCGTGCCGTTCATTCTGCTGTCGCTGGTCGGTTTGACCGCACGTGGCGATGTACGCTGGGCTCGCACTCTCTTTTTCGCGTCGCTGCCCTACCTCGTCTTGATCTACGGCGGGCTGGTCGTCGCCGCCCTATAGCTGGGCTCGGGACAGCATCTTGGCCCGGTATGTATCCGGCTCGACGGGGCCTTGGTGGGTGTGGCTGGTGTTCGCCTTGGTGTGCCTCGGGATCCCGGCGCTGGCCTATTGGACGGGACGCTGAGGCAGGCAGCGCCAGCGCGGCGTCTTATATCGAAACCGTGCACCATTCCAGACGACGCATCTACTGTCGTTTACGAAACCCGCTCCCGAGCCGAGGATCCGCCCGTGACGCTCGGGGACCGTCGTCGCCTACCGCGATCGCTTCTTGCCGGGTTTCTTCTAGGGCGGCTTCGATCCCTTGGGCTAGCACAAATAGTCCGGCCTCTTTGCCGATGAAGGTGCCGAATTCGGACGCAGCGACTCGCACGTTGACGTCGGTGGAGGCGCTGAAGAACACAATGCAGTTCGTCTTTTGATCGATGAACTCACGCGCGAGCTCGATGCCGCTGTCCTCGCCCAAGTCGATGTCGAGGACTATGCAGTCGTAACGGCCCGCATGTTCGCGGGCCGCAGCACTCGATGTCGCCACGTCGACGCCAAACCCTCGGTGCGTCAAATAGCGTTGTGCAGCCCGCAATACGATCTTGTCGTCGTCTACGAGCAGGCAGCGGAGTTGCATTGGAACGCGTGCATGATAGCAGAAATCCCCGTCAGCGTTCTTCGGGCTGCGTAGGCGCTCTTTCGGTCCCACTTTTTGCCCCACACAGCGGGGCCAGCAGAGACGCCAGCGCTAGAGCCAGCGCCAAAAGCGGGATGTCCGTTCCGCCTCGTGGAAGCAGCGCCAGGCAGAGCGCGGACCGGCCCAGCGCGCTTCGCCCTCCACCAAGGAGCACCGCGCCACTGCCCAAAAGGAGCATCGCGTCGCCTGTTTGCCGGAGAAAGGTCGGCAATAGCGGAAACGGATTACGGCCCAGCTCGAATCCAAAGCGGCCGAGCAGCACCAGCCAGGAGTCACCGCCGGAGGTGGCGCTCAGGTGCGTGGCGGTGGCTGCAAACAGTCCCAGGAGGATGGGTATTCCGATGACGAAGAGGCCTCGGGTTCTCCTTCCGTGGCAGGCCCACAGCGCGCCGATCACGAAGGCCGCGAGGCCGAGCATGTGTGTCGCCGTGGCCAGCGTGCGGGAAACGAGGAACATACTCGTCAGAGCCTCGGCACTCGCCCGCAGCGCCAGTAGTCGTGACATCGTTGCGAAGCCAGCGCCAAGCCCGACGAGTCCAAGTGCTAACCCGAGGCCTCGGGACTGAGTTGACCGAGCCGTTGACCACGCCGCCGCAAGCGCGAGGAAGCCCACCATGAGCGAGAGCCCGAGACTCAAGAGTGCGGCGAGGTGCTGCGTGGATGCGGCGATGGCGCTCGTGATGATCGCCGCCGCAAGCGGGGCCGCCCCGATCCGAAAGCCAATGCCGATGCGACTCTCGCGCAAGACCAAAAGCAGCATCCAGAATGCGAACGTGGAGCCGCCCACGAGTGCCAGCTGACTCAGCAACGCCGCTGCGTGCTCGACGCGCGCGATCCAAAGGCCGATACCCGACTTCCATCCGAGCAGCGCAGGGGCGACCACCTGAGCCGTGCAGGTCGCGATCCAAAAGACGATGGCGAGCGCAGTCGCGATCGTTTCGCGCGGATCTGCACTGCGGTCACGGGCGCCGGGGTGCTCGCTTCCATCGAGTGCAAGGCGATGCTTGCGGCTGTCTACCGAGTCCAAGAATCCAGGCGTTTACCTCAGTGAGGCACGCTTTTCCAGGATGGGGACTCGAGGAGCCAGTCGGCCGTGTCGCTGCTCGTCACCAGTTTCCTTGTTTTCCGGGGAGTCTGGAGGGGCGACCTGGGGTGGCGCCGACTTGGGCTGGGACTTCAATATATACGGCCGCGCGAAGTACGTGGAGCATGCGTAGTAGGGATTACGGTGGAACTCCCAGTGGAAGTATACGTTGCCGTCCGGAGAGATGATCTCTTTCGGAGGAGCACCGTAGGGGGAAGCGCGCTGCACACTCTCCAGCGACGCGATGTCGAATGCCGTCACGCCGCTGGTCCGCGTCACGCCCATGCGAACCACGCGACCGTCTTGTTGGCTCAAGACGATTTCCAAGTGGGTCTTGATATCCGGCCGATTCATGGGATGCGTTCCCGCCAGGCTGTCCAGCGAGCCGAGGAAGGAGTCGGCGAAGATGGGATGCAAACGGTTGTGGATCGTATTGAGGTAGCTTGCGAAGGGCACGCGGGCGGTGTTCAAGGCAGTCTGATTGCCAGGTCGAACGCTGGGCACGTAGTTTTCGATGGCGGAGCGCCACTTCTCGATTCCGAGAGACTTCCAAGACCCGCGGTGGGCGCTCTTGCGGCGCTCGGAGTCCAAGCGCTTCTCAAGAGCCATGCGGTCGCGGCCGATCGCCTGGAAGGCCTGCTTCGGTGTCAGCCCAAGGTTCACGCCGTTATGGGATAGCGCCGAGGAACCGAGTCCCAGGCTGGGTGCGTTCGGATCGGGCTTGGCCGGGGGCAAACGCTTCTTGCGCGCCTTCTTTCGTTTCTGCTCGGCCTGGGCCTGCTTCGCCCGCTGCACGGCGTCGCTCCCGTTTGCAGACGTCATGGCCTCGGGCGTCGCTTCGCTTGCCGGCTTGGCTTGTTGCCCTTTGATGGCGCTTTGCGCCGGCTTCGCTGCTGCAGCTGCCGCCGGGGCCGGGGCTGGGGGCTCGGGCTTGTTTTCTGACTGGGCCGGTTTCGTTTCGGTGGCCGGATTCGGGGGGATCGGATCGGGGGCCTGATCTGGGTTGCCCTCTCGGTCTTCGGACTGGGCGACTTTGGTATCTTCCGCATTGCCCGGCGCCGGCGACGGTCCGGCGTGTTGGCCTCCCGGGGTCGGATTGGGATCGTTCTGATCTGTGCTGGTGATGCGCGCTTGGGTTTGCTCTTTCACCCGATTGGCTTCGTCCGCGATCAGCTCCGCATCTGGGTTTTCTTGGTTCTTGTCTTTGACGTGCTGGCGCACCGCGATGCGGTTCTTGGGATCGAGGGTGAGCTTCTGCGGGGCGTCTTTGGACTCCTCTGCCTTTTCAATCTTGATCGCGGTCTTCTTGGGTTCCGGCGCCGGCGGTTTCACTTCGGGTTTTGCGGCCAAAGGTTTCGGCTTCTCAATCTCTGGCGGCGGCTCTTCGTCGGGCTTGGGCGGCTCTTCCTTCTTGACCCGCTCGGCCTCAGAGAGCGATTCGTCGTCCAGAAGTGCCACCTCGACATCGCCGCCAGAGCCCTCTACATGGCGCGCGACGGTCTGTGCGAAACTCGAAAGCCCCAGCACCCGGGTGAGAAAGGTCGCACTGACGCCGGCCGCGAAGTGCATGTGCAACGCAGCCGCCACCCAGAGCACAATCGGGATTTTCGACTCGCGAACCATCATTCAGCGGCATTCTTGCGGCGCAGCAGTGAGTCGAAAAGCTAACATTCGCTTCTGGCCCCAGCAATGTAGCGGCAGAATTGCGCCCGCCTGTCCTGGAAACCCCAGTGCTTTCGCGTCCTTCAGGCCTTGTCGATGGCGTCGAAGCGGTCGGCGATCTCTTGGGGCGTCCACAGGCCGCCGTCGTCATCCTTGAGGACGCCCGCGGATTCCACCAAGCGGAACACGCTCAACTTGCCACCGGCGACCCCGACCACGAGTCCGGTGCGGTCACCGGCCAGATCGCTCGCCAGGAAGGTATGCACGCGGGCGACGTGCTCCGGCGTGAGGCTATCGAGCTTCTCGAACATCGGGAGATCGTCCGTGAGGCGCGTCTTGGCAATGGGCGCTACGGCATTCACGAAGATCCCGAAACGTTGTAACTCGATGGACGCCGTGCGCGTCAAACCGTAGATCCCGGCTTTGGCCGCGGCATAGTTCGCTTGCCCGAAGTTGCCGAGCAGCCCTGATACGCTCGTGGTGTTCACGATGCGTCCGCCGCCCGCAGTACGCATATGCTGCGCTGCCGCACGGAGGCAATAGAACGTGCCACTGAGATGCACGTCCAGCACTGTTTGCCACATGGCATCCGTCATCTTCAACAAGGTCTTGTCGCGCAAGATCCCGGCGTTGTTCACCAGGACGTCCAGGCCGCCGAAGCTGTCGATCGCAGCTTGTATGATGGCTTCGGCGCCTGCGGCGGTGGCGACGGACTCGGCGCTTGCGACGGCCTGACCTCCTGCGGCGCGGATTTCGTCCACAACGCTGCTCGCGGCACTGGTGTCCGCACTCGTTCCGTCACGCGGGCCCCCGGCGTCGTTGACCACGACCTGTGCGCCCTCCTTGGCGAAAGCCAGCGCCGTGGCGCGACCGATGCCATGGGCCGCGCCAGTAACGATGATGCGTTTGCCTTGCAGAAGCGTCATGCACGCTGACTCGTTCATCGCAGAGCGCGAGTCAAGGGCACGGTCCGGCTTTACTCGTCATGCCACTCGGTCCAAAGTTCGGGCGATGCGCCGCTTGGGCCTCACGCTAACGGCGGCAATATCGATTGCCTGCCCTGCACAGGCAGCACCGGCGCGCTCCAGCCTCACGGTCGCTCCCCCCCCGTCCTCGCAATGCGCGGACCGCGCGCAGCTCGTGGCTGCCGTCGCTACACGTCTGGGGCGCGATCCGTTTGTGGAGCGTGGCGCCGATATCGCCGTGAGCGTGCGCTACGAGAAACGCGAACGCTGGGAGGCCCTCGTGACGCTTACTCGGGTGGGCGGCCGGCAGATCGGCGCGCGAGAGATCAGCACAGAGTCACCCACTTGCGCTGGATTGCACGATCCAGTGGCGCTGGTAGTGGCCTTGCTGGTCGACGTCTCCAGGGACGAGTTGCCAGCGCAAACGCCCGAGGCGCATCCAGAGCCGCAGCCAGCGCCGCCAAAGGCGCTTCGAATTCCGGCACCGCGTCCTTCGAGGCCTGGGCTTTCAGTGCTCTGGTCGCTGTCGGCCAGTTCTACCCTGGGGCTTTTGCCAGACACCGGATTCGGCGGCCAAATCGGAATTTGGTTGGAGCCGTCAGAATATTTCGCGTTGGGCATCACGGCCACGTACTGGTTCGAGCAACGCAGCCAGTTGGAAGATCGCCCGGCAGGGGTTGAGATGCGTGCGGATGGCTTGAGCGCTGAGCTGTGCGGGCCGCGACTGGCCTTGGATGCCCTTTGGCTTCGCCCGTGCGTCGTGCAGCGCTTCAGTCGACTCTCCGCTAGCGCATTCGGCTTCGACGTGAGCGGGCAGCAAACCCGCTCCGCCGCTGGCACCGGCCTCGGTGGTCAGCTATTTTTGCCCGTGTCCGGTCCGGTGGGGCTTTTTGGGTCGGCGTCGGCGGAAGCGCAGTGGATCCGGGATCGCTTCGTCTACGTGCGTTCCGATGGTACACGCGGGGAGCTGCATCGATCGGCCCCTATCGTCGGTTTTTTCCAGGTCGGCGTCGGGTTCAGCCTCTAGCGGTAATAACGTGACCACTGGCCTCCCACTCACTTCCCAGAAGCGTCCCGCGACGGAGCGGACGCTCCGCTCGGACCAAGGGCACAACCCCCTGGATATTTCGGAAGTATTTCGTGAACACGGCGCATACGTATGGCGAGCCTTGCGGCATCTCGGGGTCCGGGAGGCGGACCTCGCGGACGTCACGCAGGATGTGTTCATCGTCGCGCACCGCAAGTTGGACGCCTTTGAGGGGCGTTCCTCGCTTCAGACCTGGCTCTATGGGATCTGCCTCCGCACCGCCTCGGACTACCGCCGCCGCGCCTACGTGCGACGCGAGGTCGCGGTCGAAGAAGTTCCCGAAATCGCTACCGAGCCGCCGCAGAGTGCCGTCGTGGAACGCAGGCAGCTGCGGGCGCGTCTACTGGCTTTGCTGGACGCGCTCGATGCCGACAAGCGCGAGGTGGTCGTGCTCTACGAAATTGAGGAGCTGCCCATGAAACAGGTCGCGGAGGTCATCGGCGTGCCGCTCCAAACCGCGTACTCGCGCCTGCACGCGGCCCGTCGCCAACTTGCCGAAGCGCTCGGGGAGGAGGCCGAATAAAAGACCCGCCTCGCCTCAGCGAAGGCACCGGCGCCTTGGGAGAGCTCCTGCGCGCCGCGCGGGCCGACGTTCCTGCTGAGTCGCAATTGTCCCCAGTGGCGTCCGCTCTGGCGGAGCTTCCGCCGGTGGCGCCGGGCGCTGGCGCCACGTCTGCGGCTGCGGGTGGCGCCGCTGCCGGCGCGGCTGCGGGCGGCGTCGGTGGGGGCAAAGTGGTGGGCGTATTAGTGGTTGCCTGCGCGGTGGTCGCTGCGTCTATCTACGGCATTATCAAAACGCAACGCCCGCGCCTCGCTCCCGCGGTGCCCATCGTGTCGCAACCGCAGCCGGCGCCGCAGATCCAAGAGTCGACACCGACGCAGCCTGCGCCAACCGCTTCCGCGGAACAAGTCGCGCCGGCAACCCGCGAGCCAGCGCCGGAGCCAACAACAAAGGGCGCGGCGCCGCAGCCCGCGCAGACCGAATCTCAGCTGCTTGATGCTGCCCGCGGCGCGCTCGCATCGAACCCAAGTCGCGCGCTTTCGCTCGCGCGTCGGCACGCGCAGCTGTTTCCAAACGGCGTTTTGGTCCAGGAGCGCGAAGTCATCACTATCGAAGCCCTCAAGCGCCAAGGCAAAGGCGAGGCAGCTCAGGAGCGGGCCCAAAGCTTTGACCGAAAGTACCCAAACTCTCCGCATAAACCCAAGCTGGACGAGCTGCGCGGAAAATCCCCCTGATAATTCGGCTCGGGGCGTCCCACTCACGGGTGATCATGGATTTGTCTCTTCGTCGCCTCGCGCTACCGGGCTTGATTGCAGCGCTCGCCCTGTGCACTAGCTGGGGCGCCGCCGTGGAAGTCGGCGCCGATCTGCCCGCCGGCGGCGCTGGCGGCACGGGTTCAGGCGGCGGCACAGACAGTGGCACCAGCGGCGGCGGCGGAGCCGCTATCGGTGGTGGAGCCGCTATCGGTGAGTGCCAGGGCAAAGTGTACCAGTGCGGCGACTTGCTCGATAACGACAATGACGGCCTGGTTGACGCCCTCGACCCGGATTGCCTCGGCCCCTGCGACAACACCGAAGAGTCGTACTACGGCGGCATCCCCGGACAGAACAACGCGCCCTGTCGTCAAGATTGCTACTTCGATCAAGACACGGGCCCTGGTAACGACGAGTGCTACTGGAATCACCAGTGTGATGCCTTGGCGACTGCGCCGGCCTTTCCTCCGAGCGGCGACCTGAAGTGTGGGTACGATGCGAACGCCAAGACACCGGGAACGGCCGCTTCTTGCTCGGAGCTGGTGGCGGGGCAGTCGGCTCAATGCGAGAGCTACTGTGGGCCGCTGACGCCGAACGGTTGCGATTGTTTCGGCTGTTGTGAACTTCCCGCAGGTGGGGGCAAATACGTTTGGCTCGGCTCGACCGTATCCAACGTGGGCAGCTGTGATCGCGCGAGCCTCGGTGACCCAGAGAGGTGCAAGCCGTGCACGCCGGTCCCGTCTTGCCTGAACGACTGCGCCGAGTGCGAGCTCTGCATCGGCAAAGAAACCCTGCCGGCCAGCTGCACGCCGACTCCGGATGCGGGGCCTGACGCTGGCTACCCGGACCAGTGTCCGGCCGGCGTCCAGGCGTGTGGCTTGACTGGACAGTCTGCCTGTCCGCCCGGCGCTTACTGCGTCACCGGCTGCTGCCGCCAGGTACCACGTTGAAAAGAGGCTTCACCATGAAAAGCGCGTTGAGATACCTATGCTGTTTCGTTCTATCGTTCGCCCTGGTTTCCTGCGGCAGCGACGATGACGAGCAGCCCAAGGCCGACGCTTGCAACTTTCAGGCGCAGACCGGCTGCGAAACTGGACAAGTCTGCGAAACCGGCGTTGACGGCACGCCGGCATGTTTCGCGCCGGTGAGCATTCAAGGTCGTGTCTACGACGTTAGCGATGATTCAGCAGTCGAAGGCGCTCGAGTCGTGGCGCGTGACGCAAACGACGTCGCCATCTCTGGCGTCGCAGTCACTGACAAGGACGGGAAGTATAGCCTGCGCGTTCCCGCGAAACGCGACGCGACAGGGAAAGCGCAGAAGACAGATTATACCCTTCGCGCCGATGCCGCTGGGTTTCTGACCTTTCCCAAGGCTCCTCGCATCGCTTTGCCCGTGGACGTTTCCACTGCGGCTGGGGATCCGCTGACTGTGGCGAACGCGGCAACCGACATCGGGCTTGTACCCCTGGAAAACGCCGCGGGCTTGGGGTCGATCTCGGGCAAGGTGCTGGCGGATCACCCAGCGGGCACCCTCGTCGTTGCCGCTGGCGCCACGGGCACGGCTGACACGAACGGTGAGTACACGATCTTCAATCTGCCCGCCGGAAACCACGAAGTGCGCGGCTATCTGTCCGGCGTGAACCTGCAGAGTCGGAACGCCGAGGTGAAGGCGACAGAGAACACATCGGGAGTCGACTTGGATGTGCTGGGCGACGCGACTGCGACCGTCAGCGGCAACGTGAACATCGTAAACGCGCCCGGCGGCTCCGTCACTTCGGTGATTCTGGCGGTAAAAGACACCTTTGTGGTGAACGCCGCACGTGGCGAGGCCCCGCCCGGACTGCGCGCCGCCGGTGTGAATGGTTCGTTCAACATCCCGAACGTTCCCGACGGAACCTACGTCGCCTTGGCCGCTTTCGAAAACGACGGTCTGGTTCGCGATCCCGACGTCAATATCGGCGGCACCGCGATCGTCGAAGTGACCGTGACGGGCCCGGACGTTTCGCTGGCGCAGAACTTCAAAGTGACCGCGGCCCTCGAGGTGTTCGCGCCCAAAGACGGCCAAAGTGTGTCGTCGGTGCCGCTGTTCAGCTTCGAAGACGATTCGAGCGAGGAAACCTACACGGTCTGGCTATTTGACGTGCTGGGCAACGAGATCTGGAAAAAGGAAAACATTGCGGGACCTAAGGGCTCCAAGCCCGTGGACGTCAGCTTCGATGGTGACGTCACGACCTTGAAATCTGGCAGCTTCTATCAATTCCGCGCGGTCAGCATCAAGGCGGGCTCCGCGATTTCTGCGACTGAAGACTTGAAGGGAGTCTTCTTTTACGAGTAACCTGGTTACACTCAGAGGTTTGTTTTCTCTACTTGGCCGCGTGGTCATGGGGGCATCGGTTATGTTGTCGCGTTCATCACTAGTTGTACTCACTATCGGCGCGGCGTTCGCCCTGACCGCGGGCTGCGGAGGCGGGGACGAAGCCGGTTCGGTTTCGACGGGCGGTCAGGACGCCGGCGCGGACGGCGCTTCTGGGAGCGGCGGCAGCGGGGGAGGGATCTCGACGGGAGGCGTTTCCGGAGGCGGCGGCACTTCGGGCGCCGGCGCTGGAGGAAGCTCGGGCGCGAGCGGCGCCTCAGGGGCCGGTGGTTCAGCGGGGGGCGCGGGCACGGACGGCGGGGCGACGGGCGGCGCAGCCGGAAGTGGCGGCGGAGCGACGGGCGGCGCAGCCGGAA
>CALMUT010000092.1 GCA_937872925.1 uncultured Myxococcales bacterium | reverse complement strand
CGGGACCCCCGCGCGGCGGGCGCCCGGCCCGGCGGCCCCCGCTGCGGGGCCCCGGCACCCCCCCGGGCCGTCCCCGAGGAAGCCGGGGGGAGGGCCTTACTGCGTTGGGCCCGCCTGTCCCGACGACGTGCTGGCCCGAATCGGGATCAACCGCGAAGGCCGTTTGCTGGTTCCGATGGATCCGGCAGTCCCGTCCGTCCCCCCAGGTCCGCCGGAGCACGATCCGAGCGCGCCACTTTCTGCGCCTGGGGTGGTGGTGGACGATGCGGTGGGGCGCATGTCACGCAGCGACGAGATCGAGGATGACGATTTCGGTGACGTGTCCCGGGATCTTTCCGTGGTTGCGGAGCTTCCGGAACACATGCTGGGCACGGACGCAGGGCCGGGGGTGCGCACAGTGCTTGTCGTCGACGACGAGGCCGACATCCGCAAGATGCTGAAACGCCTGCTTTCTACCCGTGGTTTTCGGGTGCTCGAGGCGGACCGCGGGCTGTTGGCGCTGCGCCTCGTGAAGGAACACAGGCCCGACTTGATCATCTTGGACGCGATGCTACCCGAAGTGCACGGTTTCGAAATCGCACGGCGCATCAAAGGCAGCGCGCGCTACGGCCGGATCCCGATCATCATGGTTAGCGCTGTGTATCGCGGTTGGCGCTACGCCGAAGACCTGAAACAGAGCTGCGGCGTCGACCACTTCATCGAGAAGCCGTTCCGGATTGCTGATGTGATGGCTGCCGTTGAAGCCTGCGTCGCCGCCGACACGCCTCCGGTCAGCAGCACCCCGATGGACGCGTCCGAGGAAGTCGAACGAGTTCTCGAAGCCGGGGTGCGCGCTTACAAGGCCGGCAACATCGACGAAGCCGTCGAGTATTTGCTGCGTGGTCTGAAGATCGACCCGCTCGCCTATCGATTGCACTTTCACCTTGGTTTGCTCTACGGCAAGCAAGGCAAGGTCTACGAAGCCATCAACGAGCTGGAGACGGCCGTCGAAATCAACGCCCGCCATTTCGCGGCGGTGAAGAACTTGGCGATCCTGTATCAAAAAGCAGGATTCCGAAATAAGGCCACGGAAACCTGGGAGCGCGCCTTGGCCATCGCGCCGGATGACTCGACTCGAGCCTCCATCAAGCAGCACTTGTTGAACTTGCTATGAGCCCTTGGCCGGGCGCTTTTTCGGAGCCTCGGCCCTCTTTGCCCCCAGCGGCAGCCAAGAATTGCCCCGTTATTGCCGAAAAGTCGCCCGGTTCGCCCTAACTTTCGCCCCTTGAAACTTACGCTTTCGCGCTGGGCCACCTAGCGCGCTATCCTGTTGCCGGACCTCGGTCTGCCCCTCGCGCTGAATGAAGTTTCTCTGCCCAAGTTGCAAGGCGAAGTACCAGATCGCCGACGAAAAGGTCGCCGGGAGATCGGTGCGGATGAAGTGCCGCAAGTGCGGGCACATGATCAGCATTTCTAAAGCCGTCACCGAGGGCAGCGTTTCTCGGAAACTCGACGGCCTTTCGTCGATGCCGCCCCCGCCCTCTTCGCGGGGATCCTGGCGAGAGCCCGGGGCGCCGGCACCGCCGCGGGCCGCGGGGCAGGCGCCGCCTCCCCGGCGCCCACCGCCGCGCCGTCCAAGCGCCGGCGGCACATCACCCGTGCCGGCTGCCGCCGCGCCACGTCCAACGGCGCCATCACGAAGCGTGGGGCTACCACCGCCACGGGGGGCCCAACTCAGCCAGCCCACGGTCGTGGCTCCGCCCGCCGCGGAGGCGCTGCGCAAGAGCAACGGGAACGGCGCTGCTGCTGCGCTGGCGTACTCCTCTCAACCCGACGAGGCGCCGCTCTACGACGAAGACGAGCACACCGTCGTCGCCCCCGTGGGCGGCTTGGCGAGCGCGTTCTCTCAGTCCTTGGGTGCGTCGGAAGCGGCTCCGCTTTCGACCCTCTCCACGCCCGCAGACGAATGGTATGTCGGCATCAACGGCGTGCCCGTGGGGCCGATCCGCCTCAGCGAGCTGCGCAGCAAAGCATCGGCGGGCAATATCTCTCTCGATTCGCTGGTGTGGCGTGACGGCTTCGAAGAATGGATGCCGCTGCGCACCTTCCCGGAACTCGTCGCCATCGTAGAAGAAGGCGTCTCGAGTGCGCGCGCGTCCCTGACGCCGCTCAGTCCGCCATGGACGTCGTCGCAGCCGCCACCGCCCGCGCAGCCTCTGGCGTCCCAGCCCGAGGTGTATGATCCCTTCAAGGTGCCGGGCGGGGCCGCGGGAACGCCGCTGCCTGGAGCTGGGGATCTGAGCGATCCCTTCGGTGCGCCGGCGGCGGGGTTCGGTGCTGCGGGCGCTGCGCCGTCAGGCCCGGGGGTGATCAGTCCGCCCTACGTCGACATCGACGAAAGTGTCATCCCAAAGCGCTCGGGCACCCCACTATTGGCGTGGGTTGCCGTGGTGGTGGCACTCGTTTTCGGCTTGGGCGTCGGATTCGTGATGTTCGACCGAGGGCCCGGAGAGACCGTCATCAAGTATGTGGAAGTGACGAAGACGGGCGAGGTGCCCGTGGCTGGCAGCGCTCCGACCGGAACCCCCGAAAACCCAACCGAAGAAGGCGCGGACGCTGGCAGCACCGGGCAGAGCCCCCGAACCGGCGGCGGGCCGATCGCAAAAGCTGGCCCGGCCACGGACAAGACGCCGGAAAAGGGACTGAATCTGAAGGGGCTGGGCGGCGTGACCGGCCCCGGGCCCGCAGGGGGGCCCGGCACCGGACCTGGCGGCAACGCAAACTCCGCCCTGGATTCCACGGCAATCCAAAAGACGGTGAGCCGCTACACCTCCAGTGTGAAACGCAGTTGTTGGCAGCCGGCCCTGGACGGACGCAGTAAAGACGCCCCGAGCTCAGCGCGCGTGAACGTGACGATCACGGTGTCTCCCAGCGGTTCCGTAAGCGGCGTGAGCACCAGCGGTGATCCCAAGGGCTACCGTGGGCTCGCGGGCTGCATCCAGAGTCGCGTCCGGGGTTGGCAGTTTCCGGCATCCAACGGCACAACGACGGTCAACGTGCCTTTCGTCTTTGCTGCTCAATGAGCGATCGCGGCGCCGTCGCCCCAGATCGAATCTGGGAGGCTGATAAAGCGCACGCCACGCACCCGAAGGTGCGCGGCGTGGTCGAAGTCCCGCATAAGCCGGGTTCTGTAGCCTGGGCTCATCTCCAAGCCCGGGCTGACGATCATTCCTCTACGATGGCCGTTACCGACCACCTCTAGCAACCTACCCTGGGACTCGGGCGGGCAGCCCTCAAACGTCCCTCTACGTGGTCTTGCTCCAGACGGGGTTTGCCTTGCCGCATTCGTTACCGAAGGCGCGGTGAGCTCTTACCTCACCCTTTCACCATCACCCCGGCAGGGCCGGGGCAGTCTACTTTCTGTGGCACTTTCCTCGATGTCACCACCACCGGGTGTTATCCGGCGTCTTGCCCTACGGAGCCCGGACTTTCCTCTGCCCGCGAAGGAGCAGCGATCGTCCCGGAACTTCGACGCGGCGGAAGGTAAGTCGGATTGCGCCGCCGCGCCAGGGCGCCGATCAAGCCGCGCTGTCGAGCTCCATCAGGTTGACACCTTCCACCCGGGAGATCTCGCTGATCTTCGAGCGCAGTTTGCGCTTGGCGCGCTCTTCCAGTTGACGCGCGCGCTCCCGAGATACACCGAGCCGTCGCCCGAGTTCCGCCAAGGACAGCTCGTCCTCGTGGTCGGCCAGCAGCCGCCGCTCGACGATGAACTTCTCTCGCGGGTCGAGCACTTCGAGGGCGGTGCGCACCGTGCGTTTCACCATCGTCTGGCGCTGGTCCTTCAGCACACCATGCTCTTGACTGGGGTCCGGGCTAACAAGGGTGTCAACGAGGGTCGTTGCGGAATCGTCGAAGACTTGTGAATCGAGGGACACGTCCCGGGATTCCAGGCGCCGGATCATCTTGACCAGTTGTTCTTTCGGTACTTTGAACTGAATGGCCAGTGCTTCGTCGGCCTTGTCCTTGTCTCCGAGCAGATTCATCACTCGCACACGCTCGCGGCGTAGTTTGAAGAACAGCTTGGAGCGCAAGGCGCCTGAGCCCACGCCAACCAGGCTCCAAGAACGGATCACGTAGTTGAGCACGTACGCTCGGATCCAATAGGCTGCATAGGTCACGAAGCGGTTCCCGCGCTCCGGTTCGAATTTCTTCAGCGCATGCACCAGGCCGAAGTTGCCTTCCGCGACCAATTCGGAGATGGGCACGCCGTAGCGGCGGTACTTCAGGGCGATGGCAACGACGTAGCGAAGGTGCGCGCGAACCAATTCTTCGGCCGCGGCCGGATCTTGGTTCTTCACCCAGCGGCGGGTCAGGGTGAGTTCCGTCTCGCGATCGAGCTTCGGGTATTTGTGAACCGTGGAGATGTACCGGGACAGAGCTGCGTCGTATTCGTTCGCCATTGAGTCGTGCCTTCCTTGATGATCAGTATCTGTCCTAGACACCAGTTAGTCAAGTGTCGATTTGTTGTCGTTTGTCTAACTTCAGTGTCCCCCTGTCCAGCTTTTGCACTGCCGTAGTATCAGCCGACGAGTCGGGTAGATTATTCCGGAAAGTGACGTAACGTCATTTACGCACGAATCTGGGCCCGGTCCAGCCCCGAGGCGGAGTTCTGGATGGGGTGTCAGGAAGTCTGGAGTGTCAGTCGCATCTGTCAGCGCATTGGCGAAGTGCGCTGGACGACTGAACATACTGGAGGCAGTCGGCCTCTAGGCTTTTGCGGTTCCGGAGGCAGCCGCTTTGAAGCGGCCGCCCTTTTCTAGCCTCGGATTACGCGGAAAAGGAGGAGCCGCAACCGCAGGTGCCACTGACGTTGGGGTTGCCGAACTTGAACCCGGCCCCGTGGACGCCTTCCACGTAGTCAATCTCGGTCCCGTCCAGATATTGATAGCTCAGGGGGTCGATGAATAGCTGCACGCCCTGGGACTCGAACTGCTCGTCCATGTCCGTGGGTTTGTCCTCGAAGTACAAATCGTACTGAAAACCAGCGCATCCGCCGCCGATGACACGCAGGCGCAGCCCTTGGCCGCCCAGTCCCTCGGACTCGGAAATCTCTTTGACCTTTTCGGCTGCGAGGGGGGTAATTGAAATCATCGTAACTCTTGGGCCTCCGCGGAAAATGTCCGGAACCACTGCATTATATGCCGTGGGGCACGTCCGCGCTAGGGGGGATAATGCAACCGAAGCCCGCTGCCAAGGCCTGGCAGGGCGGGGGCCCGCGCGCGAGCCCGCCAGGAGTCGGATTTGAGGGCGCAGCGACTGAAGCTTAGCCGCCCTTGGGCGGACTTGGTCCTGCACGTGCTGGCCCACGTGCAATCCTTGTCGCGATTCCCCGCGGGGCTGTGGGACCCGGCGTACGCAGCCTTCGTGGCCGGGGCGACAGGCCCCGCTTCCGAGCGCGCGTTGGGACAAGACGTCGACGTCCTGGGTCGAGCGATCCGGTCCCACGAACAACTCGCACGGTTGCATCTCTTGGCGTGTCTCTTTGAAACACCGGAGCAGGCTCTTGCGAGCGCAGCCGTGGATTTGGCTCAGCTGACCGCGCAACAAGTCGCCGAGCCACGGGTGCTGGCCGCATTGGCAGAGTGCGGACCGGTTGCCGAAGTCCTGCGCGCGGCGGCGATGTTGGAAGTCGACGCCTGGCGGTCGCTCCCCGACGCGGCGTTTTCCGAAGCGGAGACATCGGATGCATTCGACGCCATGCGCGGACTGGCGCCGTGCCTGGGCGGTTTTCGTCTCTGCGTGTCCCGGGCGCTGGGGGTTCGGGGCCGCGTCCTTGCGGGAGAGATTTGGCTCGGCATCCCCGGCGTTCCCGGCGGGCCGACTACGGAGCACGTTGCGTGGCAGGCCGCTCACGAGGCTTGCGTCGCAGAAGTGGCCGAGCGCGCCCGCGCCGTGCTCGGGGAGCGCGAAGTGGAGCATGTGGCCTTGGTGCTGCTGTCCGAGCGTGCACGCGGCGCCCAGCGCGCGTCCGCACACCGGAGCTGGCTGAGCACGATGACCGGCTTGCCGCCATTGACCGAGCACGCCCTCGCGCCGCCGGCGCGCGAGATCTTGCAGCGACTGCGCTAGGGGAGCAGGGCCCGTTCGGAGACTAGTCGTCTGCGGGGAGTGCCACGTCGGCCATGGGTGGGTGGGCGCTCTGTGCGTGGCGGTCCGGCACGTAGCGCACCGGCCCGAGGCTGCGCCGTCGTATTTCCGAAGCTGTTCTTTCGAATAGGGTCAACACTTGCGGCTCTTGGCCCAGGGGAACGACCAAACGTCCGCCCACGGGAAGCGCTGCTAGAAAAGCGTCGGGCAGCTCGGCCATGGCAAAGCCAATGGACACCTTGTTCGCGCCTTCCCACAGAGACACGTCGTGGGCGTCGCCGGGCAGGACGGTTACCGTCTCGTTGCCGGAAAGCAGAGCCCGCGCGCGGGCTGCCAAGCTCTCGTCGAACTCCAGCGCAGTCACGCGTCCTGCCGCGCCGACGACGCGGCTCGCGACTGCGGTGCCGTAGCCCGTGCCTGCACCCAAGTCCGCGAGGTGGTCACCGGCGCACAGACCGAGGGCGCCGAAGGATGCTGCGTAGGCGTGCATAGCCGATACGGTGGACAGCCCGCTCTCTTCCAGGGCAAGCGCTTGGTCCTTTGCACTGGCGGGGGTGTCTTCGGGGTTCACGAAGCGTTCCCTCCGGGGTTCTTGCAGCGCTAAGACGGTGGGGTCGTCGCATTCGAATGCTTTTTCAGCAATGACTTCTTGTCGCGCTTCCTTGGCGGTGCGGGCCAGTTCCTCGTCTTGCTCCAACTCGCGCGTTCGGTTTGCCGCGGGCACTTGTCCGCTCAGTCCGCGCCACAGGTGAAAGAGTCCCAGAGTGCGCAGGCGCCGGCTGCTTTTCACCAGATCGACTTGTTCTTCGACGGCCCGCTGGTAGTAGTCGCGGGCACTTCCGTCGTAGACGAATCGCTTGCGGATCTGCCGGACGATGGGCGCAAATAGCTCGTGTCGCAGGGCGTGGGCACGTCGGAAGTCCAATTCAGCGGAGGGGTCGACCCATTCACTGAGGAAGTCTTGGTCGCCGTCCTCCCACCAGGGGTAATGCTGGGGCACGAAGCCGGTTTTTTCATGCCAAGCGTCCCGCTCTTCGTCGATCGGAGAGCCGGGGTAGAGCCGGAATGGGTCTACACTCAAGAACCCGGTCGTGCCGCCCGCACTGCCCAGGAACAAGCGCTCCATGTACTTGGCGCTGGTACGCATGGAGCTCTCTGTTTCGCCAGGGTGCCCCACGATGATGTTCGCCCCGAAGGGCACGTTGTTGTCCCGAGCCCAGTGGGAAACTTCAAGCATGCGGTCTAAATAGTCATCGAGGCGCCCGCTTTTGCGGATGAGCGCCAGTTGACTTGGGTCGCCGGATTCCAAGCCGAAGCCTGGACTCACGTTGGCGCGCGCCATCAGTTCGATGTCTTCGCGCTCGATCAGGTCGACCCGGATCAGCAGCCAGACCTTGCGCGCTCGTAGGGGGCGGCGTGCCAGTTGCTCCAGGAAGTCTCGGCGCCAGCGCTTTTTCATTCCGAATAGCGCGTCTGCGATGAACAAGGTCCAGCGAGTGAGATCCAAGAAGCTGTCCAGGCGGTGCAGTTCTTCGATCGCTGCCTGTGGATCTAGGGGCCGCCAGGATACGTCGCGCTTGGCGCGTTCCATACAAAAGGCGCAGTCGAAGGGGCAACCGCGCGACAAATAGATTTCGGCTTGGGATGCCACTCGGCGCGCGACCGGTCGGTAGCGCTCAAGCAACTCCCACGGATACGGCATGACTTGCCCGAGGCGGGGGACAGGATCCCGGGCCTGGACTTGCTGGAGCGGTCGCTTGCCTTGTTCGAGCGCTTGCACCAAGCGGCGCATGGGGTTCTCGCCGTCCCCCACAACGACGAAGTCGAAGGGGCTGCCCGGACGCGTGAAATCCCCTGGGCGCGCACTGGGATGGTATCCCCCCGTGACGATCCAGGCGCGCGGCGCGAGCCGGCGCATATGCTCGGCGAGGGCACTCACCTTCAGGTAGTCGTAGGACGAGTAGCAAGAGATGCCGATCAGGTCGTAGCCGGGAGCGAGCATCGCTTTGAGGTCCACCGCCCCGAAGGCGCGCTCCATATCCAGATCGATCACGTCGACTTGGGCGGTGGTGCCTTGCTGAATCGCACGTGCGATCATGAGCAACTGCGGCACACCAAAGTTGGCGCCGCCGGCAAACAGTCCGCCAGGCCACAGCAGAAGCACCCGTGGTCGGTCGACCGGGGGCACGTCAGCTCCCGCCGGACTTCGGGCTGTTCGGGGCCGGCGGCGAGAGGCAGGGCTGGGGCGCGCCTTCACTGCCAGCGTCCAAGGGCGGTGGCGCAAGACAAGGCTGCGGCTCCGCGTCCGCGTCCACTGCCGCATCGAATAGAGGCTCCAAACAGGGCTGCGGTCCCGCGTCCGCGTCCGCTGCCGCGTCGTCGGGCAGCGCGCCGAGGCAAGGTTGGGGGCTGCCGTCAGCGTCGGCTCCGGCATCCACGGCGGACTGGGGCGCATTCTTGGTGGATTCGCCGCCACAACTCACAGCCGCGCCGAGCCCCGCGCTCGCCAAAGCCGCGGCGACGAAGCGCGCACGCCGCCGGAGAATGGCTCGCTTCGATGTGTCGTCGGTCATGGAGTCCTCCGCATCACAGGATCACTTCCAAATGTGTGCGTCCGTCTTTACGGTCCGTTTCGAGACGTGCGGCCAGGCTGTCGTCCACGTGCTGCCACACAAACGGATCCGGGAATTTTCGGGCGTGCCCACTGACCCACTCGGCGGCGGCCCCACACCCGCCAGCGCACGAGGAGGCGTGCAGGCAGCCCTCGCAAAACTCGGGCAGCTCCCGCCGATACTCTGTGCGTTCCTTGGCTTGAAGCAGCAAGCCGAGATCCACCGCGGGATCCAAGATGTCCTCGACGCCTCCGAACGCCGTGTTGTGCAGGGTGCAGTTCTTCAGCCGCCCATCGGGGCCGAGGGCGATTTCCTGCATGTCCGTGCCGATGGGGCAGGTGCCAAACCGGATCGGCTCGAGCTCTTCGACTTCTAGGCTGCAAGGCGGCACTGGCATGGTGCAATGCAACGTCATGCCCTGGTCTCTGCCGAAGGGCGCGGCCTGGCGAAACGCCGTCAGGAGTTCTCCCCGAGTGGGTAGCAGCTGCGCGGCATGACGGGCGGCGTATCCCGCCGGGCTGAATCGACTCAGTGCAATGTGCTTTACCCCCATCGACAAAAACAATTCAAGGATTGCGGCGACCTGGTCGTGGTTCTTCTTGGTGACCACGATGCACCCGACCACGGGAACACCGTGGCGCTGTAACGCGCGGATGCCGCGGAGCGTCTTTTCGAAGTGCCCCGCGCCGACGTGTGCCCCGTGGCTCTCCTCGTCTGGACCGTTGAGGGTGACTTGAACGTAGCGGACGCCTACCGGTGCTAGCTTTTCGGCGATTGCATCGTCGATCAATCCGCCATTGGAAATGATTTGGATCGCGACGTCGCGTGATTTGATCAGTTCGAAGAGGGAAAAGATGTCTGAACGCGCAAACGGTTCGCCACCGGTTACCGTAATGTGGTCGATGTCCCAGGCATCCAATAGGCGCTCCACGCGTCCGAGCAGTTTGTCTTTGCCCGCGGTCTTGAGTTGCGCGCCATTGTCTGCCCGCCATTCGTTGTAGCAGTAGTCGCAGGTTTGGTTGCAGACCGGTGTTGTTTCCACCGCCACGCTGTACACTTTTGGTCTGCCCGCGGTTGCCATGAGACCAGCATACCAAATGCTCGCCCCAGCGCGAGTCGGCCTGCCGCCGCGTTGGCCGCCTGCGCGGCGGTGCACTTGATTGCGCGGCGCCGTCCATGCATGCTGAAGCGAGCCATGCACAGGGCACCCACGAGCTGGACCTCGCGCGTCGGCGTTTGGGCCCTCTTGCTCGCGACGAACGCGTCCGCGCAAGGGGCACCGCCTGCCCCAGCGGAGGAACCTGTCGAGGTCGACGGTGTGATGACCGGAGCCGTCCAAGAATCCGCGCCGGCACCCGCCTCGCCTGCGGCGCCCGCGCCTAGCCCAGCACCGGGGCCGCCGGCGCAGCCGCCTCCCGGTCCCTACTATCCCCAGAACCAAGCTCCGGCGGGGCCGTACTATCCCCCTGCACGACCCGTCATGGTCGAGCCTCCCAAAGAAGAGCCCGGGCGACATCTGCATGACGGATTCTATTTGCGCATGGCGCTTGGTGGGGGCGCACTGGGAGCAACCTACGAGAGCTCGACCGCAGCCGGTGCGGAGGCAGAGGTGAGCGGCGGTGGCGTTGGAATCGATCTGTGGTTGGGGGGAACGCCGTGGCCGGGACTCGTCATCGGTGGTGCCATCATGGGGAACAGCGCGGAGAACCCTCGTGTCGAAACGTCTGCGGGAAGCAGCAGTCCGGACAAGACGAATCTGAGCGCGACGATGCTGGGCCTGTTCGTAGATGGGTTTCCCGATCCCGAGGGAGGTCTGCATATCGGAGGCATGCTGGGGCTGGCCACGCTCACCTACACCGACAAGGACAACGACGAGGAGCGCCGGCATGGCGGCGGCGGTGCGGCGCTGTGGGTCGGTTACGCCGGCTGGATCGGCAGCGACTGGTCCCTGGGAGGCATGCTGCGGGGCACCGTGCAGGCGACCGAGAACGAAGATTCGGATCTCGACGAACAGGCGCGAGCGCGCTCCCTATCCATCATGTTGACCGCGCTGTATCACTGACGTTTTTTGCCGTTAGCGATCCCGAATAGCTCGCCGCTGGCACAGGCCAACACCAAACGCGCTGGGCCCGCTGGCACCAGGCTCTCCGGGTCCGGGCAGGCGGTGCCACGCGCGGAAAGCAGGCTGCCATTCGCGGAGACCACCGCGACGTCCAAGCCCGGGCGCGCAATCGCAACCCGGCCTTGGCCACCGACAATGGCCGGTGCACGCAGGCCGCCGAGGGAGGAGCTGTTGCTTGGGCTCACTCCGGGCTCGGTAGCCACGCGCCACGTCTCCAAGCCCTTTTGGCTGAAGCCCAGGATCAAGCCCTGGCTATCCATCACCAGAAGCTCGCCGTTTCTTAGGAGCGTGGGTGGGCCCTCGAGCGTGGTCGTGCCCTGAGTGCGAATGTGACGAGTATCGGCCTTGAGATTCACGTCTATGAGGGTGGTGTCATCTACGACTGCACTCACATGGTTCTTGGGCGACAGCAGTGCTCCCGTCCGGACCTTGCCGCCAAAACTGGCGATGCGTCGGGGCGCATCGGGTGGACGCCACTCCAGCACTTCACCGGCCCCCGTCACGAGCAGGATGTTCCCACCGCGCTCTATGGATTCAACGAGGTCTTCGTCGGTCTTGGCGCTTGCTCGCACGCTCAAGTCCTGCGCTAGCCACAAGATTTCACGCCCCGCGCCCACGACCACGCCGCCGCTCTGCACGGGCAAGAGCGCGATGGGTCGCGCGGCCGCGCTCAAAGGCAATCCGACGTGACGCACGGGAGAGCCTGCGGCGGCGACCGAAAGCATCGACCCCGTGGTCGTCAACGCTACCCGGGAGCCATCGGAGAGGATCGCTGGGGCGGAAGACAGCATGCCGGCGGGCGGTCGGGCGCTCCAAACCTCATTGCCCTTTTCGTCGACTTCGACCAGCGCGTTGCCCAGAGTGGACGCGATCACGTGCCCGCGCTCGTCCGCGCAGACACTGCCGCGCACGCCGCCCGAGATACGTGCACGGAAGGTTAGGGTCGGGGAGAGCGGTAGCCCCTGGGATGTCGTGTGCGAGCGCGCCCCATCCAAGCCCGACATGGGTGCAGCTCCGGCAGGCACCCCGACATGAAGTCGCATGCTCCGCGACGGATCGTGCGCGGTGGCAGAAGCATCGAGACTGGTGAGCGGCAGCAGCAAGAGCGCGAGGCCCGCTGCGTGCCTAAGGTGTCTTGACGACAAGGATGTACTCCTCTGAGCTGGCAGGTGCGACCTTGGGATGCGGCGGGGGCTCCAAGGGATTGGGGACCAACGAAAGCTCGACGCAAGCGCTGCGTTCGCCATTCACCGGCATGGCGGGACCTTGCCACGGGCTGGTGACATCACCGGTTCCGGAAGTGGTCAAGCTGCGCGCATACACGCGCACGGGCACTCCGTCCGCCGGGCCGCCGCGCGGCATGACTTGCACCACAGATTGCCGAGGTCGGCCCGCAGAGCGTTCGTTGAGCTCAAACTGCACCATCGTCCCAGCGGCCGCTTTGACGCAGACCACGTCAACATCGCGCATCCAGGCGAAGCGACCACGGAACTTTGCTCCCGGCTCGACAATGTTGGCGTCCTTGACGCTGTCGTTTGGCTCGGACTCCATATCGGGTTTTGCGTCGGCCGACGAAACCTGCAGCACGTAGGCGTCCGAGACGTTCTCTTGGGTCAACGGGGGGGTTGTGCCGTAGCCGTCTTGGTCTTGCATGACGGCGACATAGTGTGGGCCCGGCGACAGTTCGAGCACGGGGATCGTCAGCGCTCGCCCCGGCGCGCCCGAACAATAGGTGCCGAGGGGCGAATCGATGCCCACGCGGTAGACCAGCGCGCAGAGTCCCATATTAGGCAGCGCCGAGAGGGTGATTTGGACGCGCTCTGCGCTACTGGGCACGTCGATTCGATAGAAGTCGCGATCGCTTCTGCCCTCGTCGAGACGGCGTCCCATCTGGCCCCGCACCGCTTCCCCAAAGGGCACCGGGGTGGCTTCCCCCGCCGTGCTATTCGGCTCCAGTTCGCTGCCGGAAAACCCTGGTTCTGCTTGCGCACGCATGATCAGATGCCACGCGACGACCAGCACGATCCCCCCGGTGAGCAGCACGCTGGCCCACGCCAGGAATCCTCTTCGACGTAGCTTGCGTTCGTAGAGCTCCACTTCGCCGCGGGTGACGGCGTCCGAATCCGCGTGCGCCAGGGCGTGCATTTGTCCGCTGTCGAGCAATAGATCGACACTGGTTTGGCCTTGTTCTTTGAGCTCGTTGATCAGCGCGAGCTTCAGGTCTTCGACAGACTGGAAGCGACGCCCGGGTTCCTTTTCGAGGGCTTTCATCACGATCGCCGCCACCCCCGGGGCGATATTCAGTTCAGGAAAGCGGCTCGCCGGGTTCTCGGCCTGCTCCACCAAATGTTTCGTGAGCACGCCCATCGGGCGAGGCGCATCGAAGGGCGGGTGTCCGGTTAGGCAAACGTAGGTGAGCGCTCCGAGCGCGTACACGTCGCTACGCTGGTCGGCGTCTTCGCCTCGGATCTGTTCCGGTGACATGTAGAAGGGCGTGCCGACAATGGCGCCGCGACTGGTGACCTCTCCCAATTCGGTAGACTCACGAAGCTTCGCGAGCCCAAAGTCGAGCACCTTCACGAGTTCGGCTCCACTCTCCGCTTTCAGAATGAAGACGTTCTCCGGCTTCAGGTCTCGGTGGATGATGTCGAGACGATGCGCTTCCGTGAGGGAGCTGCAGACCTGCGTGACGATGCGTGCGGTACGGCTCGCCGTGAGAGGCCCTTCGCGTCGAATGGTTCGACCCAGGTCCTCTCCGCGCAAATACTCCATCGCCAAATAGGTCATGCCCTCGGAAGTGCCAAAATCGAAAACCTGCACGGTGTTTGGGTGACTCAGCTTGCTGACCATCAGCGCTTCACGCTTGAATCGAGCAACGACCTCGTTGTCCCGTGACAGTTCTCCGGTCAACAGCTTGAGCGCCATGAGCTTGCCGATGCGTGCGTGCTCGACGCGGTAGACGACGCCCATTCCTCCGCGTCCGAGGGGTTCGATGATGCGGTATCGTCCGGCGATGATCACGCCGATCAACGGATCGGCAACGTGTCCGGCGTCCTCGACGTCTACTTCTCCGGGAATGGTGACGGCGAGGGCGTCGCGCCGTTTGGATATCGGCGCGCCCGTATCCGTTAGCCCGTCTGGCGCATGCAGACGAATGCCGCACTCGCTGCAGAACTTCGCGTGTTTGAGGTTCTTGGCCGCGCAGGATCGACACGGGATGAACTCGGGGTCGCCACTTTCTTGAGCTGTGCTTTCTTTTGGTGCGCTCGGCGGGGCTGCCGGCTCGGCCGGCGCCGCTGCGCCCACCGAGCCGCTGCGCGCGTCGTCGTCGGACGGTGCCCCCGCCGGCGAGCTGCTTTGCATGGTGTCGTCGGGCTTTTCCTCGACAGGCACTTCGGAGGGCTTCGGCACGTCGCTCACGGGCGGTCCTCCACCGGATCCACTGCCAAGATCTCGCTGAGTAGTCGCAGCACGGGACCGTCGCTCCCAGGTCGGCGATCAATTTCTCCTACGGCGAGCACATGGTCGCCGACGAAAGCAGGCGCCGCGGCGCCGTGCTCGACCTGCACGCTACAGCCGTCACCCTCACACGCATCCGCGGTAACCAGGATGCGGCTGGAGTGGCCAATGGCCTGGACCGCGGTGACGCGTCCTCGCAGCGCGAAGCGCAGTGGCGCAGTGCCGGCGTTGTCGTTCAGGACGTCGTCGAGTTTGGATGGCGCCTTGCGGGCGAGCGCATTGGCCTCGAGCAGCAGATCCGCAACGCGGCGGATGCGCCGTTTGACTAATCGGGGTGCCAACCCAGGGACGGTGCTGCGGATGGTGATTTCGCGCTCGCCGAGTTTAGAAATCGTCATGCGCTGGGCGAATTCGCCGGTTTCGCCGACGTGGATGCCACGGCCTTCAACGGTCACGGTCGCACCCGGTTGGGCCTTGCCTGCAAGCATGAAGCTGTCTCTTCCGAGCACGATGCTCGCACTCGGAGCCGATACACGCAACGGCGCTATTTTCAGCGCCAATTCTACGGCGCCGCGTTGTTCATCACACTTGGGAGCGGTCAGGCTGAAGGGCAGCTTTCGACTCAATGTGGCTTCATGGTCGGCGTCGCCGCTGACGGCTTCGACGATGGGAAGTTGGTAGCTGGCGCGGCCGTTTGCGTCGGGCAGCAACGCGTTTCCATCCACAATGACGCTGCCACCGGGAGGCACCTCGGCGATCAAGACGAGACTCGGCACCTCGTCTGCGAGGTGGGCTAAGTCGGGTGAGAGGCGACCGCATACTTGGACGTCCAACTCTAGGGTACTTGGGTTGCCGGCCGGCGGCGCGGTGTTCACAAGCAAGGTCTTGGTGCTCGGCGCAACGGGCGCTGAAAGCGCGATTTGCGCGCGCCCTTCGAGAATCCTGGCGTGGGATGCGCCGATCGACACGTCCGTTCCGTCCACGCAGCCGCTGCAGCTGACCTCAAGGACTTGTTGGCCGTCCGAATCCACTCGGGCCACGGCACTAGCGCGTCTTGGCCAGAGCAGCCACACGCCCACAGTGAGGAGCCCCGCGCACAGGCCTCCGATCAGGGCGGCAACGATCCCCTTCGCCGCAGTGCTCGAACCGGCCTGTCCTTGCTGCCGCCGGCCGGGTGGGGGACGGGCGACTAGGTTGCGCAGGGTCGTGGTGAGGCGGATGCCGGCGCTCAGCCGTTCGTCGAGACGTCGCTTCTTACGAATGCGCTTGTCGGATGCGCTGGGCTGTTCCGAGCCCTTGGGTGGCGCGGCTGCGCCCGCCGCTGGCGCCGGACCTGGACCGCGAGCGCCCGTGGGGCCCGGGGCCGCGGGCGCCGAGGACGGCATCAACGCCGTCTGGGCGGGGGCTGGCCGGGGCGCGGCGGTTGGCTTCGGGCTGGGCGCGGAGCCCAAAAAGAGCGTCTTCCCGCCCCGACAAACGTCACACACGCCCTCCGAGGGGCGACCGCAGCGGGGGCAGCGCGCCATCAGCTGCGGAGGATACCTGACCCCGTAGGGTCGTGACGAGTTCGGCCCAGCGGCCGGATTTCTGACGTCGGCATTTTTGCAGGGACTTTGGCCCGAAGGCCCCGGTTCCGGTAAGCGCCGGAGGCAGCCTCTATCATGCTCGCCAAACGCATCATCCCCTGTTTAGACGTTCGCGAAGGTCGCGTCGTGAAAGGCGTTGGGTTCGTTGCATTGCGGGATGCCGGCGATCCGGTGGAGCAGGCGCAACGCTACGACGCCGAAGGCGCGGATGAAATTACGTTTTTGGACATCACCGCGTCCCACGAGCGGCGCGGGGCGCTGCTCGATGCCGTGGAGCGGACCGCCAGCGTCGTTTTCACGCCGCTGACCGTCGGCGGCGGGATCCGGAGCCTCGGCGATGTGCGCGACCTGCTCAACGCCGGTGCCGACAAGATCAGTGTGAATACGGCGGCCATCGAGCGCCCGGAGTTGATCAGCGAAATCTCGGGCACTTACGGCGCCCAGGCGTTGGTGGTTGCCATCGACGCAAAGAAGTCGGCGGGTGGGTACGACGTCTACACCCATGGTGGCCGCAGATCTCGGGGTCTGGATGCAGTCGCCTGGGCTCAGCGCTGCGAGGAACTCGGCGCCGGGGAGATCTTGCTGACCAGCATGGATCGGGATGGAACCAAACTGGGCTACGAACTTTCACTGCTGCGCGCTGTGGTCGAAGGCGTCGGTATCCCGGTGATTGCGTCCGGGGGCGTCGGGACCCTTGAGCATTTGTACGCGGGGCTAGCGGAGGGCGGAGCAGATGCCGCACTAGCTGCTTCGATTTTTCACGACGGGATCTACTCCATCCATGAGGCGAAGCGCTTTCTGAGCGCGCGCGGCGTGTTGGTGCGCGGAGGACAGGCATGAGTGTGACACTGCGAGAGGTGCTGGGCGCGGCGCGGGCGCGATCGGCGAACATGGCATCGGAGGTCAGCGGCTACGTCGTTCTGGCCATCGCGGAACAGAGCGCCGTGAGTCCCAGGGCGCTGGAGGCATCGGAGGTAGAACTCGGAGCCGATGGCGTGGTGCGTGTCACCGGGGGCCGCGCAGCTGGCGTCGCAGACGCAGAAGCGTGCGTGCGCGGCTTGCTCAATGCGCTGCTGATGGAGTCGAGTTCGGTCTCCGGCGCGATGCTGCGAGTGTCTTCGCGCCGCGAGAGTGTGGGGCTCGACGCCCTCGTGCGGGAACTTGAAGCGGCCCTCATTCCCGTCAATCGGGGTGCTGGGCGCCGAGCGCTGGCGCGTTTGTATCGCGACACAGTGCGCGCGCGAGAAAGCGGAGCCATCGACCTGCGCGCCGAGGCCGAGGCGCAGCTGCCCCGCGTGGTCGTCGCGCCGCCTGCGCCGGTCGCGCCGGTCGCGCCGGAGGAGCCGAGCCTGCCGCCGGTCGTCACGCAGGTGGCAGCCGCCGCGGCTGGGCCGCAACTCGACACGGAATTGTTGGACGAACTGTTCGCGTCCGAGCCGGCGCCGGCGGTTTGCGCGCCGCCCGAGTGGCAAAGCCCGAGCGCGCCGGTGCAGGCCACGGCGAGCGACCACGACGCGCACGACGACCACGACGCGCACGACGACCACGACGCGCACGACGAAACTACGTGCCTGCGTACGGTCGCCTGTCAGCCCTACGAAGAGTCCGACATCGACGACTATGTAGAAGTCCTGTTTTCCCCGACTCCGCCGCAAGCCCAGGCCACTGCCGACGCCTTCGGAATTCCGGATCTCGACCTGCCCGAGGCGACGGACACGGAGGCATGCACGTCTCCCGAGACCGTGGTCGCTCTGCGAGACTCGGATGCGGCCATGGGGCAGGGGACCGCCCACCGTGTGCCCATCGCCGTTTCGACTGCAGTGCCGCCGGAAGCGGTTGACGGTCACCTGCTCTCACAATCCCCGGCGACCCCCATCTTGCCGCTCTGTCATGTTGACGCCGAGCTCGCACACGACGCCGAGCTCGCACACGACGCCGAGCTCGCACACGACGCCGAGCTCGCACACG
>CALMUT010000091.1 GCA_937872925.1 uncultured Myxococcales bacterium | reverse complement strand
GCACGAGTAGAGTGAGTGAGCGCACGACGGCAGGCGCAGGTTACCACGCAGTCCTTCGACCACCCAGCGGCTTTCCTCACGGCAACCGCCGCAGCTCGACGTACCCCTGGTCGCCCTCGATGCTCACTCGGCCGCCGCCGAGCTCCGTGAGCCGCACCCGCCAGCGCTTTTCCCCTGAAACGAGCGACAGTTCGTCGCCCCATTGCACCAACTCCAAGTGCTTGAACTCGACGCCTTGGGGTGTCCGCAGCGAAACACCAGCTGGCTCGAGCTGAACGACGACGCCGACCAACGCGGCGTCTCCACCACGGATCTGCTCGACGCGCCACCGCCCCACGAACGGTCGCGCCGCGGGGGCGACCAGCTGGGGCTCCGCCACCTGGGGCGCTAGCTCATTCCAGCTGGTCGCACCGAAGGCGAACAGCACTACGAGTGGAACGACATATTGCGCGCGCAAGTGTCGGCGTAGACGACAGATGCGCTGCCGCAAGTTCTCCGGGGAGACCGCCTCCTGGCGGGCTATCTCGAGCAGGCTCTCGCCCGCATGCTCACGCAGCATCCAACCCAATGCGTGTCGCTGGCGCGGCTCCTTCAGCTCGCTGTCGATGCGACGCAGGAAGTCACGCGCCTCGAACGCGGGCGCCTGCTCCGTCGCTGACTCGACCCCGCTGAGTTCGCTAGCTGGGGCGCGCCGACGCTGACGGAAGACGTCTGCGACCTTGCGGCGCAAGATCCCATGGATCCAGCGCGACAGCGCTTCGGGTTCACTTGGAACGTTGGGCGCCGCGACCGCGGCACACAACACCGCCTGAACCACGTCCTCCGCGTCGTCGCGCAATCCACGGCGCCTAGCATAGGCGCGCAGAGCCACGCGCGTCTCGGGGTTCCTGACGAGCTGGTGCAGGGCTGCTTCTGCGGCGATCGCGGTCATTGGCAGGTCTATCGGCGTTCGACCTCCAGCGTGACACGGACTCTCGACTTTGTTTTGCGCTCTCTGAGCCGAAACTGGAGGCCGAGCCAGAGAGGGGGCGTGTGCCAGGCTGCGCCTCGCCGCTCAAGACCGCGCGGAACACCCGTGGGCGGCTGCTTTTGAAGGGAATCGTCAGCGTCCCGGAGTTGGCCTGGCTCTTGCTGGTGGCGTTCCTATGGCGCTGGCTCACCTGGACCTCCGAACGCTTGCCTGTTTCAGCCTTTGGTCACTCACCCTGGCGTGCTCTGACGCGGCACCTGACGCCGCTCGGTCTGGGGCTGCTGGGAGCGACGGGAGCGGCCTCTCTGGTGGCGCTGGAGGCGCGGGAGGTGCAGCTGGCGCGGCGGCGCAGGGGGGGCCTCCGCGCCCTGCCGCCGTCACGTGACCCCTGGCCGCCCGCCGCGAGCGCCTCGCAAAGCACCCCCAACAGCTTAGGTTCGTCCAGGTCCTGGTCGGTGCTGCGGGAGATCTCTTCCAGTCTGGAAATCGTTTCGTCTTGTACGCCGCCGCTGAGGGCCAGGTCGAAGAAGCTGCGCGCACGATCAAGCGCATCGTGCTTGGCTGCGATCTGCGCAGCACGCGCCAAGGCATTGAGGCGGTCCTCAGGAGCTTTGCAGCGCACGATCTGACGCTCGTACAGGTCGATCACGTGGCCCGGCGCCGGGGCAATCTTGCTGAGCCTCTCGAGCAAAGGGTCCACTTCCTCCGGACCGACACTCGTCAGCGCTTGCTCGCCGTGGTTGATGGCTTCCAGGGGATCGACCCCGGCACTGAGCAACGCTTCCGCCTGCCGCACCATCTCTTCCGCACGGCTCGGCCCGGTCAGATCTTGGCTCAGGAAGTCATGGGCGACGGCGATCGCCTCGGCGTCTTGCAGCTTGATGGCTATCTCTTCGAGCCGGTTGGCAATTTCGGCGTCAGCGCCCCGGGTTCGAATCAGCTCGCGGGCAACCTGCGATGCGTCGGCGTCTCGACCCACATCCGCGAATCGCTCAAATGCCCCGCGCAGCGCGTCGTGGCGCTCTTGGCCCACGGGCGACTCCAAATGCCACTCCACGAGCTTGGTGGCCACGATCCCGGCCCAACCCAGTTCGTCGCCAAGTTTGACGTACGCTTCCCGACACGCTGCGTCGCCTTCGTCGGCAACCTCCATCAGCGTTGCCAAGGCCTGATCGCCTTTTTCGAGCTCCTCCGCTTGAATCGTCGCTAGCTTGCGCGTCATCCGACTGAGCTCTTCTTCGTCGCCTTCCACCTCCGCCAGCTGTGCCAGGTGCTCCGCAACCCGCGGCCAGTCCTCTAGGCGCTCGGACAGATCACAGACCCGCTGCAACGCGTCGAAGTCTTCGGGATCCAACTCGCGGACGATGTCGAGGGTGCGTACGGCCGCCCGGGGATCGTCGAGGGGCCCTTCGTAGAGCGTCGCCAGACGCTGGGCCACGTCGATGCGCTCTTCGCGCGCTTCGGTCAGTACGAGTCGGCGCTCAAGCGCATCGGCTTGGCCTTTGGGTTCACCGCGCCGCTCGTTCAATTCCGCGATTGCATCCAGGGCCGCGAGGTTCTTGTCGTCCAGCGTCTTGAGGATGTGTTCGTACCGCTCGACCGCACCCGCCGCGTCGTCAAGCCCTTCAGCGACGATGCGCGCTTCGCGCATCAGCACGTCCAGTTTCTCGCCGCCCTCTAAGCCCTTGGCCAGGCGATGCAGGTACTCAGAAGCGTCGCCGAATTCCGAACGTTCTTCAGCGTCCTCGGCCAGAAGCGAGAGTGTCTCGCTGTCATCACCGTCCGCAAGCACGAGCACCCAGGTCTCGCGCGCGCCCTCGGGATCCGCCAAGATTTCGCGCTGGGTCGAGGCCGCGCGCTTTCGCAGTGCGACGCGCGCAGTCTTGTCCACCAGGCGTTCCGCGCGGCGCAGCAGGAACTGCACGAGATCGCCCGTACGCTGGGCGAGGGCGTAGCGCTCCTCGAGCAGACGCGCGTGGTCGTCGTTGTTGGGGTCCAGGTCTGCCGCTTGCTCCAAGCGCAACACCGCGCTGGCTTCGTCACCCGCGCGGCCCAAGTAGTCCGCTTCAAGGGCAAACAAATCGGCCTTGTCCTTGGCTTTGTCGACGAGCTGCGCCCGCTGTCCCACCGCGTTAGCGGCTTGATCCCAAACCTGCGCTCCAACGAAACAGCGCTCCGCAGAGGCCCACATCGCCGCGTCGTCGGCGGACGCTGCGGCTTCCGCAAAAGCGTCACCCGCCGCGACCAGATCCCCAGCGGCTTCGCGCAGCTCTCCAAGGCGTTTCTGCAACTGGGTGCGGGCGGCGCCCTCCTCGACCTCAGCGATATTGTCGGCGATGCATTGCGCCGCCAAATCCGGACGCTCCCCGCGCTCGAAGAGCTTCACCGCGGTGCCCAAGGCGGAATCGTCTCCCGGCGCTAGCCCTGCGATGCGCCCCCAGGCTTCGCCAGCCGCGACCGGATCTTTGCGCTTTTGTTCGTGCAGCTTTGCCAGCTGCTTTTCCATGCTCAGACGCGCTTCCAGGTCCGTGGTCTGCTCGGCGTCCTGCTCCAGGAGTGTGGCGAGGTCGTCCCAACGCTGTGCTTTTTCGAGCAAGCGCCGCAGCTGTGTGCGGGGTCCCTCTTCGGAGCGGTCCAGCGCTGCCAGCTGCTTCCAGGCATAGATGGCGTTGTCCATGTCCCGCAGCTGGGTCTCGCAGAGCCCTGCGATTTCTCGCAGCCAGCCGCGACGCGCTTCGCCATCCACCCCAGAGGTGCGTGCGGCCTCCAGGAGGATATCTCGGAGATCGGCGTACTTGCGGGTTTGCCGCAAATGGCCCTCTAAGAACCCAAGCGCGTCGGGGTTTGCCGGGTCGATTTCCACGATCTCCCGGTAGCGCTCGGCGGCTTCAGACTTCTTGCCTTTGCGCGCCAGGGCATCGGCAACGTCAAGCAAGCCACGCACGCGATCTGGATTGGGCGCATCGGCCGGTGGCGCCAGCGCCTCCACCAACTCGCTGTTACTCCCAGAGTCGCTGGTGACCGCGTCGGTGACCAGACGCCGCGCGTCTTCGACGATCGCTCCCTGGGGGTTGGCGCGCAGATACGCGGCTGCTTTTGGCGCGACTTCGTGCTGTCGCCCCATCTGCTCCCCGTAGTACAGCGCAAGCTGAATCGCGCGGTCGTTGGCGGGATCCAACTCCAAAGCGCAGTTTGCGTAGGAGAACGCATGATCGCCGGGGAACTCTTCGGCGAGGTCCACAAAGATCTGCGCGCCTTCTTGTGCTTCCTGCGGATGCAGGCTTTCACCTTGTTGGACGCGTTCCAAAAGCGTCGTTGCCAGCTCCTGCTTCAGCCCGGCGTCTTGCCCCTGATCGATATTCACCGCGTGTCGCAGTGCGTCCGCAGCACCGTAGGGATCCCCAGCGTTTTTCCGCACTTCCGCTTCATCGCGGTAGAGCACGATTTGACGCTCGGGATCGTCCACCAGGGCCAGCTCCATGCCGAAATACGGCACAGCTTCCGCCCACGCGCTCTGACTCTTGAGTGCCTCGCGAACGGAATAGATCGCATACTGACTGCCCGGGTCGTATTCCAGTGCGCGCTTGAAGTTCTCGACCGCCTTCTTCGGCTGAGACAAAGGCGCGTCGGACCACAGGCGCCCAAGCTCCTCGTGAATGCCCGCAACGTGCGCACGCATCTCGGGATCTTGCTGGGCCAGCGGCGCAAGCGCTTTGGCGCGCCGCTCCAAGAGCGCCACGAGCGCTTTGGAATCTCCTTTTTCGCGATACAAATCGCTGAGGCGATCCGCGGCTGCGGACTGTGTGGGATCACGATCGATGGCGATCATCAACGCCCGTGCCGCACGGTGCGCATCGCCAAGCGTGTCTGCCCAGACCTTCGCTGACTCCGTCAACCAATGGGAGGCAAGCGCCGCGTCTGCAGTCGCCGTCCCAACCTTTTCCAAAAGCATCGCGTATGACCGCGGATCCGCCTGCCCAGCCTCGTGAGCGTAGGTCAACGCATCATGGTCGTGCGGGTTTTGGACCAAGCGCTGCACGAGCGCATCCATCTCACGGGGGTCCATCGCGGGACGGACGCTATCACGCTGTATCTCCCAGCCGCAACGCGGACTTAGCCTAGATTTCCCAAACTTGGATTTGGTCGAAAACCTACTCGAACCGGCCGTATCTCCCACTGCTGGCCGCCGGCTTCGGGCTGGACGGCGTTGCCGCTGGCGGCGTCGGAGCCGGACGCGGGACCCAGCGCACGGACTTGGGCTTGGGCGAGAGCTTCTTCGCAGCGCCAGCGTCCACGACGTCGAGATCCAGCGGAACCGTGCCGGACGCGCTGGGTACTTCGGACACCGCCGAATTCACTCCGGCGATCGTCTGGGTCGGCACGGCGCTGGCCGCAACGCTGGGTCGGGCTGCAAGGCGTCGCACGGCCCAGAACCCGAGGGCGCCAACGAAGAGCGTCGCGAAGACCGCTGCCGCCAGCAGCACCCCCACACGGGTGGGTGCTGCGGGAGGCTCCGAAGCGTGCGCCGGAGGTCCCGCCCAGCTCGTGGCGTGGCGACCGGTCACGTTTGGCTGCAGCTGGCTGGCGGCGGCGTCCAGCTCCGCTGAGAACTGTTCCGCAGACTGCGGGCGCTCGTGCCGTCGCTTGGCGAGGGCGCGCCGAACCGCAATCTCGAGCGCCGGGGGGATCAACGCGTCCGGGGCGACCGTCGATAGCGACGGCGGCTCATCCTTGATGTGGCGCGCCATGACCACCACGGCGTCGTCGTCGACGAATGGCGCTTGGCCAGAGAGCATCTGGAACAGCATCACGCCCATGGAGTACAGATCACTGCGCGCGTCGAGGGGCACGCCCTGCGCCTGTTCTGGAGACATGTAGCGAGGCGTACCGAACACCGTGCCCGCCTGGGTTTCCAGCTGATCCACGTGATCGGGGTCCGCATGCATGACCTTGGCGATGCCGAAGTCCAGCACCTTGCAGACTTCCCGCTCGCCGGCGTCCGACGGCATGCGCATCAAGAATAGATTATCCGGCTTGAGATCGCGGTGGATGATGCCCTTGCCGTGGGCCTCGGCAAGGGACAGCAACGCCTCACGCGTGATCCGCACCGCCTCCTCGGCGCTCATGCGCCCAACCCGCTTGAGGCGTTCGCCGAGGGTCTCCCCTTCCAGCAGCTCCATCGCCATGAACCAGGAGCCATCCTCCGCGAGACCGAAGTCGAATACGGTCACGGTATGCGGACTGACCAAGGCGCTGGTCGCACGAGCTTCGCGCTCGAAGCGCACGCGTGTCTCGGCGTCGTAGGCACGCTCACCCCGCACGATCTTCAACGCGACATCGCGCCCCACGGCCTCCTGCCGCGCTCGATACACCGCACCCATGGACCCAGCGCCCAGCCGCCCCAGGATCACGAAGCGGCCGGAGACCGTCGTGCCGAGCATGCTGTCGCCTTGCGCGCGGTCGAGCTCCCGGATGGGAACGAACGCCAAGTCGTGTTCGGGACAGCGCGGGAGTTTGCCCGGACCATGCAAGGTGCGCGTCGCGCTTGAGTCCAACAAGCGCCTACAACGCGGACACACCTTGGGTGCCCGCGCACTGGGGGGCGCTGTTTCGAAAGAGCCGTGGCCCATGTTGGCCCTTCTAATTTACAGAGCTTTGGCGTGGAACGCAGAGCAGAACTAACTTTTGTGCGGTGCCGACCGGCGCGCAGGCCAATTGCTCGGGATTTCCGCAGTCTTTGTCCACGCAGCAGGAGTCGGAGCAGAATTTTCCAAGGGGAGTGAAATCCACGCACAAGGACGACTGGCAGTCCGCGTTGCCTTGGCAGGGCATCCCGATCGGCGTCGGCCCCTCGGGCTGCCCAGAAAGCTTGCAGCCTCGCACCCCAAGATCCAGGTCGTAGATGCATTCCATGGTGCCGGTGTTGCCGCATTCGCTGCGTTTGCAGCAGGGACCGGAACAATAGGTCGGGTTGACCGTCGCCACGCAGGCGCGACTGCGGCAGCTGTCGCCGCTCGTGCAATTCGGCGAGCCCACGTCCCCTGCTCCGCCTGGCGGGCCGCACAAGAACCCGACCCGAGGCGCAAGGTCCGGCAACGTGCGCAGTACGCAGCCCTCGCTGCTACTGCAGTCGCTGTTGCGACAGCACACGTCCAGACAGAAGCCGTTCTCACAGAGCCCAGACGCGCAGTCGCTGGGCGCTCCGCAGCTGGTGCCGCGCGCTTTGATCCCCTTGACGCGACCCAGGATCCCCGCTGGCACGCACACATTCGCGCCGCCCGTGGACGGCGCGCACACTCCCGGCCCGCATTCTTCAGAGCTGCAGCAGCCCTTGGAACAAAACACGCCCGGGGCAAAACCGAGCGCCGCACCATCGGTGCAAAATAGTCCCGTGTTGCAGTTTCCGTCGGGACGACAAGGTTGCGCCAGCGTGCCTTCGATTCCGGCGTCCGCAATGCACCCCGCCGCTCCGCAACTCCTACAGGTGCCCAGCACGCACTGCTGTCCGTCGGGGCACGCGGGAGCGCCCACGGCGCCTTCGGCCCGACACCGAATCGGGTCGAGCTCACTCGGCACGATCAGGCTACAAGATGCCGCGAGCGCGATGCTCAGGCTGAGCGCCACGCGCAACTGGATCAAAAGGACACTCCCAGGGACACGGAGCCGCCTTGGGGGGTCAGCACGGCTGCCGCCGTGGCCTTGGGGGTGTCCCCGGCTTCGCGGCCCAAATAGAGCCAGGCGGTGCCACCGAGGGCAACCGCACTGACCAAGAACGCCACGTCCGCCACCACCGCGTGCTGGTGCGCGGTCTCTGCGCGGTCTTGAAGTTTGGCCGCCGTCGTGGAGCCGCCGGTGGGTTCGTCGCTCTTCGGCCGCTCAGCGAGGGCTCGCACGCCAAAAACCGTCCCGACGATCGCGGCCGCCCCCGCGACGCCCGCAGCCGCGTAGGTCCAAGTGTCGAGTCGGCCCCGACGCGGCGCTTCCTTCACTACGATGGTGGGACGGTACACGATGGGTGTTCGGGCCTGTTCCGATGGCATGGTCGTCGTTTGATCGATCTCGTCTCTGGCGCCACGCAAGCGCTCGATCACGCGGTCCACTTTGGCGATCTCTTGTGGCTCCGTCTCCATCTTGCGAAAGCGCTGGAAGCGCTGGATCGCCAGATCGATGTCGCCCAGTTTTTCGTAGACCAAACCCAGGTTGTATTCGAGGTCCTTGCTGGTGGGATCCAGCTCGATGGCCGCGGAGAGCTCGTCGACGGCATCCCGATAGGCGCCTCGCCGGTAGGCGTCCTGGGCACGGTCGAAGTGCTGTTTCGCCGTGCGAATGGCCTCCTCGGTGGGCGCGCCGGGGCCCTTGGCGACCGCCCCAGGAGCCGTGGAAGAAACCGCTAGGAAAAGCAGCAGAAAGCAGGCAGCGCGCATGAGCAGGCCACACGATAGCGTAAGTTCGGGTCCCTTCGCGCGTTCTCCTCACGAATCCGAAAAAGGAGGATGCTCATGCTTCGCCAGATCTCGGCTGCCATCTTGACCCTCATGCTGCCCAGCGCGGCCGCCGCCCAGCCTTTCGCCGAGCCCGCCGACGGCTCGGCAACCATTGCCGGCGACGGCTACGACCACGGGCACGACCATGGTCACTACGACCCCTACGATCCGGGCGAGGACCCGCCCCTGGCGACGAGCGCCGTCCGTATCCACACTGGTCCGACGCTTCGGGTCAGCGAGGCATCCGCCGCCGGGGGCCTCTTTGCCGCCATCGATGTCGGCGAAAAAGCCGCCGGCGTGCGCCTCAGCGGCGCCTGGGTGCGGGTGGGTTCCGACCAAGGCATGTCCCAATACGCGGGCGAACTGTGGATCGACTTCGGCCACGATCGACGCATCCACCCGATCATCGGGGCAGGCGCTGGCGCCGCCCGATTGGATGCTCGCGACGCCCAAACCGGCAACATCACCTCAGAGACCGTCGGGATCGGGTTGCTCCGCGGCGCCATTGAGTACGTTTTGCCCGTCCGTGGAACAGACGCCCGCGCGGGGTTGGAAGTCCTCGGCGCGGTGCCCGCAATCGGCTCCGAATCCGCCGGGGACCCCAAACCTTGGATGTTGGTCACCGCAACCGTGGGAATAGGATTCTGATCCATGCGTTGAGATCCGCGTTGAAACCCGCCGTTGCCACCTAAGCGTTCTGGCGGCGCTCCGATCCGGCAGCTCAGCTGGATCCGCCGCTGACTCTTTGCCAAGATTGGAAACAAGCCGCCACGAGCCTCCGAGAACCCATGGCCGAAGACCCCATCCTCGATCCTTATGCGGACCAACGCGCCGCCGCCTCGCGCCGGGGTGATCGCAAGACCAGCAGTCTGGCCATCCTCTCGCTGACCTCATCACTGACGAGTTTCGTTTGTTTTCCTGCCCTTGGCGGGTTGCTGGGCGTTGTCCTCGGCGTCGCCGCCAAGAGTGAAATCGCCCGCGACGGTCGCGCCGGAAGCGGCCTGGCAACGGGCGGCATCGCACTGGGCGGCTTGAACCTGGTGCTCAGCACGGCCGGCCTGGCGGCACTGTTGATGTGGCTGCCCACGGGCTTTTCCAGCCGGCCTTCGCCGCCGACGGTGGCAACGGTGGTGCCCGCGCCCGCGCCCCTGGCCCCGCCGACGGTTCCTTTCGCGCCGCCGAGCGCAACGACGAAAAGCGCTCCGGCGCGCGGTGGCTCTTCTAAGGATACAGGCGTCACTGTCACGGCGGTGGGCAAGATCGACTTGGTTGATCTCACTCGAGACGCCGGCCCGCTCACGGAGTTGCTCGACACCCAGCGCAAGGAAGCGAAGCGCAAGCACCAAAAACTCTTGCTGTGGCTAGTCGCCCCGGGCTGCAAACCGTGCAACGGCGTTGCTGCATCGCTCTCCGACACACGCATGCAGGCCGCCCTCGGCGCCACGCGCCTGGTACGCGCCGATGTGCGCGAGTTCGTCGGTGAGCTGTCCTATCTTGGGCTGCCCACGTCCGCGATCCCAGGCTTCGCGTTGCTCACGGACGGAAACCGGCCCGCGGACTACGTGCACGGTGGGGAGTGGGACGAAGACGTGGCCGAGAACATCGCGCCCGTGCTGAGCAAATTCGTGCGCGGCTCCTACAGCAAGCGACGACACCCTTGGCAGGGTGCGCGCCGGGACGACGAGACCACTCTCTGAGCCAAGTTCGCAACCATCGAGAATAAAAGAGCATTCTCGCCCAAGACTGCGCAATCGGGTTTTGCTAGACTCTGCCGTCCGTATGTCGAGTGCCGCGCGAATTGGAACCCCCCTCCCCGTGGGGGCCAGCATCCACCCAGGAACCCTCCGCGCCGAGCTCGAAGAGGCGCGCTCGCAGAATCGCAACAAGTCTTTGCGCGAGGCGGTCGCCGTGGTCGTACCGCTGGCCGGAGAAATCGCGGACCTGCATGACGCCGGCAAACTGGTGTACGTGCATCCCTCGAGCATCGTGCGCCGTGCCGACGGCCTGCTCCATGTGTCGCCCGAACTGGCGATGACGCCGCCAGTACTGCCGCGCGACAAGGCCTGCATGGCTCCCGAAGAGCGTAGCGGACGACCGGGCAACGCACGCGCGAGCGTCTATGCACTCGGCTGCATGCTCTACGAGCTTCTGACCAACGAGTACGTCGGCCCCGGCATGCGCCGACCCTCTGAGGTCGTGCCCGGCCTCAGCCCAGACCTCGAAGTCGTGTTGAGCAAGGCGCTCGTCGCGGACCCTTCACACCGCCCGGACGACCTACGCGCCCTGGCCCAAGCCTTTCATCATTTGGCACCTGGCGACACAATCGCCCCCCCACCCGCCGACGAGACCCACCTCGACCACCAGGGCGACTTCGAAGTGGACATCAGCATGTCGATGCTGCCACCAGCGCCCTCGAATCCCCTAGCCGCCGCAGCGCTGTCTTCACCCTACGGAACCGCCGTTTCCGATGCCCAGCCCATCTCGCAGCGCTCGGATTCGACGACGGAACTGTCCGCCCTCAAAGCGCGCCTGGAACGCGACAAACGTCCCCGGTACGTCGTGATCAAAGAGGGCATGGACCATGGTCCTTTCAGTGCCGTGGAGCTGCTGCAACAGATCGCCAGCCACACCTTTGTCGACGCCGACGTACTGCGCGACGCCTTCAGCAAGGACGAGCGCGCGATCAAGGACTGGGAAGAGTTTGCACCCTTCGCCGAACACGCGCGCCTGCACCGCGACATCAAGGCCGAGAAAGAAGCCCTCGATCGCGTCGTCGTCCAAGAGCGCAAGAGCACGACCAGCAAGGCCCTCGTGGGCACGGCCATCGTCGGCGCGTTGCTGGCAGCGGCGGCGGTTTGGTTCTTGACCCAGCGAGGCTCCAAGGACGACTCGATTGCAGTGCACGGCGAGACGGTCACCAACATCGAGACCGACGCGGGCCTGAAAGTGCCCAAGAAGAAGAGCCGCGCGGGTGGCAAGGGTGGTGGCGTCGTTGGGGTCAGCAACGGCATTCCGATCCTTGCGGGCGGCACCAGCTGCGAAGGCGCGGTGGCCGCGTACAACGAAGAGATCAGCATCGGCGGCTCGCGGGGCCCCGCGGATTTGACCGCCGGGCAGTATGGCTCCGTGCTCAACTCCGGCAGCTACTTCGGGCACTGCGGGGTGCCGGGGGACATGGAAGTGCATATTTGCGCGGCGGTACAGAACGGTCGCGCCGTGGGGGTTTCTGTACGCACGGTGCCGAACAACCCAGGAATCAGCGCGTGTGTCGCGGGCGGGGTGCGCGGGCTTTCGTTTCCGAGCCATCCAAAGTTGGACGTGACACGCACTGCGTTCAAGTGAGCTAGAAATGACAAATCGGTGGGCGTGGATAGTGGCGCTGTCGTGCATGGGCTGCGCCGTTCCAATCAGTGGTGGTTTGGAAGAAAGCGACGCCAACCGAGTGGTCGTCGCCCTGGAGAAGAGCGGCATCGGCTCCGACAAGGAGTCCGACCCCGCCGTCGAGGGCCGCTTCCGCGTGCTTGTGTCTCGCGACGAAGCGTCCGCTGCCGCAACCGTTCTGGCACAGGAAGGGCTACCGCCACCGGAGTCGCCCGGTGTACTCGATAGTCTGGGCGAAGGTTCGCTGGTGCCGAGCCGCACCGCAGAGCACGCCAAGCTGGTGCAGGGCACGGCCGGAGAACTCGAACGATCCCTGCGGGCCGTCGAGGGAGTGCTGTCGGCGCGGGTGCACTTGGCCGTGCCCGCAAAAGGACCGCTAGGCGAAGAAAAGCCCACGGAGCCCACGGCAAGCGTGCTGGTTCGCCACCGCGGAGCCACCCCTCCCATCGCGCCGGGCGACGTGCAGCGGCTCGTCGCCGGCGCGGTGCCGGGACTCGAGGCAAAACAAGTCAGCATCGTGCTGACCCCCTCGCCGGACCCGGGCCGCCCCGCCGAGCGCGAGCTGTCCCGCCTGGGCCCCGTCACAGTGACACGGTCGAGCTTATTTTCCCTACGTCTCTTTGTCGGGGGGATCGCCCTCATCAACGTGATCTTGGTCAGTGTGATACTCGCGTTCTGGGCACAACTACGACGCGCGCGCGGCGAAATCGACGCCTTGCGCAGCGCAACCGAAGCCGCCCGGGACGCGCAGTGATCGAACTCCGGGGCATTGTCAAAAGCTTCGGACGGCCCGTACTTCGTGACATTACGATGCACGTGCCCGCGGGCTGCCTATACGGCCTGATCGGACCGGGTGCGTCGGGCAAGAGCGTGCTTTTGAAGATCGTCACGGGCTTGATGCGCCCGGACGCCGGCAGCGTCCATATCGACGGGCGAGACGTGCTGTCGATGACCGACTTGGAGCTGCAGGAGTTCCGCAAGCGCATCGGCATGCTCTTTCAAAACAACGCGCTCTTCGACTTCATGACGGTGGCGGAGAACATCGCATTTCCCCTGCGTCGCCTATTCGACCTGCCGGAGCCAGAAATCCGAGAGCGCGTGGCTGAACGGCTTGCCTGCGTGTCACTGCCCGGTTTCGAAGGCCGCATGCCGTCGGGGCTTTCCGGCGGCCAAAAGAAACGCGTGGGCGTGGCCCGTGCCACGGTCATCCAAGCTCCAATCGTACTCTACGATGAGCCCGCGGCGGGCCTCGACCCGGTCACCAGCCAGAAGATCTTCGACCTGCTGCGAGCCGAGCAGCAGGCCTCCGGCGCCACGGTGCTGATGGTGTCTAGCGATCTCGATCGCATGCTCACGGTGACGGACCGCGTGGGCATGATGTACAAAGGGCGGCTGATTTTCGACGGAACGACCGCCGAGGCCTACGCCAGCGACGACCCCTTTGTGCACCAGTTCGTGCACGGCATTCCCGAGGGCCCCCTATGACGGACGTGCTTGCCGGCGGCTCCGGGTAAGACCATGCTGCGGCGGTTTCCGTGAGTCCTTCCTCCTCTTCGACTTTGACGCCCTTCGCAGCCCTGGGGGGGTTCTTCCTGAGCACGGCGGAAAACGTGGGCGGCATGGGGGGGATGCTTGGTCGCATCGTCACCCGGCTGGTGCGCCTCAACTTCGACGCCTCGGAGCTACTGCGGAATCTATACAAGATGGGCGTAAAATCCCTACCCATCGTGGTCGTCACCGCACTCTTCACCGGTGGCATCATGGTGATCCAGGCGGCCCCCATCGTGCAGCGCTACGGAGCACAAGGACTGCTCGGCTGGGGTGCGGGCTTCGGCACCCTGCGAGAGATCGGTCCCCTGCTCACGGCGCTGATGATCTCCGGCCGGGTGGGCGCCAACAACACCGCAGAGCTCGGCACCATGGTGGTCACCGAGCAAATCGATGCGTTGCGCGCCCTGGCAATCGATCCCATCAACTTTCTGATCGTGCCGCGATTCATCGGCATCGTGACCACGCTATTTCTCTCCACGGTTTTTGCGGATGTGCTTGCGTTGGGCGGCGCCGCCTATGCCGGCTACGGCATCTTGGGGGTGGAACCCGCGGTGTTCTACAACGGCCTTACAAGCGGCCTGTTGGGCCTCGGCGACGTATTCCATGGGCTGATCAAGAGCGTCGTCTTCGGCGTCGTGATCGCCTTGGCCAGTTGCCAGTTCGGCATCGCGACCAGCGGTGGCGCGCCGGGCGTCGGCCGTGCCGTCAACGCAACCGTGGTGGTGAGCGCGGCGGGCATCTTCGTACTGGACTACTTGGTCAGCTTTGCCATCGGATGAGCATGACGACGGAGCAGCACGCATCAAGCAGCGTCGGCAATATCGACGAAGACGCCTATGTGAAGGCGCCGACGGGTCTTGCGGCCCTCGGTGCAGGCGCCCTGGAGTTCGTCGTCGCCGGGCGCATGCTCTACTCGGTCTTCGTCAAGACGCTGTACTACACGGTGCGCGGCGTTCGGCGGCCCGGCGCCATCGCCCAGCAGATGTACGAAATCGGCAACCGGTCCATGGTCTTCTTGTTTGTCGTCATGGGCTTCATCGGCATGATCTTGGTGTACCAAGCCGGGATCCAAACCAAACGCGTCGTGCCCGATCTTTCCTTGCTTGGCGCGACGTTCCTGGAGCTCTTGGTGCGCGATCTAGCGGCGAGCATCGGCGCGCTGATGCTGGCGACGCGCGTTGGCGCCGGCATCGCCGCAGAGATCGGCTCCATGGTGGTCACCGAACAGGTCGACGCCCTGCGCATGTGCGCGGCGGACCCGGTGGACTACCTGCTCAAACCACGTTTTATCGCCAGCATCGTGATGACCACCGTGCTCATCACCCTGGCGGCGGGCGTCGCCTTCGGCACGGGCATGTGGACCGGCTACGCCTTCTTCGACATCAATCCCCGAACCTTCGTCAACATGAGCATGGTGGACGCTGGGGATCTGACCGTCGGCCTGACGAAATGCATTGCTTACGGCGCGGCCATCCCAGTGGTCAGCGGCTACTGCGGCCTGACTACCTTCGGTGGCAGCGAAGGCGTGGGTTGGGCCACCACCCGGGCGGTTGTCAACTCCTCCCTCTCCGTCATCATCTTGAACTTCTTCATCAGCGGCGCCGGCTTCTTGGTCTTCGGCGGCTGAAACGCCTGCCCCGAATGGCGGCACGCGGCCGCAGCTACTTCTTCTTTTTCGGCGTGGGCGTCGCCGGCGCTTTCGAGCACCACGAATAACAGCATTCGTTGAAACCGGATCCGCGGCGATTCATGGTGACCGTCGGGTCAAAGGGCGCCGCCTTAGGCACATGGAACGCAGTGGCTTCGGCCGGCGTGACCGCGCTGGGACAGCGATCGAAGGGCCGAGGTGCGGGCTGGGAGGTGCCACTTTCCGGCACGTCGAAACAATACGTCTCACGCATGCTGACGTCCGTGCTGCAGCCGCTGTTGGGCAACACCGCCGCGGGCTCTGCCAAACGCAGAGCGGAGCACCACGAATAACAACAGCTGTGTCCCGGGGGCATGCGACGCCGCGTATGGGCGGTGAAGTCTGCATCGAAGAGCGCGATGGGCGGGGTCTTCGCATGCACCCCGGCGTGGGAGTCGATGCTGGACGGGCAGGCCTCGAAGGGCGTCGGCGCAGGCAAGGTATTCTCCCGGGGCAAGAGCTCCTCACAGTGGTACTCGCGCACCTGATCCACCTCGCAGACCGAGGGGCTATTGGCCCACACCCCGGACTTGTCCGGGTTTTCCGCGGGCACTTCCTGGCTCGCGCAATCGGTGAACGCGAACAAGCTGAGCCAGCTGAGCAAGAGCAATCGGCGCATAGGGAGCGGGATGGGGGACGTAGCCTCGGGCCCGCGTGCCCGCAAGGAGCAACCGACGTGCCAGTGGCGCAAAACCCTGGGCATCGAAGGTTCCGATCCCGGGACACCTGACAGCGAGCCGCGCTATCGGCACAGCATGTGCCAGCGGGGATCCGCTGGTTGACAGCCCCAGGCCGCCGCCTCCAAGCTCACTCTGCCGCGTCATGGACTAGCGGCGCACATGATTTCTTTTCGGAACGTCAAAAAATCCTTCGGCCCCAAGCAGGTGCTCACCGGCGTGAGTTTCGACGTGCAGGACGGCGAGGTGTTTTTCATCATCGGCGCATCCGGTGTCGGCAAGAGCGTCCTGATCAAGCACCTGATTGGACTGCTCTACCCTGACGACGGAGAGATCTGGCTAGACGGCCAGGAAGTGAGCCGTTTCGACGAGCGGCGCATGTACGCCGTGCGCATGAAATGCGCGATGGTATTCCAGCATTCGACGCTTTTCGACTCCATGAATTGCGCCGAGAACGTCGCGCTGCCCCTCAGAAAGCACAAGGGCATGAAGCCGCGGGAGGCGTTGGCAGAGGCGCGGCGCCTGCTGTCACACGTGCACATGGCTGAGTTTGGCGACCGATTCCCCGCGGAGCTTGGCGACGGCATGCGCAAGCGAGTCGCCATTGCGCGCGCACTCACCCTGGACCCGCAGTACGTGCTCTTCGACGAGCCCACCACGAGCCTCGATCCGGTCAGCGCGCGTCGAGTCGACAAACTGATTCGCGAGCTTTCGGACACCCTGGGTGTGACCAGCATCGTGGTGTCCCATGATCTCGTGAGCATCTTCGCAATCGCGGATCGCATCGTCATGTTGTACAAAGGACAAGTGAAACTCCTCGGAACCCCCGAAGAATTCCGCAGTTGTTCGGACGGAGTGATCCAACAGTTCATCAACGGCAGAGCGGAAGGTCCCATGGAAGCGTGATGCTTCCCCAGGGCGCAGAAAGGCAGTCGGAGCCATGAGCCAGAGATCCATAGAAGTAAAAGTCGGCGCGCTGATTATTGTCGCGCTCGTACTCCTCGGCGGCTTCGTCGTCGTGATGGGCGGCCTCTCCTTCGAGCCGACCTATACGGTCAACGTGGACTTCGACAACCCGGGTGGCTTGCAGGCGGGCGCGCCGGTCCGGATCGCTGGCATGAAGGTGGGCAAGGTCGACGAGGTGCAGTTTCGTGGAGGGGAACTCGACCCCAAGACGAACGAGCCTGTGCCGCCGATCCGCGTGATCGCCAAAGTCGAGAAACGCTACCAGCACGCAATCTTCGAAAACGCACGCTGGTACGTCACGACTCAGGGCGTCCTCGGTGAGATGTTCTTGGCCGTCGAGCCTGGGTCGGCGGACCACCCGCAAGTACAAGATGGCGCCGTGGTGCACGGGATCAGCCCGCCGCGACTCGATCTGCTGCTGAGCGAAAGCTACGAGCTCCTGCACCGCGCGTATCAGGGCATCACCAAGAACGATAAGAAGATCGGTGAGACCTTCGACGGCTTGCACGCGACCCTCAAAGGCACGGGCGACTTCTTTCAGACCAACCAGAAGAAGCTCGACAACGTGGTGACCAACGTGGAAACGCTGACCGTCGAAGCCAACGACACCATGAAAGCCGCCCGGGGTCGCTACGTGGAGAACCCACAAATCGACCGGATTTTCAACAATGTGGAGCGCACGACGGTCACCCTCAACCGCAATCTGGATCCGATGCTAACAGACGGTCGGCAAGTGCTGGCCGACACAAAGAAGCTGACCGGAACCTTGGCAAGCGACGGGCAACTGAAGAAGTACTCCAAGATCACCAACGACGTCAGCGACGCCACAGGCCGCGCCCGGCTCATGACCGCGGACGCCCAGTCCGTGCTCGCGCACGTCAAGCGCGGCAAAGGAACCGTGGGCGCGCTGGTGATGGACGAAGCGCTCTACGACGATCTGCAGGAGATGCTCCGGGATCTGAAGCACAACCCCTGGAAGTTCTTCTGGCGCGAGTGATGAAGGGCGCGCGCCACGCAGCGCCGCCCCTCGGGCGATCGTGCGCGCGCGCCGTCAGCTAAAAGCCTCAGCCCGCGCCGGCGTCACTGGGGCCGCCGCCG
>CALMUT010000090.1 GCA_937872925.1 uncultured Myxococcales bacterium | reverse complement strand
GCGAGGCGGCAACGGCGGTGGCATGGTGTTCTTGACCGCCCTGGGCAACGTGTCGGGCGCGGGAAGCATCAGCGCCGACGGCGAAAAGGGCGGCAACTCGAACGGCAACCCCGGTGACGCGCCCGGCGGCGGCGGCGGTGGGGGCACGGTGGTCGTGCAAGCCGCAGCGCTGAGCGGCATCAGCATCTCCGCAGATGGCGGCGCCGGCGGCGATCAGACGCTGTCCGCAGCCAACGAAGCGGAAGGGCCCGGCGGCGGTGGCGGCGGCGGTTTCATCGCCGTCAGCGGCGGCGCGGTGCCGCGCAGCGCCGTGGGCGCCCTTGGCGGCACCTCGAACCGCCCGAGCATCACGGAGTTCCCCAGCAACGGCGCGACCGCGGGCAACGACGGCGTGGCAGACGCCAGCGCCGCGAACATCCCGTATTGCACCGACACCGTGGCGCCGGACACCAGCTTCCTGACGACGGAGCCCAATCCCACCAGCGACACCACGGGGGATTTCAGCTTCGCGTCCAACGAGTCCCCCGTGACCTACGAATGCAGTCTGGACAATGGCCCCTTTGCGCCGTGTCCTCAAACCTTCTCGACGCCGCCGCTCGCGCAGGGCTCCCACAACCTGCGGGTGCGGGCGCGGGATCTGTCGGGAAACGTGGATCCCACCCCCGCAAGCCACACCTGGGTGGGGGACACCACGGCGCCAGACACCAGCATTCTCACTAGCGAGCCCAACCCAACGAACGACCCCACGGGTGACTTCACTTTCGGCTCGAACGAATCTCCCGTCACCTACGAGTGCAGCATCGATGGCGGCGTCTTCGCGGCCTGCGCGCAGACGTTCTCCACCGCGGCGCTGCCCGACGGCTCGCACACCATCGCAGTGCGGGCGCGCGACGCAGCCGGCAACGTGGACGCCACCCCGGCCACCCACACCTGGGTCATCGACAGCGCCGCGCCGAATACGACGATCCTGACGTCGGAGCCCAATCCCACCAGCGATCCTACCGGCGACTTCACGTTCGGCTCCAACGAGACGGGGGTCACCTACGAGTGCAGCGTCGACGGCGCGCCCTTCACGGCATGCCCGCAGACCTTCTCCACTGCAGCCCTTCCCGACGGCTCGCATACCCTCGCCGTGCGCGCACGCGACGCTGCCGGCAACGTCGACCCCACACCGGCCACGCACACCTGGGTCGTCGACACGGCGCCGCCGGATACGAGCTTCGTCACCACGGAGCCGAATCCCACTACGGATCCAACGGGAGACTTCGCGTTCGGCTCCACGGAAACGCCGGTCACCTACGAGTGCAGCGTCGACGGCGCGCCCTTCACGGCATGCCCGCAGACTTTCTCCACGGCAGCCCTCGCGCCGGGCCCCCACGGCTTCGGGGTCCGGCGGGGCGCCGCCGGGGGCACCGTCGCCCCCCCGCGGGCCAGCTACAACGGGCCCGCCACCCCGCCGATCACGGATAGCGACAACGATGGCCTGTCCGACACCGAAGAGACCACCATCGGTACGGATCCCAACGACGCCGACAGCGACGACGACGGCGTGATCGACGGCGATGAGCCGAGCTACAACCTCGACTCCGACGGGGATGGCCTGATCAACGCGCTGGATCCGGACAGCGACAACGACGGCATCTTCGACGGCACCGAGCTGGGCATCACCACGCCGAACGCCGACACGGACGTCACCAAGGGCGTCTACGTGCCCGATGCAGATCCGACAACGAAGACCGACCCCCTCAAGAAAGACACGGACAACGGCGGCGTGCCCGACGGCTCCGAAGACGTCAACCACAATGGCAAGATCGACGCCGGCGAGCGGAACCCCAACGACCCCGCCGACGACGTGACCAAGCCCACGGACACCGATGGCGATGGCCTCAGTGACGACGAAGAGAAGTTCATCGGCACGGATCCCAACGACGCGGACAGCGACGACGACGGCGTCATCGATGGCGACGAACCCAACCCGACCGCGGACTCCGACGGCGACGGCCTGATCAACGCGCTGGACCCTGACAGCGACAATGACGGCCTCTTCGACGGCACCGAGCTCGGCCTGGGCTGCGCGAACCCGGCCACGGACCTCAGCAAGAAGCGCTGCATCCCCGACGGCGACTCCGGCACCACCAAGACCTCGCCGCTGAACCCGGACACCGACGGCGGAGGCGCCACGGACGGCTCCGAAGATGCCAACCTCAACGGCGTCGTCGACTTCGGCGAGCAGAATCCGACCAGCGGCAACGGCGCTGACGACGCGAGCGTGATCGACACCGACGGCGACGGTCTCTCCGACGGCCTCGAGATCACGCTGCGCTCGAACCCCAATGACAAGGACACCGACGACGACGGCGTGCTAGACGGCGCCGAGCCCAACCCCAGCGACGACACCGACGGCGACGGACTGATCAACGTGCTCGACGTCGACAGCGACAACGACGCGCTCTTCGATGGCACGGAAGTCGGCGTCACCACGCCGGATGCGGATACGGACACGAGCAAGAACTTCTTCCGTGCCGACGGCGATCCCTCCACGCGCACCAGCGCCCTCAATCCGGACACGGACAAGGGCGGCGTGCGCGACGGCTCCGAAGACGTGAACCTCAACGGCGTCGTGGACGCGGGAGAGCTCGACCCGAACGTCGGCGCCGACGACTCCACCGCTGTCGACACCGACGGCGACGGCCTCTCCGACGGCCTAGAAGCCACGCTGAAGTCGAACCCCAACGACGACGATAGCGACGACGACGGCGCTTTGGACGGCGAAGAGGCCAACGTGAGCTCCGACACCGACGGCGACGGCACCATCAACGTGCTGGACAGCGACAGCGACGGCGACGACATCTTGGACGGCACCGAAATCGGCAACGACTGCAGCAATCCCGACACGGACACGACCAAGAACATGTGCTTGGCGGACGCCGACAGCGGCGCCACACGCACCAGCATGGTCAACGCCGACACGGACTACGGCGGCGTGCCCGACGGCATTGAAGACAGCAACAAGAACGGCGCCGTCGACGGCGGGGAGCGCGATCCCCTCGACCCCGCCGACGACGCGGTGCTGCCGGATGGCGGCGTGGACGGCGGAACCGACGCTGGCACCGACGGCAGCGCGGGCAGCGGCGGCGCGGCGGGCAGCGGCGGCGCGGCGGGCGCGGGCGGCGGCATCGGCGGCAGTGCGGGCACCGACGGCGGCGCGGCCACTGGCGGCGCTTCGGTGAAGAATCCCTTGAGCGGCTACGACTTGGAAGGCGGCGGTTGTGCGTGCCGCACCTCTGGCAGTTCTGGCGGCGATTCCGAAATGCCCCTCGCGCTTGGCGTCCTGGCGGCGCTAGGCCTGGCACTGTCCCGTCGCCGGCGGCGCTAAGCCTGGCACTGTCGCGTCGCCGGTGGCGCCGCGGGCAGGCTCGCGCACCCATGTGTGCGCGAGCTCGCTTTCGCTGCATACTGCACTGGCATGTGGCCCGCGTACCGCGCCGTTTCGCTCTCGGAAATCCGACGCCGGGCCCAGCTGGCCGTGGACAGCCTCGCCAGCTGCGAAGTGTGCCCGCGCAACTGCCGGGTCAATCGCCTGGAGGGACAAGCCCGGGTCTGCTCCACGGGGCGTTACGCCCGGGTCAGCACTTGGTTCGCGCACTTTGGCGAAGAAGACTGCCTGCGGGGCACTCGCGGCTCGGGCACGATCTTTTTTTCCTTCTGCAATCTCAAGTGTGTGTTCTGCCAAAACCACGACACCAGTCAGGCCGGCGTCGGGCGCGAGCTTTCCCCCGCGGCGCTCGCCGCAGCCATGTTGGACTTGCAAAACCAGGGCTGCCACAACATCAACTTCGTCACTCCGGAGCACGTGGTTCCGGAGATCTTGGAGGCGCTTCCCCTCGCCATCGAACGCGGCCTCGCACTGCCCCTCGTCTACAACACCAGCGCCTACGACGCCCTCGAGTCCCTGGCCTGGATGGACGGCTTGGTCGACATCTACATGCCGGACTTCAAGCTCTGGACCAGACAGAGCAGCATGCGCTACCTGAAAGCCAAGGACTACCCCGAGGTGGCACAAGCAGCCGTGACGGAGATGCAGCGCCAGGTCGGTGCACTTGAGATTGGCGCCGACGGCCTGGCGCGCCGCGGCGTTTTAGTGCGGCACCTGGTCATGCCCGGGCTCTTGGATGAATCAGCGGCCATCTTCCGGTTTTTGCATGAGCTCGCCCCAGACACCTACGTGAACGTGATGGGCCAATACCGCCCCGAATACAAAAGCGCTGACTACCCAGAGATCGACCGCTGCCCCAGCGCCGAGGAAATGCGAAAGGCCCGCGAGCTGTTCCATGCCTCCGGCCTGACGCGTCTCGATGCCCGCGGCCCACGTAGTCTCGTGGTACTCGATTGAGTGTCCCGGCATGGAGCTCATCGGTCACGACGGCGGCCCCAGCGCTGCCATTTGCAAACACTGCGGCGCGCCCGGCGTGGGCCCCTGCGCGCGCTGCGAGCTGCCGCTGTGTGGGGACTGCGCCATCTTGAGCGAGGGCGGCGTGCGTGTCTTCGCCATCTGCCGTGACTGCGCCGCCGAAGGCAGCGGGCAGCTCGGTGGCCCCTGGCGCGGCGTGATCACCACGTTTCTATTGCCCATCGTGGGGCTGGTTTTCGTACTGTTCCTGCTTTCACTGATCTTCCGCTAGAACGCAGCCGCCATGGGACTCTTCGACGTACACGCCCACCTGACGCACCCCAAGCTGCTGCCCAAGGTGGACGCGCTGCTCGACAACGCGCGTGCCGCCGGCGTCAGCACCATCATCAGCAACGGTCTGAACCCAGCGGACAACGAGCGCGTGCGGGCCTTGGCCGCACGCTCAGACTTGGTGCAACCCGCGTACGGATTTTACCCGGTCGACACCGTGCTGGCGGAAATGGTCCGTCGCAACATCGACTACCCCCGGGACGACGAACCCGTGGAAGCCGCCGAGGGCATCGCCTGGGTGCGGAAGAACGCCAGCGACGGCATCGCCGTCGGCGAAATCGGTCTCGACGGCTACTGGGTGCCCGAAGAACTCTGGCAACAGCAAGAAGACGCCTTCCGCGAGCTCGTCGCCATCGCGCTCGAAGTCGACAAGCCCATCATCATCCACACCCGCAAACGCGAAGCCCACTGCTTCGAAGTGCTGAAGGAGATGGGCGCCACGCGCGTCAACTGGCACTGCTTTGGCGGCCGGGGGAAGCTGGCCCGCCGCATCGCCGAGCGCGGCCACTACCTCCGCATGCCCGCCAACGCTCGCAAGAACGCAGGCTTCACGCGCATGGTACAGACCCTGCCCAAAGAGCGCGTCTTGCTGGAGACGGACTGCCCCTACTTGTCCCCGGACCGCAGCGTCGACAACGAACCGGCGTTCGTGCGTGGCACCGCCGAATTCTTTGCGGAAAGCTGGGGCACGAGTCTCGAAGCCGTGACCGCGCAGCTAAGCTCCAACTTCCGCGAACTGTTCCGCGCAGAACCCTGAGCCGTGACCGCGCAGCGCAGCGCAGCGCAGCGCGAACTGCCGCAAGCTGTTCCGCGCAGAACCCTGATTGCTGGCATCTTTTTTTGGGGTCGCGGCGCGGCGACGCCGGCCTCGCTCCCACCGGCAGTCGAGCGCGTCTCGCCGGGGCTGGCCGTCGACCCGCAGCTGTCCTGGTCGGCGCCCGCCGACGCGAAGACGGAGGTCGGCGGCGGC
>CALMUT010000089.1 GCA_937872925.1 uncultured Myxococcales bacterium | reverse complement strand
TCACGGAGCCAATCCCCGCTCTCGGGCTTCTGTCAGGCACAATCCGTCGAAACCGATCTGCTCGGCCGCCTCCGGATGTTCGTAGTACATCACGCACAGGAGCGCCTTGACCGCGAGGATCGCTCCGCCCGCCCGTCCTGATTCCAGGCTGGTCAGCGCGAAGATGCGCTCGCCGAGTGACATTCGGGCAAGGGAGGTCAGTCGAAAGACGACGAGGGGCGCCAGCAGCCACACCGCAAGCACCGCTAAGCCGAAGATGAATCGAGTCAACGCCCCGGATCGAGCGAAGTAGTCTTCCAAGTCGAGGGCGAGCCAGTCGAGTCGCTCTGGGGGTGGGGGACCGGCGTCCGTGGTGAAAACGGCCTCGGCGATGACTCGAGACCGGCGGATCAGTGCCGGCGACGTGATCGAGCCGCCGTCCTCGTCGCGCAGGGGAGAGTTCGCGCTCTGCGATCGGTCCGTCTTCGGCATGCTCGGGTGCCGGCAGCGTATGTCGGGCCAAGTGGGCGCGGCAACCCCGGTTTTTCTGCCGGTTGCTGATCCCTAGGGCCGTCCCTATACTCCCCGCTTCCGAGGACGCATTGGCGTGTATCGGCGGCGACAGCTCGACAGCACGCCGCCCACCGCCTTCCGATTAAGTAAGAGGAACAAGGAGAAACACTCAGATGGATTTTGTCGTACCCCCGCTTCCGTATTCCAAGGACGCCCTAGAGCCCGTGATGAAGCAAGAGACACTCGAGTTTCACTACGAGAAGCATCACAAAGGCTACATGACCAAGCTCAAGGCGGCCCTCGAGGGCAAGCCCGAAGCTGACAAGAGCTTGGAAGACGTGATCCGCGGCAGCTCCGGCGGCGTTTTCAATAACGCGGCTCAGGTCTACAACCACACCTTCTTCTGGGACGGCATGAAGCCCAGCGGCGGAGGCGCCCCCGCCGCCGGCGACGTAGCGGATCTGATCCAGCGCGACTTCGGCGGTTGGGACAAGTTTCGGGACGAGTGGATCAAGGTCGGGGCAGGCCGCTTCGGGAGTGGCTACGTCTGGCTCGTGCTCGACGGCGGCAAGGGCAAGCTGCTCGATACCCCCAACGCCGAGACCCCACTCACGACCCAGGCCACGCCGCTATTGACCACAGACGTGTGGGAGCACGCGTACTACCTGGACCATCGCAACAATCGCAACGCGTTCCTGGAAGTCTTTTGCGACAAGCTCATCAACTGGGACTTCGTCGCCAAGAATCTCAAGGCCGCGAAGTAAGTCACGCCCCAACGAGAAGAGCCCCCACCACCGAATCCTGGATTGGGTGAAGGGGGCTTTTCTTTTCTACTTCGGAATGTCGGTCACGCAGTCGACTAGCACGTCGAGTTTTCCGTCAGGGTCTTGTTGCACCAAGTTGCAAGCGTCCGGGCAGATGTAGACGCGGTCCTGGTCGATGTAGAACTTGCCGGGGGCACAGACGGACGCGTTTGCGACCTGAGTCAGGTTTTGCGGCGTGGTGCTGCCGCCGGGGGTGAAGTTGACGCTGACGCTATTGAGGTCGAACTCCTTGCCTTCAGGCGGTGTGGGCAAGTCGAATTCACACGCGATCTTTGCGCCCGCGATCACACCCTTGGCGATCTCCTGGAACACGGTGTCGAAATTCGAGCCGGCGCAGACGGGGAAACGCAAGCCGCCGGTCAGCATGCTGAGTGCTTGATTACCGTAGCTGGTATTGACGGCGCCACTGCAAGTGCTCGTCACAGCGGGCTCCGTTGGGCCGTAGGCGCCCGTGGGGCTCGCGGGATTCGGAGCAACGCCCACGATGCTGTACCAAACGTATTTGCGATCGGCGACGGTGCCGAACTGCAGCGGGTCGAGGGCGAGCAGGTCCGCGTCGAACTGCTGGGCGGTCGTCAACGCCGTCGTCGCATTGGAGCCGTCGTCGAAGCATTTTGGCCCCGCCGATGAGCAAGACGCGCCAGGGTTCGTACCGGCGGCGTTGCAGTCCACGCGATCATCCGTGACGCTCACGAAAGCCTTGAGGGCATTCGGGCGCAGCCACTCCTTCCAACCAATGGTGGTCAACGACGGCGGGTCGTCGGGTTTGTCATACCAGGAAAACGCCTTGCACCAGCCGTCCCAGCTCTCGACATTAGAATCGTAGTGGAAGAATAGCGGTGGGTTGTTGATGGGTTTGTCGCCGCTAGATGGCGGGCAGATCGAACCTCCAAGCGGTGCGCCGATACAGAGCGAAGCGCCCGAGGTGGGACCGTGGTCCGATATCAAGATCACGCGGTAGTCGATGCCACTCGCGCTCACCACCTGGGCCAGGTTCGTTGAGATGTTGTCTTGTACACCCTGCGCCTCCTGGTTCATGGAGCAGGAGTTGTCGATGATGAAGATGATGTCGACGGGCTTGATCTCGATCTTCGCTTCGGCTTGGAGCTTTCCGCAGGCCGAGGCGTCGGTGGAGGTGCTGCCGTCGCCCTTGCCGGAGTCGAAGGCAATGCCCGCGCCGGACCCGCTCGCGCCTGCAGACCCGCTCGCGGCAGCGCCGCCACCCGTTCCCGTGCTGGCGCCGCCGCCGACCTGATTGCCCTCACTCGCGCTGGAACAGGCACCGAGTGCGCTTGTTCCGAGCAGCACGCCTACGGTCGCGTAGCCCAAATAGCCGGTCAGTTTCATAGTCGCCCTTCCGCTAAGAAGGGCGAACCCTAGCACCGGGCGCTTTGGAGGCACGCCGAGGGCGATTTTCGGCTTGTCGGCCGGCTGTGGTTATTTCGGGATGTCTTTGACGCAGTCAACGAGCACGTCGAGCTTGGCGTCGGGATCCTGCTGCACCGAGTTGCATGCGTCCGGGCAGAGGTAGACCCGGGTTTGATCGATGTAGAAGCTGCCCGGCGTGCACGCCGCTGCATTGGCGACTTGTTTCAAGTTCTGGGGCGTCGTGGTGCCCCCCTTGGTGTAGTCCACAGTGACGCTGCCCAGATCGAACTCTTTGCCCTCGGGAGGCGTGGGCAGTTCGAACTCGCAGGCGAGCTTGGCTCCGGCGATCACGCCTTTGGCGATGGCTTGGAAGACCGCGCTGAAGTTCTGCCCTTCGCAAACGGGGAAGCGCAGGCCGCCAGTGAGCTGGCTCAGAGCCTGGTTGCCCGGGCTGGTGTTGACGGCACCGGTGCACTTTGAGTTCGTGATGGGCTCGGTGGGTTGGTAGGCGCCCGTCGGATCCGACGGGTTGGCCGCGACGCCGACGATGCTGTGCCACACGTACTTGCGGTTGGCGACCGTGCCAAACATGGCCGGGTCTTTCGACAGCAGTTCCGCATCGAACTGCTGGGCGGCGCCCATGGCGTTGGTGCTGTCGTTGAAGCAGCTCGTACTGCCGCTGCAGCCGTATTGGTAGTAGGGCTTGATGCCGCAATAGACGCGGTCGTCCGTCATCATCACGAAGGCCTTCAGGGCCTGGGGCCGCAGCCAATCCTTCCAGCCACCGGGGGCCAAGGTGTAGCGGTCGGGCTTGTCGTACCACTCCCATGCGCTGCACCAACCGTCGGTGCTCTCGATGTCGTTGTTGTCGTAGTGGTAGAACAACGGGGGGTTGTTGATCGGAGCTTCGTCGGTTTGGCCGGTGCACAGAGAGCCGCCGAGAGGTGCCCCGATGCAGATGGAGGCCTGGCTGTTCGGACCATTCTCGCTCAGCAGAATCACACGGTAATCCACGCCGCTGGCGCTGATGACTTGGGCGAAGTTGGTGGAGATGTTGTCCTCCACGCCCTTAGCTTCAGTGTTCATGGAGCAGGAGTTGTCGACAATGAAGACGACATCCACCGGCAAGATCTCGATCTCCGCTTTGGCGGCGAGCTTTCCGCAGGCGCTTGCGTCTGTGGAGCCGCCGCCTTCTTTCGTGCCGCTGTCGAAGCTGATGCCGCTGTCCATGTCGCCGCCATTGCCGCCCGACGCGCTGCTTGCGCCGGTGCCAGTGTTCGCGGCGCTGCCGCCGCCTGCGCCCACGTTGTTGCCTTCACTGGCTGATGAACAGGCACTAAGGGCGCCTGCGCCGAACAACAAACCCACCGCGGCGTAGCCGAGATATCCGGAGAACTTCATGGCCGTTTTTCCTCTCCACCGGGCGCTGCCCGGGCCAACCTTGGGGGACAAGGTAGCATAATGTAGGATAGATGCTGCCGGTTTTTTTCGGCAGCTTATTTCGGGATGTCTTTGAGGCAGTCGATGAGCACGTCGAGTTTACCATCCGTGGCGTTTTGCACCACGGTGCAGGTGTCGGGGCAGAGCTTGATGCGGTCTGCCTCGATGTAGAAAGACTTCGGGGTGCACGCCCCTAGGTTTGCAACCTGGTTGAACTTTTCCTGGCCGCCGCCATGGGTGAAGCCCACGCCTACGCTGGTGAGATCGATTTCTTTCCCTTCCGGGGGATCGGGCACCTTGAAGTCACAGGCGATGGTCGCGCCTTTGATCACACCCTTGGCAAGCTCGGAAAAGACCGTGTCGAAACCGGTGCCTTCACACACTGGGAACTTGAGGCCCCCGGTCATGTTGCTGAGCTGCTGGTAGCCCGTTCCAGGATCCACCGCCGTCGTGCACTCGCTGGTGGTGATGGGATCCGTCGGGCCCCAGGATTTGTTGGGGTTGGCGGGGTTCGCGCCGATGCCGATCACGCTGTAAAAGGAGTAGTTGCGATCGGCCACGCTGCCGAACATGGCTGGGTCCCGCGCCAACAGGTCGGCGTCCCACTGCTGTCCCGCCGTGGTGCCGCCGGCGACGCTGTTGCTGTCGTTGTAGGTCTTGCCGTTGTAGGTGCAGCTGATGCCGTCGTCGGTGAAGGATACGAAAATCTTGAAGGCGTTGGTGCGCAGGTAGTCTTTGTAGCCGCCGGGCGCCAAGCTATAGCGGTCCGGCTGGTCGTACCACTCCAGCAGCCGACACAGGCTGTCGTGGCTGTTGACGTAGAGCTTGTCGTAGTAGTGAAATAGCGGCGGATTGTTGGTCGGTTGCGTGACCTCCGTGATCGGGCATAAGGACCCGCCCAGGGGCGCGCCGACGCAGATCCCGTAGTAGCCGCTGATGGACTTGGTCGACGGGCTGTGCTGGCTGATCATCACCACCCGGTAGTCGATGCCGCTCGCGCTGATGATCTGCGCGAAGTTGGTGTTGATGTTCTGCTCGATGGCCTGGGACTCCTTGTCCATGGAGCAGGAGTTGTCGACCACGAAGATGATGTCGACGGGCTTGAGCTCGAGCTCCGCCTTTGCCGTCAGCTTTCCGCAGGCAGAGGCGTCGGTGGGGCCGCCGCTGTCGGCCGCGCCGCTGTCGAAAGCGATGCCGGAGTCCGCGCCGCCGGTGCCCACCGCGCCCGTGCCGCCCGTCGCGGCACTCGCGCCAGAACCCCCGGTGCCGTTGCCGAAGTCGTTGCTGTTGGCACTGGAGCACGCCGCCGTGACGGCAAAACCTAGTCCGAGGCCTGCGATGGCCCAACCCGCGTACATACCCTTCATGTCACTCCTAGAGGCCGGGTCCCGGCACTTCTTGCATCCCGCAGCGGGGAAATAGCACTTTTTCCAGCCCCGCCCAGGGAAGAAGGGTCTTTTTGCGAGATTAATTGCTGGATGCAGGCACGGGCAGAATGGGCGCCCAGATCAGCCGCTCGAGCATCGTATCCTCTACGACCATGCCGCGGTCGCTGAAGTAGAGCGCATTCGTGGAGTCGGCTTCGCGTTGTTCACCAACGAAGATGATGCCGCGCCCTTCCTCGTTGTAGCCGAGCTGGACGATGGCGTTCTTGAGCCAGCGGCCGCCGCCCTCGAATTCCACTGCCTCGGGCAACGTGTAGAAGCCTTCCGAAGGCAGAGCGCGCAGCGTCTTGGCCCAGGATGGGGAACGCAGTGGCGTGGTCGGATCTCCCCAGAACCAGCGGTTGTTGCGGTTTTGACCTGGGCGGACCACGAACTTCACGCCGCCATTTTGCGGCTGACCCACATAGACGAGCACGCCGGCAGGAAAGGCGTCTTCGTGGCCGGGCATCGGCTGGGTGGTGCGGTACAAGCCGGGATCGGGCAAATCGAGCATGTTTTTACTCCAAGTAGTCGTCGGGGAGGCGCCAATCTAACGCATCGGAACGGAAGAACAACCCCGCCTTTGTCGGGATTTCTTTGGGGTGCTGGATGTGGCGCAGGGGCTAGCGTACAAGCAGCCAAATGTCGCGCATCGCCCTACTGTTGGCTTGTCCGCTGGCCTGTGTGCTGGCCTTGGGCTGCAACGCACGCGGACATAGCGGCGGCGGCAAGCTCCCGCCCTTGGAGCGACCCACGGGGCCCATGGGCCTGGAGGCGGCGCGTAGCTACGTGCTTGAGCTGGTGAATCGGGATCGTGAAAAAGAGGGACTTCCTCCGGTCGAGCGCGATGAAATCGCAGAACGGGGCGCGCAACGCCACGTGGAAGACATGGTGCGAACTGGGTTCACGGCGCACTGGGGCACCGATGGCTCGGTCCCAGAACAACGCTACAGCGAGGCCGGCGGGGTCGACTTCGTTCAGGAGAACGCGGCCTGCTTCTTCGACGGCACGCCTCGCGACCTCGACCCGAATCCGACGTTCACCGCGGCGCAGCTTGAGAAGATCGAAACGGCCTTCATCTCTGAAGTCCCGCCCAACGACGGCCATCGAAAGAACATCCTCAAGCCCGTGCACAACTATCTGGGCGTGGGTCTCGGCAAACCTGTCGGGGTCGACCAACCGTGCATGACCCAGGAGTTCGTCGATCGCTACGGCGAGTACGACGAAGTGCCTAAAACCGCCACGGTCGGGCAAAAACTGAAGGTCAGTGGCAGCATCGCAGCGCCGGTCGAGTTCGGCGGCGTGGGTCTTAGCCGCATTGAGCCGGCAAAACCACGCAGTCCAGCGGAACTGAATCAGACCAACGTCTATCCCGTGCCGGAGCCCTTTGTGCTGTATTTCCCCGCGGGCTTCAAGACTCCCAAGCCAGTGCAGGTCGAGGGCAACGAGTTCCGCATCGAGGTGCCTCTCAGCGACGGTGGCAAACCAGGTCGCTATGGGGTCAGCGTCTGGGGAAAGTACCCAGGCGCGGACGCTCTCGTCATGGTGAGCTTGCGCACGATTGACGTGCGCTGAGGCGCGGTTCGCGGAGGCAGGCCCAGGAGAGGCGATATGGCATCGAAGAAAGCAACAACCAAGGCTCGGCAACCCACGCGCACCCGCAAGCAGATCGCCAAGAAGGCGCCTGCCAAGAAGGTTGCAGCCAAGAAGGTTGCAGCCAAGAAGGTTGCAGCCAAGAAGACCAACAAGTCTGGCTCCAAGCAGTCTGTGACGAAGCAGGCTGCGCCCAAAGACAGCAAGCAGGCGGTCGCAAAGAAGGGTGTGACGAAGAAGGCCGCTACGGGCAAGGCCGTCGCTCGCAAAGCCGCCGCCTCGCGAGCGCTGCCCATCCCCGACGAGCTCGATCGTTCGAGTTCGATCGTGCCAGGCTCGAAAGCGCCGGAGTTTCGGCTGCAGGATCAGACCGGGCGTTGGGTGACGAGCAAGGAGCTGCGTGGCGCTCCCTACGTGCTGTACTTCTATCCGAAGGACGACACCCCGGGCTGTACCCAAGAGGCGTGCGACTTTCGCGACGCTATCAGTGCGTTCAAACGTGCGGGCGCCCACGTGATCGGAGTCAGTCCCGATTCTGTGGCCACTCATGCGAAGTTCAGCGCGAAGCAGCGCCTGCCGTTCCCGCTCTTGTCCGACAACTCTCGAGAGCTATGCAACGCCTATGGCGCTTGGGTGAAGAAACGGCTCTACGGACGCGAGTACATGGGCGTTGAGCGCAGCACGTTTGTGGTCGGACCGACCGGCCTCGTCCGCAGAGTGTGGCGCGGCGTCAAAGTTCCCGGGCATGCGGCCGCGGTGCTGGCCGCCGTGCGTGAGCGCGGCTGAGACTTCGGTGAGCCCACAGCTTGACGTGCTGGTGCCAGCGCGCAATGCGGCGGCCACGCTGCGCGCAGCCCTCGCGAGCATCCAGAGCCAGACCTTCCGGCACTGGCGTTGCGTCGTCGTGGACGACGGGTCCAGCGACGAGACGGCTGCCATCCTCGCCAGCATCTCCGCACAAGACGGCCGCTTCCATGTCGTTTCTGGTCGCGGCGCTGGGATCGTTTCGGCCCTGAGCATCGGTCTGAAGCAGTGCACGGCACCTTTTGTGGCCCGCATGGACGCCGACGATCTCTCCCATCGTCGTCGCTTTGCGGCGCAACTGCAGCTCTTCGAGCGTGATCCTGGCCTGTCCGCCGTGGGCAGCCACGTGCGTTTGTTCCCGACCCGAGAGCTCAGTGGCGGGATGAAGAACTACGAGCGGTGGCTATGCTCCGTTGTCGACGCGAGTTCGTTGCAGCGCGAAGCGTTTGTCGAGTCTCCGGTGGCGCATCCGTCTCTGATGTTTCGCACCGACACCCTCAAGCGCTTCGGGTACGCCGATCGCGGCTGGCCCGAGGACTACGACCTGATCCTGCGCATGTTAGACGCGCGCCACCGGCTCTCCGTGGTTCCGGAGCGGTTGCTGTACTGGAGAGAAAGCCGATCGCGGCTTTCGCGGACAAGTCCAGTCTGCGCGCAGGATCGCATCGTGGCGTGCAAGGCTCACTACCTCGCCCAGGGGTTCTTGCGCGACAGCGGCAAGTACGTGCTGTGGGGCTACGGAGACACCGGCAAGCAGCTGGCTTCCGCGCTCTCGGACCATGGCAAGACCCCGAGCTTGGTCGTGGAGCTGCACCCCGGGCGGATCGGGCAACGTATCTGCGGCGCGCCCGTCGTACACCCGGACGCTCTGGGAACGCAGCGAACAGAGTCCAAGATCATCGCGTCCGTCGCTGGCGCCGGACCCCGGCAGGAGATCCGAGCCGCCCTGGACCGTTTCGGCTATCGGGAGGGCGCGGACTATGTGTGCGCGGCTTGAAACCCAGGGGGAGGCGACGGCTAGCGGCGCTTGGGTACGTTGTTGCTGGGGATCGGGTAGCCCGGGCGCGCGTACAGGTAGCCCTGCCCGTAATCCGCACCGGTGTCCACCAGCGCGAAGTGCTCCTCGACGGTTTCGACGCCTTCGGCGACGACGACGGCGTCGAGCTGTTTGCAGAGCCGCACGACGCTGGAGACCATCTTCTGCTGCCGGTCGCTGCGATCGAGCCCGGCAATGAGATCCCGGTCGAGCTTCACCACCCTGGGTTCGAGGTCGGCGATTCGTTTTAGATTCGAGTAGCCCGCGCCAAGGTCGTCCACCACCAGGTGGACCCCGCCGCGGGTGCGCACTTCTTTCAGTACGTGCAGGCACAACTCGAAATGGGTGAGGGGCACTGATTCCGTGACCTCCAAATACACTTCGTCGTCGTGTTGGTAGATGGGGTCGTCGGGACGCACCAACCAGCTCTCGCTCAGTTCCGCCGGGTGCACGTTAACGAACAGAGGCATGGACCCCGCCACGTTGACGGCGATTTCCCGAATCATGCGTCCCATGCGTCCTGCACAGCCCGCAGCGACCGCCTGCTGGAACAAAACCAAGGGGTTGGCATATTGGGGGACGCGGCAGCGAACCAGCGCTTCATAGGCGAAGAGCTGACATCCGGGCAGCCGCACGATGGGCTGGAAAACGACACTCAGGTCTTCAGGTGCCACCATGCGGTGGACCGCTCGCAGCGAATCTCGCGGCAGTTCCCAGTCGGGCTCTCGCGGAGCGGCCGGCGCGTCGCTCAGGCGATTGGAGGGGGGCGGATCCTGGTCTGACACGGTGGCCTTGCGCGCGACTTAGTTTCGACGAAACGAATCAAAACGAGTAGCATCGCGGATATCTTGCAGCAAGACTCAGGCGATCCGCCGAAGCACGGCGTATTCGCGGCTACAACGTGTCCGTGGTTTTCATGATTTGTCTCCGACCCTTCCGCCCCCACCGCGCATTCTCCCTCAAGCATTCCGCTGTGGTTTGGGCTGTCCTTGGCGTCGCCGTCGCCGGCTGCAGTCGCAAGAGTGAGAAGCCGCTGGAGAATACCAAGGCGCACGTTGCGTTCTTGCAGAAGGCCGTCAGCGCAGATGTCGCAGAGGTGCGAGCCGGACTTCCTGAAGGCGCCAAGCATCTAACGGGCCTGTTCGAGAAGGATGCGCGTCCCTCCGAAGACCTACCGGCTGTACGCGACGCGTTGGAGAAGGCTCGCGGGAAGGTGCAGGACTTGCGGGTGGCAAAGTCCACCTTCTTTGCTTTGGTGGATCCCAAGGGCCAGGTCCTGCGCAACGATCAGGAACAAGATCTGATGGCAGGCAAGAACATCTTCGCCAGCTTTCCGAAGCTCAAACAGGCGCTGGCCGGGAAGTACGTGGAGACGTCGGGCGCGATGCCTGAAGCTGCAGGCGTGAAGGGTGCGGATGGCCAGTGGGTTGCCGCGCATCCCATCTCCGTGGGGGGCAAGATCCCAGGTCTGTACGTGACCGGGTGGTCCTGGTCATCCTATGCCTACCGCCTCGAGAACTCCCTGCGCAGCGAACTACGTGGAGCGCTCAGCTCCGAGCACGACAAGTTGCCCCTGGTGTACGTGTACGTTGTCGTGGCTGACGCGGCCTATGGCGCGCCGGTGTCACCCCAAGTGAATGCGACGGCCATCCTGGAGCAGAAGCCGCTGACCAAGCTGAAAGACGGCGTGTTCGCCACGACCTTGGAGATCACGGACCGGCAGTTCACCCTCGCAGTGGGCAAGACCGACGCACTGGGGCCCGATGTCGGGGTGGCCGTGCTGCGCAGCGAAACCTGACGATTAAGCGAAATCTTGGTCCGGTCCGCTGCGACCGAAGCGGTGCACGCCCCAGATGGTCACGATCAGGCCGAGCAGAGTCGTCCAGGCACCGACGTCCTGCATGTCGGACGCGCACAGTGCAATACCGACAAGGGCCACTGTGGCACCCAGACCGACGAGGCGTCTCTCGCTCACGGCCAGCGCTCGGCGTGGGCACGTACCAAGAAGTCCCGCACGTCCCGCTCTAGCTTGCGCTCAGCGGTGATGGTGCTGGCCTCGCGCTCGGCGCCCACGTGATCGTCGTACAGGTACTCGGTATCGTGCAGTACGAGGATCTTGGCGTCTGCGGCTTCGCCGATACCCGGTACCAGCTGCAGAGCGTCTCCCATGGATGCGTCACGGGTGGGTAACGCCGCGCCCAGTGCCCTGCGCTCATTGGCAGTCACGTAGGCGACGCCGTATTTATGACCCGACGAGACGACGTCTACCTCGAGCTGCTTGCCTTCTTGGATCTCGATGGCGGTGCCCGGCACGGGCTGATCGCGCTCGGCTCGGAAGCCGCGAATGATGATCTCGACGGCGCGTCGCTCGTCCAGGGTGCGCGTCGGGTTGGCGGACTTGGCCGGCGGGGCCCCGCAGCCCGTGAAAAGCGAGAGGCAAACTGCTCCGAAAACGCTGGCGGCGATGTGTTTCATGTCCGTTCACCCAAAGGTAGTCACGTCCCCGGCCAGAGGCAAAGGCTAGCGGCGAGGGTGCGCGACCCAACAGGGGAGCCAAACCAGGGCCGGCGCCCAGCCGGGCCCATTTGCGTCCGGAAAAGATGCAAGGTAGCAGTGGTCGCCATGTCCACGCAGCGCTCTGGGCGGACCCGCACGCTAGGGGCGAGTGTGCTCGTGCTCGCCGTGACATCGGCTTGCGCCCAGCGCGCGGTCCCCGACCCCAAACACGCCGCGGCGGAATACCAGAAAGCGCTGGAAGCCGGAGACGCCCGTGCCGTGTATGCATTGCTTTCGGAAAGCGCTCAGCGCACCCACGGACTAGCAGGCACGCAAAAGCTCGTGCGAGACTCGCGCGCGGAACTGCTGGAAGTTGCCAAGGCCGTCACGCATCCGGACGCCAAGATCGAAGCGTCCGCCCGCGTGCGCTACGCGGATGGCGAAGAAGCGGAGTTGACTCTCGACGGAGAGCGTTTTCGGGTTGCCGCCGCTGGCACGCTGCCGACCGGCGCCCGCACGCCGTCGCAGGCGCTATCGGAACTCCGTCGCGCGCTGTCGCGACGCAGCTATTCGGCGTTGATGCGCGTGCTGACGGATGAGAGTCGTGGCGCGTTGGACGCGGACATGCGCTCCTTGGTCGACGGGTTGGAGGAGCCGGAAACCGTTGACGTTCGCGTGCGCGGAGACGAAGCGGAAGCCATCTTACCCGGTGGCCACAAAGTGAAGCTGCGCCGCAAAGCGGGCATCTGGCGAGTCGAAGACTTCGATTGATGTCGGCTCGTGCGCGTATGGGGCGCCGCAGCGCGCTTTTGGGTCTGGCCGGACTGGGCCTCGCCAGCCATAGCCCGGCGTTCGGCCAAGCGGGAGCGTTTTCCGTGCGCATCCTGCTCACGGGCGGGAAGAAACTCGGCACCCCACGGGATTCTGGCCCCGCGCGTTGGGCATTCGAGCTAGTGCGGCGAACGAGCGCTCCCGCGCGCTTGGGTTCTGCGAGTGTGAGCGCAGACGATCCGAAGCTACTCACGGAACCCTTCGCGCTGTGGACCGGTGCGGGAGAGATCCCGCCTCTGTCGCGGCCCGAGCAACGCGGACTGGAGCGCTTTCTGAAGCTGGGAGGGGTTCTTGTGGTCGACGACCAAGATCCCCAGCGCGGAACCTTCGGTCTGGCCGCTCGCCGCGAGTTGGCGCGCGTGCTGCCAGCATCACCACCGGTGAAATTGGATGCGAGTCACGTGCTCTACAAGTCGTACTACATCATCGATCGGCCGGTGGGGCGCGTGCTCGGGCCTAAAGCCCTCGACGCCATTGTGCGTGGCAAGAGCGCCCAGGTCGTGTTTTTGGCACACGACCTGCTGGGCGCTCTAGCGCGCTCCCGCGGAGGCGCTTGGTCCCTGCCGGTCGAGCCGGGGGGGCCGCGGCAGCGCGAGTACGCAGTTCGCCTTGCAGTGAACATCGCCATGTACAGCTTGTGCTCCGACTACAAGGACGATCAGGTGCACGCCCCGTTCTTGATGCGACGCCGCGCCGGGCGCGGGCCGTGACGGTCCGACCATGAGTCAGGTCTCTTGGGCCATCAGCGAGGACCTGCCGGCAGCCATGGCAGCGGCCATCGGGGTGCTGGCGGTCATCTCCCTCATCTTGTTGGTTGTGGAGGTTCGGCGCGCAGAACGACTGCGCGCCCTCGTGATGATATCCGGCCTGGCTGCCACCGCCTGCATGCTGCTGGCCGTGCTCCGGCCTGTTCGTGTAGAAGTCACGGGCACCGAGGTTGGACCGCGCGTGGTCGTGCTGGTGGACGGGTCGCGGCGCTTGCTCTTGCCGCTGGGCGACGCCACCCGCCGCAAGCAGGCGCTTGCTGCTGCCGAGGCGCTCCGCGGGCATTTCGAGAGCAGCCGGGTCAGTGTCTTCGAATTCGGGCAGGGGCCACTTTCTGCGGTTGGCGATCCGCCGCGGTCATCCTCTCGGGTGGAGTCCAGTGACTTGTCGGAGGCGCTGGGAGAGCTGCTCACCGGTGGTGAGGAAAAGCCCGTGGCGATCGTGGTGGTCAGCGACGGCCGCCTCACGCGTCCCGGCGAACGACTCGACGAATCGGCCCTCCGAACGACGCTGCCCAAGAGCTCCACGCCGATCCATACCGTGCGAGTCACGGACACCGCCCCAAAAGACGCATCCGTGCGCAAAGTGCGCGCGGCTGGCGCGGCAGTGGCGCACCAACCCCTCAACCTAAGCGTGGAGATCGCCTGCGCCGGCGGGCTCGAATGTGACAAGGTGCCGGTGGTCGTTCGGGAGCTGCGCCACGGGGCGCTTCCCGCAGTACTCGCCAAGGGCAACGTGGAAATCCGCGACGGCGAAGGCAGTGTCGACTTGAGCGTGGTGTTGGAACGCGCCGGGGAACGCATCGTCGAAGTTGCGATCGACGCGCCTGCTGGCGACGAGATCCGCGACAACGACAAACGCATCTTATCGTTCCGCGTCACGCGGGAACGCCTGCGCTTGCTGCACGTGGCTGGGCGCCCGACCTACGACGTGCGCATGCTGCGGACGTGGCTCAAGAGCGACGAATCTGTCGACTTAGTCGCGTTCTTCATCTTGCGTTCGAACACCGACGACCCCGGCACGGACGATGAAACGGAGCTTTCGTTGATCCCCTTTCCCGTGGACGAGCTGTTCACGGACCATCTGCCCAGCTTCGATGCGGTGATTCTGCAGGACATCGATGCCCTGGAATACAAGCTAGCCCGACATCTGCCGGCCCTTGCGGCTTATGTGGAGTCCGGCGGAGGCCTGATCATGGTGGGCGGGCCATCGTCCTTCGCCGGAGGGGGCTACGCGGGTTCGGCGCTCGGCCGCGCGCTGCCCGTGGAAATGTCCGATTCGGAGAAACCCTTCGATCTGTTGGAAGTGGTGCCGAGCTACACCAGGGTCGGACGGGCGGCGCCTGTTCTCCGCGCTGTGCGCGAGTTGCTTGGTGACGAGTTGCCCACCTTTGTCGGCTCCAACACCGTCGGCCCGGCGCGACCGGGCGCCCTCGTGCTTTGGTCTCACCCCGCGCGCAAGGTCGGCAACGAAGCCATGCCACTACTATCCCTCGGCGAAGCTGGCGATGGCCGCAGCATCGCCCTTGCCCTCGACGCGACGTATCGCTTGGCTTGGAGCGATCGTGGCGCCGAGGCCGCGGGGCGCGCCTACGGCGCACTTTGGGAAGGTTTGCTTGGCTGGCTTATGCGCGACCCGCGCTACGAGGGAGCACGGATTGAATTGTCCGACCGCTGCTTCGCCGGCGAGCCGACGACGCTCCGAGTCACACCAGTGTCCGGCGACAAGGGGCGCATCGTCGTGGAGCTGCAGCGTCTCGGCGTGGAGGGCGCAGAACCGAAGGAGCACTCCGCTGACGCCAAGGAAAGCGGGCACGTGGACTTGCCCCTCGGGATTCTCGAAACTGGCGGCTACACCGCCAAGGTGCGGGTGGGCGACGCGCCACCGGCGCGTTTCGATTTCGCATGCGAGCGGGGAGGCGAGGCCTGGGCGGATTCGCGACCGGATCCAGAGCGCATGAAAAGCATCGCTGCGGTCACCCGGGGCAAGAGCGCGACGATCGCGGAGCTGAAATCCTTGCCGCAGCCAGCGGCGACCCTGGTGGCATCGGAGCGCCATGTCACGGCTGTGCTGCCGCCTTGGGCGTGGGCGCTGCTCGCCGCCGCCGCGGTCGGTGGACACTGGTATGTGCGGCGGCGTTCTGGCCTGATCTGATCGGACTGGCGTCAGTCGTAGTATTCGTTGCCCAGGTGGGTGATCAGATTTTCGCCCATCATCCAGCGCAACGTATTCTTCAGCTTCATCGATTGGATAAACAGATCGTGTTCTGGATACAGTCCTTCAGCGACCATGGGGCTCTTGAAGAAGAAGGACAGCCACTCTTGCACGCCGCGGAAACCAGCTCGTTTCGCCAAGTCCATGAACAGAGCCAGGTCGAGTACGAGCGGCGCCGCAAGGATCGAGTCGCGACACAAGAAGTCCACCTTGATTTGCATCGGGTAGCCCAGCCAACCAAAGATATCCAGGTTGTCCCAGCCCTCCTTGGCGTCACCTCGGGGCGGGTAATAGTTGATGCGCACCTTGTGATACACGTTGCCGTACAGCTCTGGGTAGACCTCGGGCTGGAGAATGTGCTCAAGCACGCCTAGCTTGCTGACTTCTTTGGTTTTGAAGTTGTCGGGATCGTCCAACACTTCTCCGTCGCGGTTGCCCAAAATGTTGGTGGAAAACCAGCCGCTCAGCCCAAGCATGCGTGCTTTGAGCCCCGGCGCGAGGATGGTCTTCATCAGGGTTTGGCCGGTTTTGAAGTCCTTGCCAGCCAAGGGGGTTTGCGTTTCTTTGGCGAGCTCCAAAGCCGCGGGGAAATCCGTGCTCAGATTGGGCGCACCGTTTGCGTAGGGCACGCCTTCTTTCATACATGCCCAGGCATAGAGCATGGAGCTAGTGATGTTCGGGTCGTTCTCGAGCAGGCCCTTTTCGAACGCACTCACGCTCTGATGCACGGCACCGGCCTCAACGTAGATTTCTGTTGAACCGCACCAGATGGCAACGGCGCGGCTGCAGCCACGATCGCGGATCGTGGTGCGAATGTCGTCGCGCAGCATCTCGACCATATCCGCTTTTGTCTTGCCGGACTTGAGGTGCGTGCCGTTCAGGCGTTTGACGTACTCCGGGTAGAACACCGCCGGCATGGGCTTGATCGCCGACAGTTCGTCTTTGACCGCGTCGAGATGACGTTGCTCGAGTACCTTGGCGGTTTCGGCAGCTTCGTAGGCGCTATCCGGAAACAGATCCCAGCCCGCAAACTCCAAATCCGGGAGCGCTGCCAAAGGCGCGAACTCTTTGATCTTCGGAGTGCGCCCCTCGGTGCGCTTGCCCAAGCGGATGGTGCCCAGCTGGGTCACGGAGCCCGTGGGGTGCGCCAGGCCTTTGCGGGCGAGCATGCAACCGGCGATGAAGGTCGTGGAAACGGCGCCGAGTCCCGGCAAGAGCACCGCCAGTTTTCCGTCGGGCGCTTCGAGTTTGTTGGGTTGTTTCATCAGCGGGGGTGACTAGCAAGGCACGTGCCCGTATGCAATCGTGCCGGGCGATGCCGCCCACACGCACTGCTGTCATCCTTGCCGCCGGGGTCGGGTCGCGTCTGCGACCCCTCACCGACGATCGCCCCAAAGCGCTGGTGGAAGTGCACGGCAGGAGCGTTCTGGAACGTGCCGCTGACGCGCTTTCCGCCCATGGGGTGCAGCACCTGATCATCGCGACGGGCTACCGGCAAGAGGCCATCGCTGAGCGACTTGCGGGGCGGCTAGAGCGTGTGACTCTGTGTCACAACCCGCGCTACGAAAGCACACAGAACGTGGTCTCTTTGGCACTGTGCCGCGACGCCGTCGCCGGAGCGGCCTTTTTCAAGCTAGACGGTGACGTGATCTTCGATCCCGACGTGCTGCTTCGCCTGGATGCCAGTGCCGCATCCCTTGCCGTTGCCGTGGACGCATCACGCAATGTCGACGCGGAAGCGATGAAGGTGCAGTGCCAAGGAAGCAAGATCGTCGCTTTCGGCAAAGAACTCCCCCTGGACGCTTCCGCCGGTGAGACCATTGGCATCGAACGCATCGACGCCGATCTCAGTCCGCGGCTATTCGAGGCCATCGACACTTGCGTCGCTGCGGGGCGCACGGACGTGTACTACGAACACGTCTATGATCAACTCGTGCGCCGAGGCACGAGCTCCGAGCTGGTCGCCGTCGGAGACCTGCGCTGGACCGAGATCGACGATCTTGCTGACCTAGAGCGCGCGCGCCGCCTGTTTGCCAGTAGCGCCACCGCCTGAAGGGCGCGGTGTGCCGAAAGATCGGATCGCGCCGTCACGGGTGTGCGGGGGGCGCACGGCCGTGCCGTGGCTTTTCGCAGTGCGTAGCGGGGGCTCCCAGCCCCCCAACCCCGGGGGGAGCCCGAAGAAGCCGTGTCCCTCGGCAATTCGGGTGCGTAAAAGCTGACGCACTTTTGGGCTGGCACTGTGATTGCTCTTTCATGTGGCCAAAGCGCAACGAAGAAAAAACGCCGCCGGCTCTGTTGGCTAAATATCCGGGACTCAACGGCCAATGCCCCCAAGCCGCGACGCCCCGAGCAGTCGGCCGCGCGGCCGGAACAGTGTTGCCAAAACACCACAGTGTGGTGTGCGTGATACACCTACACATTTGTAAGTAACGAGAACGAAAAAGAATTTGCCGGTTTAACGCGCTGCGTGGTATCCACCGCGCGCCTAGTAGTGGGACGAAAGCGAGAACATTGGAATGGCTTCTAAGGCAGTGACACGCGCCGTCGTTTTAGCGGCAGGGACTGGGTCGCGCCTCGGTAATGGCTCGGCGCCCGTGCCGAAGCCGCTGCGCCCGGTGCATGGCGTCCCCTTGGTCGTCCGCGTGCTGCGGTCGCTTCAAGAAGCGGGGATCCGCGAGGCCGTGATTGTGGTCGGACACCGCGACGACGAAATCCGCGCCGCCATCGTCCAGGACCCCACGCTGCTGCTTCAGGTCCACTTTGTCCAAAACGACCGCTACTTGAACAAGAACGGCGTGTCGCTGCTCGCCGCGAAGGCGTTTGTGGATCAGGAATGCGTGCTGACCATGGCGGATCACCTGTACTCCCCGGAGTTGGTGCGCCGGCTCTTGTCGGCCGATCTGGAGGCCGGCACCTGCGCTCTCGCGGTGGACTACGACATCGAGCGCTGCTTCGACTTGGACGACGCCACCAAGGTGAAGGTGGAAGCCGGCCAAATCGCCGACATTGGCAAAGAGATCGCCGAGTACAACGCCATCGACACGGGCGTGTTTCGCATCGGGCCACGTCTGATCCAAGAGCTGGCCCTGCTGGACAAGAAGAACGGCGACTGCTCGCTTTCCGAGGGTGTTTGCGCGCTCGCTGAGCGCGGCGCCTTCGTGACCGTCGACGTAGGTGATGTCCGCTGGATCGACGTGGACACTCCGGCTGCCCTCGAACGTGCCGAGGCCATGGTGCGCGTCTTCGGCGAGACCTTGGGGGACGAGCCGGGCACCGGCCCGCGCAGCTACGATCCCGAGGCCTTGGAGATGTTTGCGCCCAGCTGGGTGCGCGCCGCAAAACCCTACAACGAGGCGCATTTCGCCACGGCAGATCGCGGCGAGCTCGTGCGCATGATGTCCAACGAGAGCCCGTTCGCGCCGAGCGAGCGAGTCGTTCAGGCGATCCTGCAGGCAGCGCTCCGCGGCAATCTGTACCCCTCGGCGGCGCCTTCGCTACGCGCACGGCTTGGCGCGGCTGCAAAGCTCGACGCGCAGCACGTGATTCTCGGCGCTGGCTCAACGGAGCTCATCGACGTCATTATTCGGACCTTTGTCGCGCCCGGCGAAGAGGTGCTGCTGAGTGTACCAACCTTCAGCATGTATGAAGCGCGCACGCGCGCCGCCGGCGGCATCCCCGTGCTGGTGCCCATGGCCGAAGATCAGGAACACGACATTCTCGGTTTGCTGCGAGAAGTCACCGAGCGCACCAAGGTGCTGTTCCTGTGTTCGCCCAACAACCCGACGGGCAACCGCATTCCAGAAGCCGATATGCGGCGCTTGCTCGGCCTGGGCCTGCCGACCGTCATTGACGAGGCGTACATCGAGCTGGGTCAGGGCGACAACCTAAGTCACCTGATCGCGGAGTTTCCCAATGCGCTCATTTTGCGCACCTTTTCCAAGGCCTACGGACTGGCGGGCCTGCGCTTGGGTTATGCCTTGGCGCACCCGGTGTGCATTCGCCTGCTCGAGCGCGTGAAGGTGCCCTGGAATCTGCCAGAGATCACCTTGGCCGCGGCGATGGCCGCTCTCGACGACGTGGAAGAGCACGCCCAGAGGGTGCTTGCGCTGCGCACCGCGCGGGAGCAGTTGATCGCGGACATTGCAACCCTGCACGGAGTCAGCGCGCTCTCCAGCGATGGGAACTTCGTTCTCATCGACGCTTCTGCCACCGGGCTTTCGGCGGATGAGATTGTGCGCCGCATGCAGACGGAGGGCGTATTGATCCGCTCTCTGGGGGTGCATCACGCAGAAAAGAGTTTCGTACGCGTCACCGTTGGCGACGCCACAGCCAACGCGCGCTTTCTGGCCGCGTTCCGCCGAGTGCTGCGCTCGCTTGCCCGGCCCACTGCTCGGTCCCTCTACGCTGCCGACGCTGAATGAGGAGTCCTGTCATGAGTTCTGCCTTCGACGTTGCCCCCGAGTCTCGCCAGCACCTGGACGCTGCCGTCCCGGCGCCCGAGGGTTTTTGGGCTCAGTACAAGAAGACGCTCAAGCCCCTCGACGTCGAGGAGCCCATCGATGTCTGGGTGCATCGTCCTCTGGCGTATGTGCTGACGAAGGCGCTCTACCCGACGCCGATCTCGCCCAACGCCGTCACCTTGATTTCCATCGTGTTTGGCGTGGTCGGCGGGGTGTTCCTGTTCACTTCGTCCCCCTGGCATATGCAGATTGCCGCGCTGTGCATCTTCCTATCGGCGGTCTTCGACTGCGCCGATGGACAATTGGCGCGCATGCGTGGGACCTCCAGTCCGCTCGGTCGCATGTTGGATGGCGCGGCGGACCTCGTGGTGTCCATCGTGGCTGTGGGCGGAGGCTGCTTTGCCGTGTGGAGCAAGTTCAACGACACCTGGTGGATGGGCGCGATCGCGCTGGCGCTGTGCGCCGGAACTGCCGTGACGGGGTCTTTCCACACCGGCATGTATGATCACTACAAGAACGTGTTCTTGCATTTCACAAGCGCGCGCTACCGCGAAGCCGAAGACTACGAGACAGCCTTCGCTCGCTACCAGGTAAAGCGTTCGTCGGGTGGCCTCTTGATCCGCCTGGCGTGGTACCCCTATCTCTTCTACGTCAAGAGCCAGGCGGACTACGCAGCGCGCTTCGACCCGTACACGAGTTCGATGTTCTCGCGCTTCCCGGCGTATAGCGAGGCGACGAGTCACATCTACCGCAAGCACGCCGAGCGTCCCATGCGGGTCTTCCGAGCGTTCTTCGGTTTCGGGTCGCTGGTCTTCGGCATCACGCTGTTTACCTTCTTCGATCTGCTGGAGGTCTACATGGTCGCGCGATTGGTCCTGCAAAATGCCGTGTTCTACGGCTATTTGCGCCCAGCGCAGCGGCGAGCCTCCCGGGAAGCGTTTGCCGAGATGGGCGTGCGGCTGCCGGACCAAGCCACGGCCTAGGCCGCGCGCTCCGAATAACAATTGGAACTCGCGGGCGGCGCGTTTACGCTTCGTCGCGTGCGCCGCTGGGTTCCGATCTTGCTCGCTGGTCTCTCGTTTTCCCCACTGGCGGAGAGTTCGATTTGGCCCAACGCGGTCGTGCGCGTCGAGCGACAGCTGAAGAGCGACGACGTGGGCCAGCGGCGCCGGGCAGCCCAGCGCATTGCCAGCCTCGGTTCGGGCGCGGGGCGTCGTCTTGCCCTCGCTGCGATGAACGATCCGGACGCTGAGGTGCGACTGGCCGCACAGGCCGCGGCGCGGCACTTGGGAGAACGACGCGCGAGCGAAAAGGCCATCCCGTGGCTCAGCGACACCGATCAGCGTTTGCGCATTGCCGCCACGGAACTCCTTGCGTGGAGCCCGCACCCCCGGGCGATCACGGCGTTGGGACGCGCGCTGTCCGATCCGGATCCCGTGGTGCGCGGTCTTGCTGCGGGGGCCCTCGGTGCGAGCGGCGTTGGAGACGCGGTGCTACCGCTATTGGGTCATCTGGATGATTCCACGCCACACGTGCGTCGCGACGTTGTGCTGGCGCTCGCGCGGCTCGCGGACCCTCGAGCCGTTGTTCCGCTGATCGGCAAGATCCAAGACTCGCGACCGGAAGTGCGGCACGCCGTTGCATTTGCCTTGGGCGAGCTCGGGGACAGCCGTGCCGCCAGCGCCCTGGTGCTAGCCTTGCGAGATTCCGAGGACAGCGTGCGCATTGCCGCTCTCGAGGCGTTGGGGCAGCTCTCGGACCCCCAGTCCGCCGTGGCGATCGAAAACGTGGCGGCCGCAGACGATGTGCCCGGGCCCGTGCGCGCGGCGGCGCTGAGCAGTCTGGCGCGCCTCGGCACGCCCCACGCAATCGATCGAGTCGTGGCAGCTCTGGCCACGGACGATGGGGACGCGCCGGCGCTCAAAGCGTTGGTTTCCGCAGGGGCCAAAGCTCGCCCGCGCCTTTCCGGCTGTGTGAAGACGGAAACCAATCAACGCATCGCGGACGGCTGCGCCATGGCACTCGGGGAGGTGGGGGATAAAAGCGCTGCCCCCCTCGTGCGGGACGCGTTGCGGCGAGGCAGCGTATCCGCGTCGGCGGGGCTCTCCGCCCTGGGAGCTCTCGCGGAGCCCGCCTACCTGCCCGCTGTGTTGGAATACCTCGAAGCGAAGGACGTCACCGTGCGTCGCATGGCCGTCGCGGCTGCTGCGCAGTTGATGCATCCGAAGTCGCCGGACGGCCGGGCCGTGGAGCCGATCGAGCGCGCGCTCACGAGCTCGAAACCCGGGTCCAGCGAATTCGTGGCGCTGCTCCAACTCATGGGGCGCTCCGGGGCGCCACGCGCGGCCAAGGCGCTGGTGCCCTTCGCAGAGCACTCGGATCTTTTGGCGGTGCGGGTAGCTGCAATCGAGGCACTGGGACACACCGGGGGGGCGGGCGCAGATCGCGCGCTGCTCGCCGCCCTCGACGCGGAGGAGGGCAGCGTTCGCATGGCCGCGAGTATCGCGCTGTGGCGCGCCGGTGGCGGGGCGACGGCACGTGCGCTTCTGGACCGACTCGAGCGGGCAGCCGAGCAAGATCGCGTGGCGGTGTCCCTCGCCCTTTCGGGTGCGCTGTCTCGTTCCAAGGACATGAAGGATCTTTCCCGCGCGGCGCGGCTCCTCGGCGCCAGCCGCGGTGGCACTCGCGACGCCTTGATCGAAGCGATTGCCCGGCATCCCGACGCAGCCGCGCTCGCACACCTCAAAGGCCTAGTGCAGACCAGCGTGGACAGCGCGGACCGCGCCAAAGTTGCGGAGTGTCTCGCTGCACGCACGGACGCCCGCGACTTGCTGGCTCGCTTGTCCGCGGATCCTGATGGGTCGGTGCGCGCCAATGCATTCTGGTCCCTGGGACAGGTGGGCACCGACGCAGACGTCGCGCTGCTATCGAAAGCGCTGGCGGATAAGGACGCGGCGGCTGCGGGCAATGCAGCCACTGCTCTGGGGCGGCTGGCCGCGCGCAGGAAATCTACTGCTGCCATACGCGGCGCCCTCTGCGGCGCTCTGGATTCGTCGCGCAGTGCGGTGCGCGCCGGCGCCCTTTCGGCGTTGTTCATTGCGGGTCTGCGCTGCGGTGACGAGGAGCGCCGATTGCTGGCCCACGACACCTCCGAGGCGGTGCGCGGCGCCGCTGCGCGGGTATTGACCGCCGCCAAGGGCAAGCAGCCGCTACGCGACAAGCGGGCGCTCGCGCACTGTGCGGCCGAAGAGGTCTCGAGCACCGTGGCCGTGCGCTGCGTGGCGAAACCCGAAGCCCCGCCTAAGGGCACCGAGGCCGTCGGCGTCTTCGTGGTGCCTATGGGCGAACCCAGCCCGGTGCCACACAGCGCCTTCGCACTCCAGTTTGCCGACGGCACCGTTCGGCTCGGTCGCAGCGATCGCCGCGGACAGGTGCTGGAGCTGCACGCGCCGCGGGGCAAGATCAGCCTTGTCGCCGTCGATGAGTTGCTGCGCTAGCAACTCGAGTGAGTCGAGCCCGGCATCTTGGTATGCGGCCGGGGATCGGTTCAGCCGCCTGCGGCGCAGCGCATGGCGCACTGTAGATCGCCCGGGGGGCAGCCACAGGCGCTCTTCGGTTTCGGAGCGGGTTTGGCCGCCGGCGCGGGCGATGCTCCGCCGGCGGGGTTGGGGGGGTGTGCGCCGCCCCCTGGCTTCTTGTAACCGCCGCCGGGTCGCGCCCCTTTCTTTGGGCCTCGGGCCTTGTCGCCCTCGTCGCCTTCCGCAGTTCCCGTAGCGGGGGGCTTCGCCGCAACTGTGGCTTCTGGAGTGGGCGTGGGCGTGGGTGCGGGGGTGGGCGCCGGGGTGGCAGCGGCCGTCGGTGCCGGAGGCGGTGCCTCTTTGGACGACGACACCACGATCGCGATGGCGATGACGACGGCGCCGAACGCGATGCCTGCACCAATGAAGAGACCCATCTTGCTCTTCTTTGGCGGCGGCGCCACGGACAACTGAGCCGAGGCGAGGGCAGGGCCGCCGAGGGGACTGGCCCCGAGCGGTGGCGCAAAACCCAGTGGCGCGGCGCCCATGGCGTCGACGGCAGGTGCGCTCGCTTCTGCTTGCGAGGTGAGGGCTTTGAGGTCGATGAGTCCCGAGTCCTCGCGTGTGGCCGACGAACTGCCGGAGCTTTGCGCCGGCCGTGAGGTGTCCTTCGCGGCGGTCAGTGCGCTCAAGGAAAACAGCACCGAGGACTCATTGCGCGCGCCCGTTGCCGGATCCGCCGCAGGGCCGCTACCGAGGCCACTGCCAAGTCCGGGATTCGGAGCGCTGGTTGCGACGGCGTCGCTCTCGCCGCCAGCCTGATCAAACCCACCGAATAGGTCCGCGGTTGCTCCTCGACCGGGCTCCGTTGCCGCACGCACCGCTTCGGCGCTTTGTCCGCCACCGTCCCAGGGCGCCGCCCCGGGGGCCGCACCAAAATCCGGTGCGCCGCCGCCGAAAGCTGCGGCAGCAGGAGTCGGCGCCGCTGCCACGGGAGCGGGAGCCGCTGGTGCGCTGCCGGTCTGCAGTGCTTCCACGACTTCCGGCACTTCCCCAAGCGCCGCCCAGTCCGCCATGCCTTCCGCCCAGATGTAGGTCTCTGCAGTGACCTGACCGGCGTTGTAAGCCGCGACCAAATCCGCCAGCGGCATATTGCGCTGATCGTTGTCGCCGAAATCGACGGAGTACTCACCACCGCCACCCGCTGCCGCTGCGGGTGCTGCTGCTGCAGGAGCGCTGGCATCTGCGGCGGATGGTTGTTCCGCTTGAACGCCAGAAGCGTCCGCCGCGTACACGTTCGGCGGATTCACCTTGCCGTCGATCACGATGGTGGTGCTGCACTTGCGGCAGCGGATCTTGGCAAGGCGGTTTTCGACCTTGTCGTCAGCGATTGAGTATTTTGCCGCGCATGAAGGGCACGAGATCTTCACTTTTGGGCCTTCCTGGAGAGTCCGGGCGCGGGTACGCCCAGGCGATCACGGGTGGGTTTGTGCATATATTATCAAGAGATACGCTTTTGCTCACATTTCGGTCTGAACCCAGGGCCGAAGCGCTTTTGTAGCACCGCCGCCGCCAGGGGGAAAAGCCCTGGATGAACTGAGCCTGCCAACTTAAAAACAACCGGATTTGTGGCCACCTTGGGTCACAACGGTGATTTGATGGTGCTCGCCGGCGCGCCGGGAGCGCGTGCCGCTGGCTGAGAGCGACGCCGAAAAGTTGGCGATTGGGCGCAAATGCGCATGCCGCTGCCGCCAATGGGCCACGCGAATCACCCCGGGGGCACCATTTCCGCGTCGGGTAGGGCGAGCGGCGCGGAGCGCCGGAGCCAAACCGACCTTTGACGTCGGGCGAGGGCGGGAGCGAGGGTGTGCGCGAGGGCGAGAGCGAGGGCGAGAGCGAGAGCGAGGGCGAGAGCGAGAGCGAGAGCGAGGGCGAGGGCGAGCGCGAGGGCGAGAGCGAGAGCGAGAGCGAGAGCGAGAGCGAGAGCGAGAGCGAGAGCGAGAGCGAGGGCGAGAGCGAGGGCGAGGGCGAGCGCGAGGGCGAGCGCGAGCGCGAGGGGAGCGAGGGCGAGGGCGAGAGCGAGGGCGAGCGTTGACGACGCGTCAGTCCTTTAGCAGCCACGTTCGCGAGCAGAAGCGAGCGGGCCGGGCCCCGCGAGCGAGGGGGAAACGGCGGGGGGAA
>CALMUT010000088.1 GCA_937872925.1 uncultured Myxococcales bacterium | reverse complement strand
GGACGACGACGACGACGACGACGACGACGACGACGACGACGACGACGACGACGACAAGAAGTGAACGTCTCTACTTCTTGACCTGGCGCCAGCGCTCCAGCTTCTGCAGCTTGACCTTGGTAAGCTCCTCACGGAGCTCGCCCCAAGTTCGCGGCGGACCGAGTAGGTCGTACTCTTGTTCGCACGGCCCCATGCTGTAGCCGGCCATGACGGCGTCCGCGCTCTTGAGCGCGTCGGCTTCCTTCTCGCCGATCAGCTGCCCATAGACATACAGCTCGGAAGCCACTCGCAGCGCGTTGAGCGGGCAGACTTCCGACTTGTTCTTGGCTCGGCGCGCGCGCTTCGCATCACGCTTCGCATCACGCAAACGATCAAAATAGAGCGGAATGAAGTCGCGCAGATCGCGTTGGAAGGCTCCCGCCTCCCATGATTCGAGGCCGCGCACCTGCACTTCGAGGGCGTAGCTGGGTCCACAGCTCACCCGCGCGCAGGCAGCGACCTTTAGGTTGACCATGCGATAGGCAAATTCCGGAATGCGATCGCGATCGAGGTCCGTGGCGCATGTTGGGCACTCCGGCGCCGCCGTAGCGTCCGCAAACCCGGCAGCCGTCAGGTCCAGGACCCGTGGCTGGGCTTGACCACAGCTGGCGCCACAGGGCGTCAGGTGCAAGACGACGGAGCGAGACCCGTTGCCACGCAAATCCCACAGCAGCGCGCCCTGCTTGGTCTTCTGTACATCGACCATGCCGCTCTGACCCGTGAGGACTTGGGAGCCCGCAGCGCTGACGGCATCGAAGCGTGCGACCAGCGTGGCGGGGGCCTGATCGGGAGCAGGTTCATAAAGGACGATCGCCGCAGGCGGATCTGGGATTTCCACGACCTCTTTCTTGAGCCAGCCGGCGTGGCGCGCCTTTTCCTCTGCGTGGGCCAAGTGCTTGCGCAGACGCTGCAGCTCCGATTGCGGAGCTGGCGCGCCTGCCGGCGGCGCTGAGTTCACGATGGGCTGCGCAGGCGTGGTCTGTGCTGCACTCGGCCCGCAGCCAGGCAGGGCCAGCGTGACCGCCGCCCAAAAACAGCTGTACCAGTAGGTCGTGCAGCTCACCCGAGTACGTCAGCGATGGCGTAGCGCCGTGGTTTCTTGCCTGCCAAAAACCGCGCGGCAACGATCGCCCCGTGGGCAAACAGCTCTCGACTGGACGCCCGGTGGGTGAGCTCGATGCGCTCGCCGGGCCCGAGCAGGTACACCATGTGGTCGCCGATGACGTCCCCACCGCGCACACCGAAAACGCCCATTTCGTCCGCACTCCGCGCGCCGACTTCGCCCTCCCGACCAGAGACGTCGCGCAACTGTCCGCGCACCGACCGAGCGGCGTCCGCAAGTCGTTTGGCCGTACCGCTTGGGGCGTCCACCTTACGACGATGGTGGATCTCCACGATTTCCACGTCGTACTCGGCACCCAGGCGTCGGAGCGCGTGCTCCACGACTTCCGCTAGCACCTGCACGCCGACGCTCATATTCGGAGCCCACAGCACCGGCACGGCTTCGGCGGCCTTCTCGAGGGCCTGCTTGCCCGCAGCGTCGAGATTCGTCGTCCCGCTGACCACGGCCACTTTGTTGCGCGCCGCAACGGCGAGCAGTCCCGGCACAGCGGACGCCGTGGAAAAGTCGATCACGACGTCCGCGCCCAGCAGGCCGGCTCCCAAGTCTGCCGTGGCCACGACCCCAACGGTGCCGAGCCCAGCCAGTTCGCCAATGTCGCGATCTTGTCCCGGGTCGACGCTGGAGCAGACCGCACCGACAATCTCCATGTCTTCAGCGGCGTGGGCAAGCCGCGCGACCGCGAGCCCCATGCGCCCGGTCGCCCCGTGTAGCGCGACTCTCACGAAGCTTCGTACTCCTGGATGACCTTCATCACCAACTCCTTAGCCGCCGCACTGGCTGTGACCAAGGGCAACCGCACGCAAGCACGCATCATTCCCCGGGCGGCGAGCACGGCCTTGGTGGGCTGGGGGTTGGGCTCCACGAATAGCACCTTATGCACCGGATACAGTGCCAAATGCTTTTTGCGCGCGTCTTCCCATTGCCCCGCTTCGACTGCTTCCACGACCTCCGTTACTTGCCGCGGGTAGATATTGCCCGTGACGCTGATGATGCCCTTCACACCTACCGACATCATGGGGAGCGTCATCGGGTCGTCCCCACTCATCATTTGAATGCGGTCCCCAGCGCGACGGATCACCTCTTGGCAATAGGCCACGTTGCCCGTGGCGTCCTTCACGGAGATGACGTTGTCGCATGCGTCGAGCAGGCGCAAGGTCGAGTCCGCAGAGAGCTCAACCCCAGAACGCCCAGGGATGTTGTACAGAATGATCGGGCAAGGCACTGCAGCGGCGATGGCTTGAACGTGCTGGCACATGCCCTCTTGGGACGGCTTGTTGTAGTACGGCATCACGATCATGACCCCGTCTGCACCGGCTTCGAGTGCCGCTTTGGAAGCCGCAATGCTCTTCTTGGTATCGTTGCTACCGGTGCCAGCGATGATCGGCACTTTGCCCTTGGCCAACTTGGCGGTGCGCTTGATCACCTCGAGCTGTTCGGCTTCGCTCAACGTCGGAGTCTCGCCGGTGGTGCCGCAGGGCACCAATCCGCTGATCTTACCGTCGAGCTGAGCATTGACGAGCTTTTCAAACGCTTCCCAATCGATTTGGGTGACGTCTTCTTTGAAGGGCGTGACGAGAGCGGTCATCGCTCCGCGCAAACTCAGTTGGGCCATGCCTCGACTATTTGCCGCTTTTCGACGAAACGCAAGAAGCGGCTCTTTTCGGTCGGTGCTAGCGCCGTAGGAAACTCGCCACGTAGTAGCCCTCTGTGCCGTGTGCGAGGGGCAATAGGCGCAGCTCGTGAGCGCCGGACGCAGCAATGGCTTTCGCCTCTTCGCTATCGAAAGCCTCCGGGGTCAGCACGTCACTTACCCGCACCGCAAGTTCCTCGCCCTCTTCAGGCAGCACACTACAGACTGCAAAGACGACCCGCCCGCCCGGACGGGCGCAGCACGCGGCACGGCGGAGGATATTCTCCGCGAGTTCCGAAAGGCGCCGGGGATCCTCGGGCCGCAAGCGCTTGCCGATCTCTGGACGCCGACGCAAAGTGCCGGTGCCGGAACACGGAGCGTCGACCAAAACGCGGTCGAAATAGTTCTGAGGGACTTCTCCACAACCCTGGGTCCAGTCCACGGCGGCGGTCGATGGCGGCAAGAGCCCCAGCCGTTCAAATTCCTCGCCAAGGGCACGCAGTTTGTGGGGATGCAGATCCGCCGCCCAAAGCTCTCCGTCGGGAGCGATCTGCTCGGCCAGCAGTGACGACTTTTGACCACGGCCGGCGCACGCATCTAGCACGCGCTCTCCGGCCCGCGCCCCAAGGCACAGTCCGACGACCTGAGCCCCTTCTTCTTGGATCACGAAGGCGCCCTCCGCGTACCCGGCTTTGGCGCGCAAATCGCCGCCTCCCTGTAGCAGACGCGCCCGCGCGCTGACCCTGCCTGTTGCCGAGGCATCAAGCCAATCCGGCAGCGGTTTTCCCGACACCAAGCGCACGCAGGCAGCAAACGCTGCGGCGTCCGCGCCGAGCAGCGCCCGTGCCTCCTCTGGCCCGACGGTCTCGCGCAGTCGCGCAAGCAACCACTCGGGAGTGCTGGCTTCGACGGCCTCTGACAGGGAGAGCGGCTTGGCGAGGGCACCGACCTTGCGCAACACGGCGTTCACGAAACCGGCAACTTTCGGTCCACGCTGACCGCGGACTTCACTGACAGCAGCGTCCACTGCTGCGTGTGCCGGCACGCGGTCGAGCAGCCGTATTTGGTATGCCGCGACAACCAAATGCAAACGCACCCACGGATCCGTGCGTGACAGACCCGCCGGAACGAACTTCGAAAGCTCCGCTTCCAAAGCGCCGCGCGTGCGCAGCACGCCGTACACAATTTCTGTGCACAGCCCGCGATCGCGACTGTCCAGTTGCGCGGCACGAGATAGCTCGGCGTCCAGCGCAGCAGCGGCATAGGCGGCATCCTTTTCCACCCGCATCAACACGCGCACCGCAACATCACGCGCCGAAGGAGGACGCCCGCGCTTGGCTGCTTTTTCCACCATTAGCCGATGAGTTCTCTGAACTGACCCACAATCACATCCCAGCGCCGCTCAACGTCGTTCTTGAAAGCCAGGGCCATCAGGCCGAGCAAGATGGCCATGCCCACGATATGAGCGACCTCCCGCACCCGCAGCGGAAGTGGGCGGCGCATCACGCCCTCGATCACAAAAAACATCAGGTGCCCGCCGTCCAATACCGGGATGGGCAACAGATTCAGCAGGCCCAGATTGATGCTGATCAGCGCCATGACCCAAACGAAATAGTCCGGACCCTTGCGCCCCTCGTCACCGGCGACTTCGTAGATGGTGATGGGACCTGAAAGCGATTTCAAGCTGATACGCCCCTGCGCCAAGCGCACCATGCTCAGCAGCACGAACCGTGTCACGTCTTTGGTTTCCGCCACCGCTTTCTCGAACGCATAGCGCAGAGGCGTCGGGTGCTCCACGCGGTCCTCGGGTGCCAGCGGGATCCAGTGCTGCACACGGAGCACATAGCGCGCAAACGTCTGGCCGTGTTCGTCCGTGAAATCTTCTCGGCGCATTTGAAACGTGCCGGAACGTTCCCGACCATCTCGGGCGGCCAGATAGTCGATACGATGCGGGCGGTCCGGAGCCGACAACACGCGTTCGCGAAACGTGGACCATGCGGGGATCGCCTCGTCGTCAAGGCGGAGCAACTTGTCGCCGGGGCGCAATCCGGCTTTGTGCAGGTAGCTGTCTTCGGGCACGATGGCGGCGTACAGATCCGCCAACTCCACGCCGGTGCGCGAGGTAAAATCCGTCCCATTCGGATCTGGCGTGAGGGCAACGACCCCCGTCTCGTACACACCGAAGTCCGCCGCACCCCCCAGAGCGTCGGACATCACGTCCGGGCGCAAGTAGGTCACCGGTACGGTTTCGCCGCGGTTTTCCCGCAGGGACTGCTCGAGATCCATATACCGCCGCACCGGTTGCCCTGCGACGTGGGTGATCACGTCAAAAGTCCGCAAACCGGCTCGATACGCCGGCGAATCCGTGTCCGCGATCCCGACCACGGCGGCCGGCGCGCTCGGCTGGATGCCGACGGTCCCCACGCGCTCGACGATATCGAGTTCGCGCCGCTCAACCGTTTCTTCCGCCGTCACTTCGACATCTAAGTGTTTGTTGTCGCGGAACACCTTGAAGCGCACAGGCTTGCCCGGGTTCTTTGCGACGATGCGTTTGAGTTCGTCGAAGGTGCCCACCTCTTCGCCGTTGACCGCCATGACTCGATCACCCGGGAACAGCTTGCCATCCGCAGGATGATTCGGCAGCACCACGCCGACGGTGGGAGGCAGGAATGGCCCGTCGGTCATGAAGACGGAGAAGTACAAGAGCACCGGGAAGACCAGATTCATCAGTGGCCCGGCCAGCACTACCAAGATCCTCTTATAGAGCGTTAGGGACTCGAAGGTGCGATGTCGGTCTTCCGGCATCACGATGTCGGTCTTGGTTTCCTCCAGCATCTTCACGTAGCCGCCCAGGGGCAACAGACTGATGCAGTACTCGGTCTCTCGGCCACGCAAGCGCAGCACCTTCGGTCCGAAACCCAAGCTGAAGGTAATGACCTTCACACCAAAGGCTTTGGCGACGGCGAAGTGGCCCAACTCATGTACGAAAATGAGAGAGCTCACCAAGATGACGAAATAGAGCAGGTCCATCTGGGGCTACGTTGCCGCGGAGTGTACCTTGACCGCGCACGCCGCGGCAGTTTTCCGTATTGCTGGAAAACGCAGTCGGCTCTCTGCCGCTGCGCCACCAAAACCCGCGCGAAGCTGCGACTCTCCGCGCCCGGGACGCGTCCGGAGCATTTCGCGCTAGCCTCACCGCGAAATGACAGCTGGCAAGACTCCCTCCCAGTGCCGCGTGCAACTGCACCAACTGATGCTGCCCGAACACGCCAATGCCTACGGCAACGTGCACGGCGGTGAAATCATGAAGATGGTCGACGAGGCCGGCGGGATCGCCGCGATGCGCCACGCGCAGAGACCGTGCGTGACGGTGGCCATGGACTCCATGACGTTCATGAGCAAAGTCAGCATTGGTGACGTGCTCTGCTGCGTGGCCAGCGTCAATTTCGTTGGCAAGAGCTCTCTGGAAGTGGGCGTGAAGGTCACCGCCGAAAACCCCATCACAGGAACCGTCAGCCACACGAACTCCGCGTACCTGGTGTATGTGGCCATCGACGACGATGGCAAGCCCACACACGTGCCGCCGCTCATCCTAGAGAGCGACGACGAAAAGCGCCGTCACGGAGAAGCCCGCGCACGCCAGGCGCACCGCCTAGCGCTACGCAAACCCTGAGGGCCTCGCGCGCAGCGCCCAGAGACCGCGCTCCGAATGGATGCCGGCTAGCGCAGCACCCACAGGTTGAGCAGTTGGAAGTTAATATCATCCGGGTCGTGAGGTCGCGTCGTCGCACGTTGGAAGCGTTTCTTGATGGCGGGAGGCGGCGTGTTGCAGCCGTTCTCCGTGATCACGTACCGAGCCCGATTGGCGGCGTGTTCGAGCTCCACCGGCGTGTTGAGAAACTCCTCGGGCGGGCGGTAGTACTTCTTTCGCGGGCCGTGCACGGGCACGCTCAAGGACTCTAGGGTGTACACCCCGGTGTCGAGGGGCGGCTTGCAGGAGATGACGAGCACTTCTTCGGACGGATTCGGCGGCGGGGGCTCCGGCCGCAGCGCCGCGACCCGCGCCTCGCCGCCGTCGAACACTTTGTCCGTGTGATTCATGGCGAAGTCGAAGAAGACCAAGTCGCCGGCCAGGGAGTCCAACCCCATGCTGCGCTCTCGGCGCCAAACGACGTGGGTGGCGCCCAAGTCTCGGTAGCGCTGCCACACTGCCGGCGCAGTCCGGAGCTGCCCGTAGTCGATGGCAAATTGGTAGGCCGGAATATCCGTGATGATCCCCCGCCCCAGGCCAACGCGCTCCTCGAATTCGTGCATGACGATCAGTGACTTCGGCGGCGTGGAATCGCCCAAAGCAGCGAAGTTCGACCCGATCCACTCGAAACGCTCGTCGTATTTCTGGTGATGCCCTGCTTCGAGCAGTTCGATGGTCTTACGCAGTGGCGACATGTGGATCATGCGGTGGGTTTGAAAGAAGACCACATCCCCACCCCACAGCACCTGAAAGCCCACGACGAAGGCGAGCCCTACTCGCGCCGGGATCGTGTTCAGGCGCCAGATGTGCACGATCATCGCCGCAACCACTGCCGCCATTAGAGGCGCATAGGCTTGCAAATAACGGTCTTGGTGATTGATCCAATACCAAGAGCCGATGCCCAACAGGATCCAGCCCCAGAGCAGCCAAATGCGGCGCACGTTCTTGAGAAAGGGCAGGCACACCGTCAGGAGCGTGAACAGCGATCCAAATACGGGAACGTTGCGGTGCAGATTCGGCCAGTCGTGGGGAACAAAGGAGAAAGTAAACAACACCTTCGCAGTGTCGATGACTGCCTCGACCCCGCGGACCTGCGGGGCCCACAGCTGCCGGTTGATGAACGCGTGACGGTAGTAGTACGCGCCGTCTTCGATCCAGGGCCGCGGCGACATCACGCCAGCGAGCATCGGGTACAGCGGATCGCCATACCAAATCCAGTTCTTGAGCCAGTGGGGCGCGCTGCAAGCTAAGCCAACGACAATAGCCGCAAGGATCCCGAGCCAGGCCGAGCGCATGCTGCCGCGACCACGCAGCGCGCGCACAGTGGTGATGCATAGCATCACGAGAACCACCAACATGGGGCCGGCGGAGAGCAACACCGCCGAGGTTTCCTTGGTCATGACAACCGCCGCAAGCAGCAGCGCCAGCAACGAGAGACGCTTCGGCGTGAGCCCCCGGGTGCACCAGAACAAGGCTAAAAACAACGGAGGGCCGAAAGACGCGCCCACGTGATCCGCGCCCGCGGACAGGCTCGAATCGTAGAGCAACACGCCGGGAAATAAGAAGCGCGCGACCCACACCACCCGGGGATCTGCGCTCGGTGCGAGGCGACGCGCGACTGCGGTGATGCCAAAGAACGTGGTGACCAAAAAGATCATCAGCTCTAAGTGGGCAGACAGAACGACGAAGTCGAAGGAACGGCCGAAGGGCAGCATGAAAGCCCAGGCGTACAGAATGCTCGTGAAGTGCGGAGCCGCACCTGGGGTCCAGCCTTCGGGAAAGCGCCGCACGCCACCGCTCGCGACGTAGTCCTCTGCGATGGCCAAATGTCTCCAACGTGCGTCGTACTGCACGTTGTCCGGCGTCATGATGGTGGCGTAGATGAAGACCAGCGCCAATGCGCCGAATCCAACCAGAAGCCAAGTCCAAGCCGGCCGCCCTCGGGCGAAGCTCTGCCCATGGCGTACGACACGACGCAGCTCCTCGAGCAAAGGACGAGCGCCGAGCGCGAACAGCACTCCCGGATAAACGAAGAAGGTGACCGGGTGGTACGCACGCGCAAGCCCAAGTAAGAAGAGTCCGAGCTCGAAAAGGTACAAACCAACCGCGAAGGAAAGAGTGACGCGTTCGAGCCAGCGCGCTTCCGGCAACAGCCGCACCACCACCAGTCGCCCCACCGACAGACACGCAGCAGCGACGTACAAGCTCCCGGCGGCGTAGCCCAGGTAGCGCCACACCAACCACTTGGTGATCGGGTAATGGGTGTTGGCAACGGACGAAAAGAGGCTGACCGCGAGGTACAGGAGCACCGCGATGAGCACGGCCCGTAGCCGCGGGGTGAAAAGGCGTTCGAGCCGCTCCAGCATCGATGGCTTTCGGATGGGGACCTATCATGAACGGGCAACCGGGGCGCCCTGTCCGTCGATTTCATCAATTATTTCAGGGCGAAAGCAGCACGGATCGCCGGTCTTTCGGCCCCAGGGAATAGCCCCGGGGACCGAAGCGCTGGCAGGCGGTGGGTATTGGCATTAGCTTGCCCCCACTTTTTCGCCCCCGCCGGGCATTTTCCCTCGCGGAGGCAGGAAACGAGCACATGCTGACCTGGGTAGCAAAGAAGCTTTTCGGCACGTCCAACGAGCGTTCCATTCGACGGCTGCAGCCGAAAGTGAACGCCATCAACGAGCTGGAACCGAAGATCCAAAAACTGTCTGACGCGGAGCTGAAGGCGAAGACCGCCGAGTTCAAGGAGAAGCTCGACAACGGAGCGTCCCTGGAAGACATCCAGCTTGAAGCGTTTGCCGTCGCACGTGAGGCCGGTGTGCGCGCCCTGAAGATGCGGCACTACGACGTGCAACTCATCGGCGGGGTGGTGCTGCACCAGGGCAAGATCGCCGAGATGAAAACCGGCGAGGGTAAGACCCTCGTCGCGACGCTGCCCATCTATCTGAACGCCCTCGAAGGCAAGGGCGTGCATCTGGTTACGGTGAACGACTACTTGGCCAAGCGCGACGCCGAGTGGATGGGCAAGCTGTACAACTTCTTGGGCATGACGGTGGGCACCATCGTCAACCAACAACCAGACACAGAGAAGCGACGCGCGTACCAATGCGACATCTGTTACGGCCAGAACAACGAGTTCGGCTTTGACTATCTGCGCGACAATCTGAAGTTCTCGTCACTAGAATATGCTCAGCGCCGGCTGAACTACGCCATCGTGGACGAGGTCGACTCGATCTTGATCGACGAATCGCGCACGCCACTCATCATCAGCGGTCCCGCAGAAGCGGCGAGCGAAAAATATCGCACCATCAACGAAATCGTCAGCCGCCTGCGCAAGGATGAGCACTACAACGTCGACGAAAAGGGCTTTACTGCAACGTTGACAGACGAAGGCGTCGACACCGTCCAGCAAATGGTTGGCGTCAAGAACCTGTACGACCCCGTGCACGTGCAGACGCTGCACATTCTGAATCAGCTGCTCAAGGCGCACGCACTATACAAGCGTGACCAGCACTATATGGTGAGCCCAGACGGCAAAGTGCTGATCGTGGACGAGTTCACAGGGCGTGTTTTGGCCGGCCGCCGTTGGAGCGATGGTTTGCACCAGGCGGTGGAAGCCAAAGAGAACGTGGAGATCCACGAGGAGAGTCGCACCATCGCGACGATCACCTTCCAGAACTTGTTCCGCATGTACGGCAAGCTCGCGGGCATGACCGGCACCGCAGAGACCGAAGCACAGGAGTTTCACTCTACCTACAAGCTAGACGTTGTGAGCATCCCGACCAACAAGCCGCTGGTGCGTGTAGATGCCGAAGACATCGTCTACAAGACCGAGCGCGAGAAGTTCACTGCGGTGATCAAGGAGATCCTGGCAGAGCACGAGGCTGGGCGCCCGGTGCTGGTGGGTACGACCAGCGTGGAAAAGAGCGCGGCGATTGCGCGCATCCTGCAGAAGAAGAAGATCAAGCACAACGTGCTGAACGCCAAGCACCACGAGAACGAAGCCTTCGTGGTTGCGCAGGCGGGGCGCAAGACCTCGATCACCGTCAGCACGAACATGGCGGGCCGCGGCACCGACATTCTGTTGGGGGGCAACCCGGAAATGTTGGCGCGCTGGGAATTCAAAGAAGCTGGTAAGGACCCGGACCTCGACACCGAAGAGTTCGAGGCCCTCGTAAAGAGCTTTGAGAAGTCCTGCAGGCAGGAGCACGACGAGGTCATCGAGAACGGCGGTCTGCACATCGTCGGCACCGAGCGTCACGAATCCCGACGCATCGACAACCAGCTGCGCGGCCGCGCCGGGCGCCAAGGCGACCCTGGCTCCACGACGTTCTATCTCTCCCTGGAAGACGACCTGATGCGCATCTTCAGCGGGGAGCGTGTGAAGAACCTCATGGATCGCATGGGCCTTCCCGACGACGAGCCCATCGAGCACCCCTGGGTGACGAAGAGCGTCGAAAACGCGCAGCGAAAAGTGGAAGAGCGCAACTTCGACATCCGTAAGAACTTGCTCGAGTACGACGACGTCATGAACGCGCAGCGTAAGACTGTGTACTCGCTACGGCAGCAGCTCTTGGAGGGGCGCTACACGCCCGAGGAAGTGGACGAGCTGGGCAAGCCCACGGGCGACACTCGTGAAATCTCCGTCGACGAGGGCATCGAGAAGCTGGTGAAGCCGCTCATTCCGCAGTTGCTTTCATTCTTCGCGGACCCGCCACTGGAGCTGAAGGACAAGAACGGCGAACCGCGGACCGCCAAGTCCCGCAAAGACGTCGCCAAAATCGAGAAGCTGGTGGAGCTGCCTTCGCTACAGCGAGAAGTTTACCAGCTTTGGGGTATCAAGCTGGACCTGGACAACCGCAAGAAGCGCACCGCCACCGAGATGCACGATGAGCTTCTTGACCTCGTTGTGCGTGGGCTGTCCGAACAGCGCGAGCGCATGCTCGACCTGATTGACCGAGTGCTGGCAGCCATCGTCGAAGAGAGCTGCCCCGAGAACAAGCCGCCGGAGGACTGGGACTGGAAGAACATCCGCGAGGGCTACTACGACCACTTCAAGGTGAAGCTACCGCCGGAGGTTGAAGACCACGGGGACGCCGAGATGTTGGTACGCGACATGTTCGAACGCGCCGAGGCGCTGTACATGACCCGCGAGAAGGACCTGGGCGTCGAAAACGCCATGCGCGTGTTTCGTCATTTGTACCTGGAAGGCATCGACCAGGCTTGGCAGGACCACCTGTCCAATATGGAGCACCTACGCGACGGCATCGGCCTGCGCGGCTATGGTCAGAAGGATCCGAAGAACGAATACAAGAAGGAGGGATACGACCTCTTCTTGAATATGATGGCGAAGGTCAGTAGCACCGTGCTGCTGCGTTTCTTCGAGGTTCAGGTGCAGCGCACTGAAGACATCGAGGCCCTTGAGGCAGTCGCGGCGGAAGAGCACCAGCAGCTCTTGGAGCAAGCCGTCGCGCGACATCCGGGCTCCGCCCAGGCGCCCCCCGAGGAACTCCTGGCGCAGATGATGGAGAACGCAGCCGCGGCGCCTCCACCGCGCGCGTCCGCCCCGCCGGCTCCGAAGATCGGCCGCAACGACGACTGTCCTTGCGGCTCGGGCAAGAAATTCAAGAAGTGCCACGGCGCCGCGTTGGAAGACGACGACGCCCCCGAAGAGCAGCCCCGCGCCTAGAACCTAGATCCGGCTTTTTTCCGGGGCTTGAGGCCGCACCGGATGTGGCGAGGCGTAGGCCCGCACTCAGGGTTTGCACGGCGCCGTCAGGGCGCTAGGGTGCGCCCCATGAAGCGTCTCGGAATTGCGGCAAGTCTTGGGTTCATTGCGATTCTCTTTCCGGCGGCTTGTTCGTCGGACGACACCGGTGGCGGGGGCGGCACCGGCGGCACTGGGTTCGACGGCGGCGGCGCGACGGGCGGCTTCGGCAACTTTGGAGGGACGGGCGGAACCGGCACGGGCGGCACGGGGACCGGCGGCACCGGCACGGGCGGCACCGGCGGCACCGGCGGCGGCACCAACGATAGTTGCACCGGGATCTGCGGTTCCTCGAGCCCAGCACCTGGGCCGGCACAATGTTATTGCGACACGGATTGCGTCGCGAACGGCGACTGCTGCGCCGACTACGCCTCGCTATGCGTCACTGACGCGGGAACCGGCGGCACTGACGCGGGAACCGGCGGCACCGACGCGGGAACCGGCGGCACCGACGCGGGAACCGGCGGCGCCAGTGGCGGAACTGGCGGCACCGACGCGGGAACCGGCGGCGCCAGTGGCGGAACTGGCGGCACCGACGCGGGGACTGGCGGCGCCAGTGGCGGAACTGGCGGCACCGACGCGGGAACCGGCGGCACCGACGCAGGCACCGGTGGCGCCAGTGGCGGAATCGGCGGCACCGACGCGGGCACCGGCGGAACTGGTGGCACCGACGCGGGCACCGGTGGCACCGACGCGGGCACGGCTCCCAGCGTCTGGATCAACGAACTGCACTATGACAACACCGGCGGCGACGCGGACGAAGGCGTCGAAGTTGCGGGCACCGCGGGCACCAACCTCGCTGGCTACACGCTGGTCTTCTACAACGGCGCCAGTACCGGCGGCACCGCGTTCATGGAGTACGACACCGAGACTCTCAGCGGCACGATCTCGAATCAGCAGAACGGCTACGGCACGATCTGGTTCCCGGTCGCCGGCATCCAGAACGGCAACCCGGACGGCGTCGCCCTGGTCGACGACCTTGGAAAGGTCCTGTTCTTCTTGAGCTACGGCGGCACCTTCACCGCGGCAGACAAGGCGGCTTCGGGCATGCTCAGTGTGGATATCGGCGTATCGGAAGCCGGCAATTCAGCGGTCGGTCATTCGCTTCAGCTCACCGGCACCGGCAATAAGTACAGCGACTTCACTTGGGCCGGCTCCGCCGCGCATACCCGCGGCGCTGTGAACACCGGGCAGACCCTGCAGTAGTCCGGGGCATGCTCGAGCCCATCTGCGACAACCTCTGGCACGTCACGCAGCCCATGCGCATGCCCGGCGGCGTCGTGCTGCCGATCCGCATGACGGTAGTGAAAACTGACAGTGGCGATCTACTGCTGCACTCTCCGGTTGCGCAGCCGGCGCAGTGGGCCGACGAGGTGGCCAGTCTGGGTTTGGTGCGCTGGATCGTCGCACCCAATCTCTACCACCACTTGTACGCGAACGCGGCGCTTGAGCGTTTCCCCGACGCGCAATTGCTCGCAGCGCCAGGTCTCTCCCAGAAGATCCCAGAGCTTTCCGCCAGCACCGAGATGGGCGAACTGCCACCGGAGCTTGCTAGGGATTTCGATCTCGTCTTGGTGGGCGGCGCGCCCAAGATGAACGAAGTTGCGCTGTTCCACAAAGCTTCCGGCAGCGCCATCCTCGGCGACTTGATTTTCAACGTGCAGACCGCTCACAACTTCATGACCAGCGTCCTACTGACGGCTTTCGGCACCCGGGGCCGCTTCGCCAAGAGCCGGATGTGGGGCATGTTGGTCAAAGACAAGCCCGCACACGCGGAGTCCCTCGCTCGCATCTGTGCGTGGCCCACGCAGCGTGTGATCATGGGGCACGGCGAAATCGTGGAGCAAGAGGCTCGCACCCAGTTGTCTGCGGCGCTGAGCTAGAAGCCCGAGCGGCAGGGACTTCGCCCTTCAGCGCGTTGGGCGCCGCCTGCGTTTGGACGGCTCTGTTGCAAAACGCCAACGGATGCCCAAATGGCCGAAGTCTGCGCCCGCAAGTCCGATGGAATCCGGGCTGCTAATGACTGGCAGAAAGGTCGCCTGCACGTCCACCGTGTCGCTGATCAGGACGTTGGCAATCACTCCTCCCCGCAAGACGTGCTCTCGGCGACCCGGGTTGACAATGACTTCCTGCGCCAAGCCAACGCTGATCGCGTCGTCTTTGCCGAAGTGCACGGCATAGCCAACGCGAGCGCGCCACACCCACGGCGGCTCGATCACCATCTTCAGCGATTCTTCGTAGAGGTGATACCCTTCTTGAAGACCCGGGATGTGATACGCAGAGAGCACCCAGAATGGACCGCCCCCCGGGACCGGCACGGCTCCAGCCATCTCGGCTTCCAGCACCGAATGTGAGGCCGTAGGACCGTCCTTCTCCTCGATAGACAGACGATTGTGTGTGGTCTTGGCCGTGATGAGTGAGCGCTGAAAGGGCGCGAAGTAGCGTGTGCCCAGGCGCATCTCGAGCCATGGCACTGCACCTTTGACTCCAAAGTATGCGCCTGCCCCATTTGGCGAGATCAGAGGCTGCCCTTCGATGGAAAGGTGCCGGTAGTAGGGGCGCCCGAAGCCGAACGCGATCCGTGGACGCGCATAAGCCCAACCCAATTCCAGGGTACCCGCCGCAAACGGACCGGGCGTTCCTTGCGCCCAATAGGCGGGCGCCGAAGCACGATCAATTCCGCTCGCACCCGAGGGCGGCGTGGGCGACGGCAGCACCTCCGGCGAATCGATGGCAGGGGCCGGGCAAGTCACGAACACAACCGCCGCCGCCAGAGCGTATGCCCCTCTCCCTCGACGGCCGTGGGACATCAGAAGTGCCCTCCAAACGCGACTCCGCCCGGATACGGCACCAGATAGGTCCCGACCTTGGGACGCTGCGTGCCGTGGCGGTAGTGGAGTAGCCAAGGCAATGTCAGCCCCGCGAGCGTGCCCCAGGCGGCGCCGGCCAGCACATCCGTGGTGTAGTGCATATCGCTGACGACGCGCAGCGTCGCTGTGGAGGCTGCGGCAACATATGCGCTGCCACACGTAACGGCGTCGGCAGCCCCCCCACCGTGCAGCGGCAAATACGCCCGATTGATGCAGACCAGACTGGCGCCCGCAAACGCGAGACTCGCGTGTCCACTGAAGAAGCTACGGTGGCGGGCACTGCCATCACAGTCACGGCTTTCTTCGCTGAGCTCACTGCCGCAACTGCGACCGAAAGGACGCTCGCGCCCCACACTGGTCGACACGATGCCGTGCACTGCCGCCGTAATGGCGAGCGTCTCGGTACTGATCAGGACCAGTTGCTCAGCAACTTCGGGACTCTCGTAGTACCAACTGGCAGCAAGCACACCGTCTACCAGTATTGGGTAGCTCACGGTCAGAGCGAGCAGAACGTCACTGGCGTCACGCGCCGCTCGTCTGTCCTGGTAGCTTCCGAGCCGCAGCGAGTTGCGCGCGTCTTCATCCCAGAGAGCACCGCGGCTCCAGCCGCTATTCGTGGGGCGTAGCACGGCGGCCGCAACCGCAACGGACGCAGCCACGCTGGTCGCGACGTACTCGGATGTCGAGAACCGCGGCCAGTTCCAGCGCAAACGGGCGCGGGCATGGTCCGCACGGGGAAAGAACGCCGTAACCGGAGCGTCCGAGTCGGCGAATCCGACATTGTCGGGATCGGCTTCCGGGCGTAGCGCACCCAGTGCCTCCGGCGCTCTCGCTTGTGCTCCCCCAGCAAACGCGACGAGCACCGCCACTCCGACAAGTACGGGGGAAGCGCGCATGAGTGTCCGAGGCTAGCGCATCTTCTGGTCAGAGAAAGCCATGAGCTGCGGGCAGGTTGTCTCAGTGCTGGTTTCGCCGCCGCCGCAGTGCCACCACGCCGAGCAACGCCGCGCCCAGCCACCATGCGCCACCACTGCGACCGCCGACAGTGCGACAGCCGCAGCCCTCATCATCCGCAGGCTCGGCAGACTTGGGAGGCGCCCCCCCGTCGGCACCAGCGTCCACAGGCCCCGCGTCGGGAGCTGGCGGCTGCCCGCTGAACGCGAAGTTGACGCCGCGGTAGCCGCCGGATTGGTCCCCAGTGTTGACCACCATGACGTAGGCGTTCTGCGCGCCTGCCGGCACCGCGACTGTGGCGACGCCTTTGCCGCCATTGATCGGGGCCTCTAGGGTCACGTCCGCGGTTGCTTCAAACCCAGGGCTATAGGCGAACTCGATCGGGGCATCGCCGAAGCGGACGACAACGCTCGGCGTGAAAGGGCTGCCTCCTCCGAAAATGCTCGTGCCGCCACCGCCGGTCTTCACCTCGGAGAACGACACGGAAAGCTCCGTAGCGGCGGGAATGGCTACCTTAAACTGAAGCACGCCCGGGGCGTATGGCGCGCCCGCAATCGCACTGTCCTGTTTGCCAGGCGCCCAAATCGTCCCGCCGAGCTCGGGGCTACCGCCATTGATGGGCTGGCCCTTGAACTCGATGACCCGTTCACACGTTGGCAACACGCCGCGGTCAGTCATCTCCTTCGTCAGCGCATCCGCTGCAGAAGTGCTGACCGCGCTCTTCACCGAGGTGATAATGAGATTCGTCAGATCTTCGAAACCGAGATCACCACCCGGTGAAGCCGCCATCACATCGAAAACGGCTTTGTCCATCTTGTCGCGATCCGCTGCAGCCAGTGTCTCGCGAACCTTCCACAATGCACCCGTCCAAAACTTGGAGTCTGCGTGGACTTCACCGGATAGATTGGCGGGACAGGTTTCACTATTGGCAAGGTCCCGGATGGACTTGAGCCCCGGCGCCAAATCCGTCGCGGCGTATTCACCCATGGCGGACCCTCCGGTGATTGCAGCCGCGAAGTAGTCCGCAAGCCCTTCGTCCATCGCGCCCGGAGACGAAACCAGCCCCTGCTTGTCGGCGTGATAACTGCCGACGAGCTTCAAGGTGTGATCGACGACCGCATGGCCAAACTCGTGATAGACGACGTCGCCGTCGTAAGAGTAGTCCGCCTTCGGCCCCTGACCGAACCACATGGCCGCCCCCGGCAGGCCGAAGATGGTCGAGAAGATCGGGTTCGCCGGCGCGAAGAACGCGTTGGAAAAGGGTACGAAGGGGATGTTCGGATCCGCCATCTGGGCGAGGTTCTGAGTGTCGAAACCGGCGGGCAACATCAGGTTGGCGACCGCCGGCAGGGGCTTCGTCGCAAGATCCGTCATGCCAAGACCCGAGAAGTACGCGTAGGCCTTGCTGGTGTGGAAGAAGATCTGCACTTCGCTGAACGGGTCTTCGGGTGTGAGGTCCTGCGCGGGTGGGTCGTACAAGAAGTCACCGCTGGAATCCGGCGCAGCAAGCTGCTCCAAATCGCATACGTGCACATTCAACGTGATGCCGATGTTGATCTGCTTCACTGCCTGATTGTCGACACAGTTGAAGGCTTTGACGCGCTCACTGGTCAGGTTCAGGGCGCCGGGCGCCAGGTCCAGATCGAGGTCCTGCACCGTGCTAGTCGCCACCGGGTTTTCCGGATAGACGCGCCCTTTGGCAAAGCGGGCCGCATTCCAACTGACCAGGCGCTCTCCCGAGTGCGCATCCACGACGTATACCGGCGCGTAAGGCACGCCCGGTAGCCGGTCGGTCGGATACACGATCCAGGAAAGGCGCGGCCCCGATGCCAGGGGGTAGATCGCCAAGCGCGCGTCGCTGGACTGAACGACCAAACCTGACCATGTGGCCACCTTCGCGCCCACGGCGGTCGCCGTCAGCGTCGGCGAGACTGCAGGCAGATCGTCTTCCAGCCGTGTCACCGCGAAGTCCGCTCGGCCCTGATCATCCAACACGACTCCAGCGCCACGGAAGATCACGGGCACGCCTTGATGCATCTGTTCGAAACGGACTGAGCGACGCTGGCTGACCTTGCGTGTGCTGTCCACGTGGCGCAGCGTGACCGCCTTCGCTCTAGGAGACGCGCTGCGCAGAATCTGCAGCGCGGCGTTCTCAAGATTGCTTGCACCCTGTGTCGTAAAGGGGCCGCGATGGATCTCCGTTTTTGTCGGAGCCGCCGCAAGCGCGGCCTGGGTTAGTAGCCCGGTCACAAATAGCACTGGGGCAATCAGGCGGAGCGTGCGCATCGTAGTCTCCCTGTTCGGGCTCGCGGTTCTTGGCGCGAGCAGCGGGAGCCTACGCGCGACTCAGTGGCCTCGCAACCTGGCCTCGCGCGCAAACCAGCCATGACGCGCGGCAGCAGCGACCGACGATTGTGCGTCTAACCGATCCTAAGCTACAATTTGGTGTGACTTCCGCGCGCTCCCTCACCCTAGTCCTCGGCATGGCACTGGCTGCCTGTTCGTTGGATTCCGAGGGAGGCGGCCAGGACCCGGGCCTATTCGTCGGCGTCGACAGCGGTGCACTCGGCGGAAGCAGCGGCCTTGGCAGCGGCGGCGTGATCAGCACCGGCGGCGTGATCAACACCGGTGGCGGCGCGGGCGGCGGCGGGGTGGCCACAGGCGGCACGGCCGGGTCGGGCAGGGGGGGCTTTGCCGCGACGGGCGGCAGTGGCGGCGCCAACACCGGTGGGACTTCGGGAACGGGCGGCACGGCCACGGGCGGCACGTCGGGCACCGGTGGCGCGGCGACGGGCGGCACGACGGGTAGTGGCGGCAATCCTAGCTGCAAAACGAGTGGCCAAGGCTGTAGCGTGACGGGGCAGAACTGCTGTTCCAATCTGTATTGCGACTTGATCGCCGGATCCAAGTGTGTGTCCTGCAAGCCCAAGGGTAGCGGTTGTATCTTCGACATCGAGTGCTGCAACGGTTGCCTCTTTGGCGGCTGCACTTAGCCCAAGTCCATAATTGTGAGAGCCCTTGCCAGGGCTGGTGACGTCCCTATACACAGCGGCATGCGATTCGACGCGAGCTTGAGAGAGCGTTGGGTGGAGGCGGACGGAGCGTCTCATTTCGACATGCCCACGGACTGGATGCAGGGCCGTTCGGTGTTTGGCGGGCTTTCCGCGGCGGCCCTCGTAGCGCTCGCGCATCGCGGCGTGCCGCCAGAACGCGTGCTACGAACGATCAGCGTCCAACTGTTGCGCCCCACGGTCCCCGGGCCGCTCACAGGCTCAGCCCGCGTCGTCCGCGAAGGTCGATCGACCAGCTTTCTGGAGGGCGCGTTAGTCCAAGCTGGCGCCGATACCGCGCGCGCGAGCATGGTCTTCGCTGCGCCGCGCCAGGGTGCGTCGAAGGTGATCGGCGCGGCACCCTTTTCTACTGAGCGGGACGTGGAGACGCTCCCAGAGCTTCCCTATTTGCCCGGGGTTACTCCCGAGTTTACCAAACACATCGCCCTGCGCTGGGCTAGCGGCGGCCCGCCATTTTCAGGGACGGCCGAGGCGCGTTTCGACGGTTACTGCCGCTTCCGTGCCGCAGCCGGTGACGTCGAAGGCGTGCTCGGGCTGCTCGACATGTGGCCGTGTCCCTCGCTTTCCGTGCTCACCACCCCGAGTTTCGCCAGCACCGTCACGTGGACAGCCCACGTGTTTGCCGTGCCCGCGAGCTTCGAGCAGTGGTTTTCGTTCAGCTACGAAACCGTCGCGGGCAAAGACGGATTCCACACGGCCATGGGGCGGCTGCACAGCGCCGACGGCACGCTGGTCGGTTTCACCGAGCAACTGGTCGCGTTGTTCGACTGACGGCGAAGGATTTCGACGGCGCTTTCGACTCCGGCGTCATGCCGGCGGCTGGAGCACGGCTCGGACTGCCTGACGGACACGCGTGCTGCACACCAGCGCCTGTTGTTCAGTTGTTCCTTTGAGTTACGCAGGCATCCACGGGCGAAAACGCGTAACAACCGAGCGTAGACCTACGTCCACCAAAAACGCTGCTCGGCTGCGAGTTTCGCATGTGTTGGCCGCGGGCATCGGACGCGGTATCCTTGAACGATGCGACTTGTCTCCGCGCTGCTTGCGCTTACGGGGTTATCGTTACTTGCACTGCCCAACTGCGGGGGCTCGGGAGAGGGCGGGAAGGGCAGCGACGCTGGACTCGCTTGTACGGTCGCGGCGGAATGCGACAACGGCAACCCATGCTCGACAGCTAGTTGTGAAAGCGGCCAGTGCGTATTCGAGGCAGCCCCGGACGGCGATGCCAAGGAACAAGAGGTTGGCGACTGCAAGCGCACGGTGTGCACGAGCGGCGTTCCGCTGGACATCGTGGACAACGGCGACATCGTCGATGACGACCAACCGTGCACCCTGGACGCCTGTGAAAACGGCGTCCCGATCCACAAGCCGCTATTGACGGGCTCCAAGTGCAAAGTGGGCTCCGGCAACGGCAAGTGTGTCTTCGGCGAATGCCTGGTGCTGTGTACCTCTGCCAACGCGGCCAGTCAGTGCAACGACGACAACGCGTGCACCGACGACGCCTGCCTGCCTTGCAGCAAACCCGGGTGCGATGGTCAGGGCCAATGCAAACACTCCGTGCTCAGCAGCATACCCACGCCCGGGGTGTCGCAGGTGAGCGGGGATTGCCACGAGCGACGCTGCGTGGAGGGCAAAGACGAAGACGCCCTGGATCCGTTCGATGTGCCCGTTGACGGCAATGAGTGCACCAAGGACGTGTGCAACAAGGGCGTACCCGTGAACGAGCCGCTGCCCAAGGGCCAAAGCTGTGAGGCTGTGCGCATTTGTGACGGCGCCGGCAAGTGTGTGGACTGCTCGAGCGACGCGGACTGCTCTTCGACCACTACGAACGACTGCTGGACACCAGCTTGCAAGTCCGGAGCCTGCGTGCAGAACAACGTGGCCAGTGGCACGCCGCTGCCCGCCTCTCAGCAAACCGCGGGCGATTGCCGCACGCAGGTCTGCAATGGAAGCGGAAGTACCACAAGCGAGGCGGATCCGACCGACGTCCCCGACGACAGCAATCCCTGCACCGAAGATAAATGCGTTGGCACGTCCCCATCCCATCCGAAACTGCCGGCCGGTACTCCTTGCGGCAACGGACAGACTTGCACCACCAGCGGCACCTGCTGCAAGCCCACGACCTGTGCCGCGTCCGGCAAGACCTGCGGCTCTCTCAGCGACGGCTGCGGCGCCACGCTGAACTGCGGCACATGCGGCGTCGGTGACTTCTGCTCCGGCGGGGTATGCGGCTGCGCCAACGGCTTCAAGAGCGGGAGCGAGACGGACGTGGACTGCGGCGGCAACGCCTGCGCCAAGTGCGGCAGTGGCCTGAAGTGTCTGGCTGGTTCGGACTGCAGCAGCGGCTTCTGCGCGGACGGAGTCTGTTGCGACAAGGCCTGCAGCGGGACCTGCGAAGGGTGCACTTCCGCCAAGACGGGGCAAACCACTGGGCAGTGCGCCAACATCACCAACAACACCGACCCGGACAACGAGTGTCCGAACACGGTGGCCTCAAGCTGCGGCACGAGCGGCATGTGCTTCAACGGTGCCTGTGCGTTCCACCCCGCGAGCACGGTCTGCGCGACTGGCACGTGTAGCGGAAACGTAGAAAGCCCGCCTGATATGTGTAGCGGCGCTGGCAGTTGCGTCGACAGTGGACAGGTGACATGCGCGGGCTCCTACGTTTGCTCCGGCGGGCAATGCCAAACCTGCAGCGACGGGCTGAAGAACGGCACGGAAGCCGACACGGACTGCGGAGGCGGAGGCCCCTGCGGCAAGTGCGCCAATGGCAAGAAGTGCAACGCAGCTGCGGACTGCGCCAGCAACGCCTGCATCGACGGCTATTGCTGCAACACGACGTGCACCGGGACGTGCATGGCCTGCAACGTGGCGGGCAAACTGGGCACCTGCAGCCCCGTGCCAATCAACCAAGATCCGCTGGGGGAGTGCCCGGGCCAAAAGACCTGCAATGGCGCTGGCGGCTGTACATGAGCATGCTGCTTGCGGATCGATGACTCTCCTTGGTGGGTAGATGTGCTCCGCTGTCGCACGTCATTACACCGCGCCGGGCAGGTGTTCGGGCATTCAACGTAGACTGTAATTGCCGAGCTGCGCGGGACGCTTGGTGAACCTGGAGAAGAGCAATGCATCGAGCCGCTGGTCCAATCGTCGCCCTAGCCATCGCGTGCATTTGGAGTTGCTCGTCGGACGACTCAGGGGAAAAGCCCACGGGGGACATCGAGACTCATTGCGTCGACAAGCTAGACAACGACAATGATCAACTGACGGACTGTGCTGACCCAGACTGCTTCAACGCGTTCCCATGCCAGGGTATCAATGACGGCGGTAGCGGCACCGGTGGCGGCGGAACTGGTGGCACAGGAGGAAGCGGTGGCACTGGTGGCACTTCCGGCGACGGAGGGACCAACTTGCCATGTGATTGCAATGACAACCTTTCTTGCACGGACGACTATTGTGCCGCCGACGGCAGCTGCAAGAATATCGTGCGCCCGGACAACTGCGTGATCGCCGGCGCGTGCTACAGCGCCAAGCAGCACAGTGGCAGCAAATGCGAAATGTGCGCCCCCAAGGCGTCGCAGACGTCCTGGACCGCGATCGTCAACGGCTGCCAAACGGCGGGGTATTGCTACGAAAATGGTGAAAAGGACAGCAACGGCTGCAGCGTCTGCGACCCAGCGCAATCTGCCACCGCGCTGGTGCCGGCAAAGAACGACTGCAACATCGGCGGTAAATGCTACGAGTCCGGCGAGCGCGACGAAGCAGGCTGCAACATCTGCGACCCGACGCAGTCGCCCACAGCGTGGACGCAGGTCCTCTTCGACTGCAAGATCGGCGGTGTCTGCTACAAGAACGGGCAGAAACACCCCAGCAGCAGCTGCGGCAACGTCGTTTGCGACGGAGCCGCGAGCGCAACAAGCTGGACCGTCAACGGCGCCGAGTGCCTACTCGGGTCTACTTGTGCCGCAGCCGGGGATCGTCAGCTAAGCCGCTGCAATGCATGCGACCCCACGCAGTCCAAGACGAGCTGGTCACCGGCCAACTACGACTGCAAGGTCGGCAGCACTTGCTTCATGAACGGGGAACCGCACCCAAGTTCGACCTGCACCAACACGGTCTGTGACGCTACCAACAGCACGTCTTCGTGGACGGTCAAAGGCGGCGAGTGCTTGATCGGATCGACCTGCAAGCCGGCTGGCGAGACCAGTAGCGACGGCTGCACCGCTTGTGATCCAGCCCAGTCCACGACCGCGTACTCCCCCGCGAACTTCGACTGCAAGATCGGTACGCAGTGCTACAAGAATCAAGACCCGCACCCCAGCTCGACCTGCACCACGACGGTGTGTGACGGCGCCGTCAGTACGAGCGCATGGACCGTGAAGGGTAACGAATGCCTGATCGGATCGACCTGCCGCAAGAGTGGAGATCAGAACGCGGGGGGATGTGAAGAGTGCAACCCCACGAAGAGCACGACGAATTGGTCGCCAGTGGGGCTGAGCTGCAAGATCGGAACCGCTTGCTATCCGAACGGCGGCAAACACCCCAGCGCCACTTGCTCCTTCTTGGAATGTGATGGCGCCATCAACCCGCTTGACTGGACCGCTAAAGGCAATGGTTGCTACATCGGCGGCCAGTGCTACGCGCCCGGGGCGGTCAGCCCGCTCGGCTGCGAGCAGTGCGATCCGGCGACGTCAAAGACGACTTGGACGCCAGTGGGTCAGTGCACGAAAATCCAAATCGCAGCCCTCAACGAGGCCCACAACGGGAATTTGGGCGGCCTGGCGGGAGCGGACGCCCTGTGCGCAGCCCAAGCGCAAACGGCCGGCCAAACGGGCACGTGGAAAGCGCTGCTCTCCTCGAGCACTCGCAACGTCAAGGACCTGATCACCGGCGCCGCGACCGCCTATCCGGTCGTGAATCTAAACGGCGCCCTGATGTACGCCTCCTGGAGCGCCGTCTTCACCCAATCGACGTGGAACACCGCAGCCGGCCTGCTGCCGACCTTCGATGGAAATGTCGTCGATGAAGGCAAGACCACTCCGGACTGGTCCGACGCCCACGGCTGGCACGGGTCAACCAGCACCGGGCTCGTGGGCGCCAATACGTGCAGCGACTGGACCAGCACCACGGGCACCGGCGCCACCGGCGAATGGGACTTCCGCCGACTCCTAGAGCAGTCCTCCAAGTCCTGCACCAGCACGCAGGCGGTGGCCTGCGTTCAAATTCCGTAGCGCGTGCCCCGAATACGCGCCGCCATGCGAGCTGGGCCCAGCAGCGCCAATGAGTCCCGAAGAAACGCAACCCAATGCCTCGCCCCACCGACACAGGGTCCCACCCCGGGGTGGGCGTCGTACACAATTCGCGCAACTGAATCTGCTTCGTGCCGATCACAGTGCCCTCCCGCCCAGGGGAGTTTTGTTTCGCGGCGGGTAGCGCGGACCTCCGCTAGCGGAGGTGCTGGTGCAGTGTGGCTGGCACCGGGTGCGCCGATGCGGCGATCCGCCGATGCGCCGATCCGCCGATCCGCCGATGCGACGATGCGCGGATGCGCGGGGTGAATGCCGCGCCGTGGACTGCCGAAAAAGAAGCGCAACCCGATGGCGTGCCGCTCCGACACAGTGTCCCACCCCGGGGTGGGCGTCGTACACAAAGCGCGCAACTGAATCTGCATGGTGCCGATCACAGTGCCCTCCCGCCCAGGGGAGTTTTGTTTCGCGGCGGGTAGCGCGGACCTCCGCTAGCGGAGGCATCGAGGGGGTGAAGGAAAAAGTTTCGCGACGCTTCACTTTTTGCTGGACAGCTTTTTCGCACGTCAACGCGCGGCGCTCGTCGCATCGCGGAAACTCATGCGTTGCACTGCCTCTACGGCACGCTCGCGGTCGTTCGTGGACAAAACGTTTCGCGTGCGGATCGCGACGCTGATCGCGCGGTAGCGCGCCGCTGAGAGCGACCAAAAATCAGGGTGTATGAAAGCAGCATGGATGTTCGAAAGATTTCAGACGCCGAGCTGCTGCTTGGCACGCAGCGCGTGCTCGGTTCGCGGCGACGGCTGACTGCGCAGCTGCTCGTGTGTCTTGGCGAGATCGAAGCGCGCAGTCTGTTCCTGAAGGAAGCCCACCCTTCGATGTA
>CALMUT010000087.1 GCA_937872925.1 uncultured Myxococcales bacterium | reverse complement strand
GAGGCAGCCCTGTCCCGGCTTGGAATATCGCGCGTGCTGGGCGTTGGCGCGGCGATCGTGGGCGGCGCGGGAATCAGCCTGGTTCTCACCGCTGAACCGGGTAGTTCCGCGGCGCGGCTGCGCCTAGCGCCGGGGCTCAGAAGTCGCCACTGAGGCGCCGCATCCGTTGCAAGCCTTGCGATTGCGCCGCCACCCTCGCCGCGTTGCGATAAGATCAGCGGATCTGGATGTGGAATTTGCGTTACGGCCGCAACCTGTTTGCTATCGGAGCCACCGCTCTGCTCTCGCTGTGCATCGTGAACGGCTGCCTGACGATTCATGATCTGGAAGGCATTGCGGCCGATCGCCCCGCGGACGGAATCAGCTGCGCGGTGGGCGAGACCACGGCCTGTTACACCGGACCTGCCGCGACGGAGAACGTCGGTGCTTGCAAGGCTGGGAGCCGTCGCTGCTCCGGCAACGCGTGGGAAGCTTGCCTTGGAGAAGTCACTCCGGCGGCCGAGATCTGCGACAGCGTCGACAACGACTGTGACGGCATGGTCGATGAAGGCATCGGCGATCTGACGTGTGGCGAGGGGTTGTGCGCAGCCACGGCGCCCAGTTGCGTAGCAGGTAAACCTGGTCAATGCGTCGCCTTCCCCGGGTCTGCGGTGGAAACCTGCGATGGGGTCGACGACAACTGCGACGGCACCGTCGACGAGGGCTGCGGCTGCGTGGGCGGCTCGTCCCAGAGTTGCTATTCCGGCGCCTCCAGTACGAAGGGCGTGGGCGCGTGCAAAGCGGGTGTGCAAGTCTGCACCGCTGGGGATTGGGGGCCTTGCTCTGGCGAAGTCACACCGAAGAAAGAGGTCTGTGACAAGGTCGACAACGATTGCGACGGCAAAGCGGACGAGGGCGACGCGTGCTGCAGTTCCAGCTGCGTATCCAGGGACGCTTGTGGTTCTGATGGTTGTGGGGGCGGGTGCGGTAGCTGTGACTCGGATCGCGTTTGCCACAAGGGCTACTGCGTCTGGACCCACGGCCACAACGGGGATCCCTCCGTGTCCTGCAGTACGATCTGCGCTTGGGGCACGAGTCAATGCGTCGATGCCACGACGGGCGGCTGCGGAACCAAGGGCAGCCAGGGAACTTGCTACTGCTGGTAGTGTGAGGCCCGGACGCACCGAAAGCGGATTCGCAGCCGCCCGCGCGTTACCAAGACGTGAAGCGCATGAACCCGGGCGGTGTCTGCGGGCCGGGGGGATTTCCCCCACCGATGCCACCAGTCGCTGGGGGCCCACCACCCGCGCCGCCGCTTGGCGGCGAGCCGCCACCCCCGGAAGTGCCGCCGGTCGTGGGAGTGCCACCGCCCGCACCGCCGCTTGGCGGCGATCCTCCACCTCCGGAAGTGCCGCCGGTCGTGGGAACACTGCCCCCGGCTCCGCCTGTTGTCGGACCCGTTTCCGCACCGCCCGCACCGCCGTTGCCGGCTGAAGCGCCGCCCGATGCCGCACAGGGATCGGTTGTGCCGCTCCCTGGAGGTGTTCCAGGACTGGCGCCGCCGCTCGCGTTGCTTCCACCGCCGGTGCCACTCCCCGCACTTTGCCACATCCGACGGCGCGGGAGTTGGAACCGCGGGGCCAGCCGGTGGCTTGGGCGCCGGCGCAGCAGCCACTGGCGCGTCGCGAGCCTCGGCGCCCCCAGGACTTGCCGCGCCGCCGAGGTTAGGGCCGCATGCGGCGCACAGAACGGCGACAAGCGCCATCTCCCACTCCTCCATACGAGCGAACACTAGTACAGCTGTCACCGCGCCGCCGCTCGGCGAGAAATCACCACAACACCGAACGCCCACATGACGGGCAGCGTGACGCATCGCCATCCGAAAGCCGACTCAATCCTGCTTGGGAGTGGGTTCAGCTTTTTCCCGTGCGGGTAGTTGTGTGCCGTCACCCAGCTGAGTATTCTCGCCGGAATGCTTTCCCGCCTCTTGGTTATGTGTTGCGCGTTGACAGTACCCATCAACTTGGTCGGCTGCGGCGGTGGTTCCGCTGCACCAAGTGGGCCGGCCGGCGTCCCCACGATGGATCCCCAGCCCGCCGACGCACCCAACACTCCCACTGCCGAGCCGGCTGCGTTCGTCCCTCCGGCGATCCCTTCGGATGGCGTTCCCGCGAACCACTACCTGGGCGCCGACATAGTGTTGATGATGCAATCACCCTACATCCGCAACCACGCCTTTGCGCGAGCGGCAACCGTCGTGGAGCCGCCGACGGCGCCGGGAGCGGCCGCCATGTTGTGGGACTTCAACAAGAAGGAGCAAGTCGAAACCAAGTACTATTGGAAGACTCACGCAGCCAGGGCCGACGAAGTCGTTCCGGGCATGCTGGTCGCTGCGCACTGGAAGCGCGACAAAGAAACGCTGGTAGCTCCGAAAGATGCCACCGAGGCCCACGAGCGTCCGTGGATCATCGCTCGCGTGGTCAGCATTCGCTCGCTGAAGGAAGGCTACGTGCTTTGGGCGGGTGGATTTTTGGCCCCGCCCGCCACGCTGCGCATTCTGGACGATGACCCGTCGCCGCGGCTCGAGCGCCAGGGAAGCGAGGACCGACATTTCCTCGGCGAAGAGCACATGTTCGTAAGTAAGCAGCCGCTTCCGAACCAGCGTCATATGTTCGTGCATGCGTCCTTGCCTCTCAAGCCAGACGCGCCGCTGAGCGACGGGGGTCAAGGCAAGTTCGTTCACGTTTCTGACGGCGAGGTCGTCATGGTGCCTCACGCCTGGCGAACCCGATTGGCGACTGCCAAGGATCTCAAAGCTGGCGCGTACGTATTCGCCCCGCACCTGAGGAAGGATGGGGTTCATCGCGCTCCGACGACCAGAAACGAGGCACTCAAGGCCCTTTGGCTGGTGGTCAAGATCGAGGATCCGAAAGGAAAGAAGAAAGGTACGATCATCGGCGAGGGCAAAGTCGAGATCGAGATCGACGCGCTTCGCGTTCCGATCGAGTGAGCGCATGGGCTAGCGTTCGCGGCGATGATCGCACGCCCGAAGGTAAGTCCAAGGTGGGCGCGCCAGGACGCGTGGCGCGCGGATGGTCGGCGCTATCGACGTCGATCGTGTATTCGAGGCGCTGACATTTCTGGTTCACGCAGAGGCGCAGGCCGCGTCCGATCTCCTGACGCTTCTTCATTACGCTTACATCGGCCGTCATTCCACTCTGGGTGAAACAACTAGATCGTGGAACGGATGTTACGTGAACTTTCCGCGCCGTCTTTTCGCGCGAGCGCTTTGGTCGGCTTAGACTCCCGGGAGCACTAAGAACTACTCCATGCGAATCTTCGTTTGGGACGCTTCGACCCTTTCGTCCACCACTTTTGGCGTCGCGTGGTTGGCAAGTTGAGGTTGACCATGAGAGCTACAGCCGTACTTACAGTCGTTTTTGCAACATCAGCAGGTTGCGCATCCGACAGCGGCGGCAACGACGGACGTGATGCGGGCGCGGACGCGGCCTTGGACGGCACCGCGGACGCGGCGGCGGACTCGAGTGTTGCCGATGCAAAGTCGGATCCCCCAGATGCCGGTTGCTCCGGGGGCTACGATCTCCCGACCTACAGCGGCGACACGACAGGCCTATGCCCGCCCGACGACGCGACCATGTGCTCGTGTTTCGAGAAAACGCAAATCGTTGCTGTCACCTGCGATCCGTCAGGAGGGGGTTGTGTGCAACTGCCGTCCATCTGCGATGTCTGCGGCTGGGTGCAGTGTCCGAAAGACCTAGCGTCGGGGCTCCCCGTTTGTGAGCAGTACGACAGCATTCTTCCGAGCGTATGGGCTGGGCCCGCATCCGTCCCCTGCTCCCGCGACGCGCACTGCAAGTTCGGGACGGTGTGCTCCGTCCGAGTTGGGGATCGTATGTTTTGCAGCCCTCTCTAACCACCCCGGGAATGCACCAGCGCCAGAAGCGCTTGCGGTGCCAGCGGTGGGACCCCGCCGGCTTGCCGAAGCTCTGATCCTCCCGAACCAACCCGGCACCACCGTTGCCAGGCAACCTCGGCGTCTCCCGAGGCTGAGGTTGGGTTGCCCCACCCCGTTGGCCCGTCGGGCATCTCGAAGCGCGTCACAAGCGCGTCCGTCCTTCCGCCTTCGTGTGATACCTCCAAAAAATACCGGCTAACAGCCACGCGGGCTGAGTCCTCCGGGGACCCCGAATCCATCAGAATCGACTTTCCGACTTCGAAAACCGCGCGCCTCTCCAGATTGCGTCCGTCGATGAAGCGCCCTCGCGCGATTCCCCGATGACGAACACCGCCGACACATCAGTGCGGGCGCCGTTTCCCGTTCGCTATGTGTACGAGCCGATCCCCGGGCTGTCCGCAGCTCGCAATCGCGGGATTCGCGAAGCCGAAGGGCAATACGTTTTCTTTACGGATGACGACCAGCATGTCGATCCGGACGCAGCACGGGAGCATCTGCGCGTCGCCAAGACCCATCGCTCGCGCGCTCAGCAAGGCGCAATTTCCCTGAAGTTCGAAGAGGCGCGCCCCGAATGGCTGCGTGGTCGGCTGGTGACTGTGCTCGGCGAAACAGCGAACCACCCCGAAGGGCCGGCGGACATCCACTTGTACGGTGGCAATATGTTCTTCGAGGGCGCTCTCTTTCAAGAAATGAGCGCCTTTCGCGAGGACCTGGGCAAGGGCGCTGCGGGCTATTCCGAAGACATCGAGATCAGTCTGCGCTTGAAGCGCAAGGGGATCGGTGTGGTGTTCGCGCCGACGGCACGCATCTTTCACGTGATTGACGAAGACCGTGCCTCCGTTCAGTTCTTCCGCAGGAACTCCTACGAGAAGGGCTTCTCAGACGGACTGCTGCAAGCGCCCAACGCCAACATGGTCGCTGCCCTACTCAAGAACGGCGGCTTGGCCGTTGCGAACGGCTACCTCAGTGCGTTCCATCGCCTGCGCGGTAACTCCTATGCGACCGTGCTCGCAGAAACACGCGTTGCCGATCGCACCGGTCGGGCGCTGGGACTGATCAAGGGGCGCCTCAAGCCGTAGGTTGCTACTAGTCAAGCGAACTATTCGGCTTCCTCCCTGCGAAGCGCATCTGCGATTTCGATCAACTGTGCGCGATCGGACACTCCGAGTTTTCGCAAACCGCGGCGAAGGTGTGCGCGAAACGTAGAGCGCGAGACGCCCAACGCATATGCGCCATGGGCGTCATCGTGTGCGGCCGCTGCTAGGAGCGCGGCTTGAGTCTCCCGACGCGTCAATCTTCGGTCCGCTTCGACAGCGGGTTCGTTTTCGTGCACAACGATATGACGCCGGCCGTCGGAGTCGAAGACGTCGGCCAGCGAATAGCGACCTGCAAAAAGTCCGCGCCACAGTTCGAGCGCTTGCGGTGCGTCTTGCCGCACGGCGCGACTGCGAGCGCGGTCCACCGCCTTCACCGCCTCGCGGAGGTTCGCGAGCACGGTTGTTTCCTGCGCTGTCCCTCTCGCGTCCTCACAAGCGAGTGTGCGTCCGTCGAAGATAGCCGCGGCGCGGTCCAGAGGCGCGGTCTCCGCCTGCTGCGCCAGCGACATACGCAATCGCAGCGCCGCGCCCAAATGCACGGCGACGCGGCGCCACACGGCGCGCGTCGTTGGGGAAAGACTGGTCGTCGTCGAACGGGGCACCATCAGGCACAGCGCGCGCCCGGCCAGATCCGTACCCTGTATGTTGAACGCATCGCGCACGTTCAGGTCGTGAAACTTTCGGCCGAACAGCATGTCGAGGATTTCGGGGTTTGGGCTCGCCGCGACGTATTCGCTGGATGTTTCGCAGACGGTGATGCTGTGCAGCGTTCGCGCCGCGAAGGGATCCAGTTTCGCGAAGGACTCGAGATCGTAGAACGCTTCCAAAACGGTGTCCGTTTTCGGCGTGTCTGGTCCCGTGGCGTGCGCAACATTGCGCACGAAGAACGGCGCCGGCTCCGGCTCATAGATCACAGCGAGGGTTCCGGCGTCAGAATTTGCCAGCACCCGCACACTCTCTGCGAGGGCGCCTAGCCAAGTCCTTTCATCGCTATCGAGATGATAGGCCGCTTCCAGAACACTCAACGCGATCTCGTTGCGCACTCGCCCCCGACCACAACGCGCAGCATGCGCCGCCGGCGCACCCCTAGTTTCTGAAAAACGGACGCCATTTGATTCGCCACAGTGCGCAGGCTGGTGCGCCTGGCGCGGGCGATATCCGCATTCGTGGCACCGGCGGCTGCGAGGAGCGCGACGGCCAATTCTGCCGGCGTCAGCTTGCTCTTAGAGCTTTTCAAGTCAACGCTCGCGACCCATATCGCGCAGGCCTGTGCGGGCACAGCCTGAACCGTCACTCGCTCATTGCTCGACTTTCTTGATTCGTTCTTCAACGATCCACTCCGACTCCGTCCAGTGCAGTTGGTCACCCAAATGACCATGCGCTTTGGCCGCAGATCCTTGAAAGTGTTTTCATGTCTGCATTTCGCCCCGCGCCATACCGCACCATGCTCCTCATGGTCGCGACGGCAGCGCTCGCGGTCAACTGCTCCAGTTCGAGCAAGGGTTCCGTCGGCAGCGGTGGCGCGAGTGGTTCGGGCGCTGTGGACGGCGCCGCGGGCGCATCGGGGGGGGGCGGCACTGGTTCCGCGGACGCATCGCTGGGGGGCAGCAGCGGCGCCGGCGGGTCCCCGTCGGGTGGGAATGCTGGCAGCTCGGGTTCCGGAGGGGCCGGGGGTGGGGCAAGTGGAGCCGGTGGTCAGGTGGGCGGGGCCGGCGGCTCCGACGCTGGCGGAACCACCGGCTCCGGTGGAAGCGGCACCGGCGGGACCAGCGGGGGCGGCGGTCAGGCGGGCGGTACGGGCGGTACGACTGGCGGCAGTGGCGGTGTGGACGCGTCAACGGACGCGGGCAGCGTGGATGCGGCGTCTGACGCCAGCGTGGACACAGGGGTTGTCGACGCCGGCCCGTGTCCCGGGCTCCTGGGCGGCGACGGAAGCGCACACTATCCACGCTGGCCGGTGCCCGCTGGCGACTCGCGCGCCACCGCCGAATTCATCCTCAGCACCAACACTGCCATCGACAAGCAAACTTGCGTGATGTGGCAGCGGCAGCACGACGCGGCGATCTTTACCTGGCAAGGCGCAAAAACCTACTGCGACGATCTTGGTCTCGACAATCACACGGATTGGCGTCTGCCCACGCGCGCAGAATTGATTTCCATTTCTGATTTCACGATTCAGGCGCCTGCGCTGAACGCAACGGTGTTTCCCACCAGCACCACGAGTGCAGAAACCAGTCGATTCTGGAGCAGCACGACGACAGCATGGAACCCAGCCCTGCGCTGGATCGTCCTGCACGGAAGCATCAGCCAAGTTAGCTACATCGACGGACCCTCCGCGACGCCGCTTGCACGCGTTCGCTGTGTCCGCGCCAACGGAGCCCCGCCTGCAGCGCGCTTTGATAGCAGCAGCAGCGGGATTGTGAAGGAGGTGGAAACGGGGCTGTCCTGGGAAGCGTCTCCGCCAAACGCCGACTACAGTCCCGTGCAGGCCAAAGCCCATTGCGACGCGCTCAGCCTCGGCGGCTTTCAGGATTGGCGCATCCCGAAGATCCGCGAGCTGTTGCTCTTGGTCGATACGGGCGTTCACACGCCGGCGCTGCCCGGGATTTTCACGACGCCCGGTCAGACGTACTGGTCCAGTACGCTGGTGGTGGCGTCCACCACCAACTTCTGGGGCATGTATTCGAACACTGGATTCAGCCAGCCCGAGCAGCCACCCGGCACAGTTTACAACCAGCCCCGCGTTCGCTGCGTGCGCTAGTCGCCGAGCAAAGCCCGCGTCTCGCGCAATTTGGCTCGCCCATGCATGGGCGTTCGTGTTGTGCCTGGTTGCGTCGGCATGCTACCCAGCAGGCATACGTTCGCTCGACGAGGCGCTCCGAGTGTCGCAACTGCACACTGTAAACGGGTGTTACGTGAACTTTCCGCGCCGTCTTTTTGCGCGAGCGCTTTGGTCGGCTTAGACTCCAAACCGCCCTAAACAAAGTCGGCGCCATCCTACACGGCGAGTTCTCCCACAACTGCACTCGCGGAGTGTTCACGCTTCCACCACTGCCCGCATCGGCGTCTGCTCGTTACCGGCACAAGATACTATTTGATTGCACGGATCCGTCGCCATCGAACATCGGGAAGAACGCGGGAGAATAGACTGATGGCAACGGGCAGCGCTGGCCTCCCATTGGAGGATGCAACCCCAGAAAACTGCTGCGCGCGGATTCGACGCGCCCGACAAGTAGGCATCGTCGCATTGCCTCTGGCGTTCGGTCTGGCGTGCGGTACGCAATCGCGCGCGCGTGAAGTGCACAGCTCCGTTTGGCCGTTGGCGACGCTCCGGGAGCTGAACGCGGACCCGAAGCGCTACTCGGGCAAGCAGATACGCGTGCGCGGGCGAGTGCTTGGTATCGCGCTCAGTTGCATTCGATCGGATTGCGATCCGCAGCCATATCTCGTTTGGGCCGTGGATCCGAACTCGATAATGCCCGAAGAAACGTCGGTGTACATGACCGCGCTCCGCCGTGGAGACGGGGAGCCCTTCGGGTGCAACCATCGCGGCTGTGGGGGGCTGCGGTGGGAGCACTGCTATGAACTGATTGGCACGTTCAAGCACGCTGCCAACCGGAGAACAGACGATGGGCGCGACACCTTCGAGGTAGAGGGGCAGAAACAGATACCCGACCAGACCAGAAATTGCGGTTGGAGTTCGGCGGCATGGAGCGCGAGCCACACCGAAGAAGAAGCGCGTTGATGACGTAGAGGCGGGGCCGTGAGCCTGCGCGTGGAACCACCGGAACAGCGACCAAAACGCAGGCCCCGAGTTTAGCCGAGCGCCCGCAGAGCGCGAGCCGTGGGGCCGGTCCCCGGGCGCGCCGACCCCGTCGACCAGCGACGGGTCCGAGTACGCGGTATGCTAAACTCGTCGTTGTGACCTGCATTGACTCTTTGCTATTCGTTCAGCGACTACGCGCGCTTTGAACGTGACGCGCACGAACGGCGGCCTGATCCTGGCAATGGCCGGTGGCACATTGGAGCACGCGCGGCTGACCGCTGCCGTGATTGCAGCTCTCGCGTCCCAGCTCCAGGGAAAACGCTGCGCGGTGTTCGACTCAAACGCGCGCGTGCGCGTGCCGGCCTCCGGCAATGCGTACTATCCCGGCGCTAGCGTCGTATGCGGAAGCGCCTTGACCGATCCGGAAGACGGTCTCTCGATGATCAACCCCACAGTCTTGGTGGAGGTACTCAGCCCGAGCACCGTTGACTACGACCGCACAGAAAAGCTCTTAGACTATCGCGCGTAGGACAATCGAACTGCGAAAACGCTGGTGTGCACGGTTAGCCAAGCTCGCCTTGTTTGAGGACGACGGAAAACAGTAGCAGGAGTTTTCGGCGAGATTCGAACGGCCGTGTAGCTTCAGGCCGAAGCGCTGCTTTTCGGGAGAGTTGTCGCTTGCATAGGCGCACCACTGCCTGAGCGCGCGGAGCGCCTGAGCGCCTGAGCGTACGCGGGCGTGCCGCTCAGCTCGACGCGCCCCAGAACCCGAGCATCAGTTGCTCGGGCGCGGGCAGTTGAGCAGCACGCGGGCCAATCCTCGGCTCGGCCAGAAGGCGTGTGATGTGGGCGCGCGTGGTCGCAACCTCGGCCCAGCGTAGCGGGCCGTTGCAGCGTGGGCAGTGCTCCATGTCCGCCTTGAACACGTGGGCCAAGCCCAGCGCTTTCGAGATGGGGGAGCGTCGTCAGTCTCGTCAAGCAACTCCAGCTGATCGCCGGGCGCGGGAGACGCACGACCCGGGCTACTGAGCGCGCCTGCTCTGCCGTACAGGGCCGCGCATGCATCGCTTGCCCCGACGGCCTGTGCACGCCACGATTGTCGCCGCTCTGGTGACGGCGCTCCTGAGCGCTACAAGTTGAGCGGCGTGATGGCGTGCAGCTTGGATCAGTTCAGCGTGAGCGTGAACGGATTGCTGAGCTTCTTCACTCGGGAGCGGCCCCCGTCGGTCCACGACTTCTCGAAGGTAGTGCCCTTCAAGGTATTCCATGACGATGAAGGGCGCACCGGACTCCAGTGTGCCCACGTCTAGCACCCGGGCAACGTGCTCGCTCTTGAGCCCTACCGCTGCCCGCGCTTCGCGCAGGAAGCGCTCTCTTGCGTTGCCGGCGCGAGCGGCCGCCGGCAGCAAGAACTTCAGCGCGACGCGCCGTCCGAGTTCCTCTCGTCGGCTTCCGCGGCGGAGCGCGGCTGGGCAGTAGGTGCTGGTGCGTTGTGCGAAAGCTGGCGGTTGCCGATGTGAAGGACCCGGCGTATTTCTACCGCCCGGCGCGAACCGACACTGCGCCGCAACCGCTCGTTGTGTATCTCCACGGCGCATGCGCCTATCCCGATTGGGAGTGCCCGTTCTTCACGGGAGTGTCGCCGTCCGCGTGGCTGCTCTGTCCTCCGGCCGCCGCGCCCTGCCAAGGCGGCGGCGTGATGTGGGCCGGGTCCACGTCCAGTTTGGCGCAGGCCGTCGAACGCGGCGTCGTCGCGCTCGATCCGAAAACGCGCGGCGTCGACCTTGGGCGTCGAGCGCTCATCGGATTTTCGCTGGGCGGGCCCTCGGCGCTCCGCATCGCGCTGCACGAGCCGGGGCGCTGGCAGCGACTGATGATCGTCAACGCCAACGTGATCCCGAGCCCCGCGCAGCTGACTCAAGCGGGCATTGAGCGGCTGGCTCTGGTCGCCGGCGCGATGGACCCTGTCGCTCCGAAGCTCCGCCGCGGCGCAAGGTGGCTCGCCGGCAAAAACGTCGACGTGCGTTACTTCGTCATCGCCGAGATGGGCACTACTACGATGCGCGCAGCGCCGAGCGCTTCGACGAACCGCTCGCTTGGCTCGTGGCGGATTGGAACCGGACGGATAAGCCGGCGGACTAGCATCTCGCGGCCGCGTCCGGTCAGGGGCTACATCTCACGCGCGCGACGTACGCGTTCTTGCCCCACGCCCCCGCTCCGCTTGGGAGGTCATCCCAGGTCAAGATCACGTCCGACGCCACGCTCACCATAGACAGCCGCTGATACCAGGGGACCGGCACCCCCAGCTGACTCTCGTCGAAAGTCGTTTGCCCCACGAGTTGACCGTTAACGTCGATTCGATCAATGACATAGCTGCTGAGCGACGCGCCACGGGCGACGAGCAGATCCTCACCCTGCATCGCGCCGACGTAGCCATAAGTTGGTGGAGCGACGACGCTCGCACTGACCACTCCGCCGGCAGACACGTGCCACGCCTTGAAGGAACCGAACAGGCCGGGTTCTGCGAAGATCACGTAGCCCCCCTGCCCGTCGCCCAACACATCACGCAATGCAACACCGCCGGGATACACCGTCTCTTGCAGGAGCACGGGCTTCGACGTGCCGGAGATGATCGCGAGTTGCAAGCGCGTCGCCTTTCCGTCGGTTCCGTTCGGATCCAGGCACGTTCCGAATGGGCGGCTAGTCACTAGCGCCAGCAGAACCTGGTCTGCGCCAATGCGTGCCGCGCCAACCTGTAGGAATTCGGTCGCGCACATGTAGTCGTCGTAGGACGTGCCTCCGATGACCAGCCGAGCCTTCTTCGATCCATCGGTAGTGAACGCGTACAGCGCCGCGCCCGAGTCCGTGTGGGTCACGAAAAGCGGTTGATCAGACTGTGTTGCGACAGTCACCGGCTGCGGCGTCGTGGATCCAACCACCGCTTGATCGACTAGCAACAGCGTGGAGGGCGTGCCCGGGCCGCCGTCCGGGACCGGGGCAGAGCCTGCATTTGAGTACAGGTAGGCGTGCCGCCCGTTGAGACCGCGTCCCACCTTGGTGCCGCTCGTGTAATTTCCTGCCGGCGCAGCGAACCACGCCTTCAACGGCCCGCTCGGCCACGGTGCGGTTAGATCCAGAAGCGCGTGCCCGAGACGTAGCTCCTTGACTGACGGCTGCCAGCCGAACACGAGCGCCACTCCCGCGGGCGTCGCGACGAGCGCCGGGTCGCGTTCGTGGGATCCGGGCACGTCCGAGAGCTTGCGCGCTGGATCCACGCTGCAGGGCCAGCTCGGTGCCGCGCCGGCGCCGGACGAGCCGCCCGCGTCGGAGCCTGCGTCGCCACCGACGCCACCGGACGAGACGCCACCGACGCCAAGCCCCGCGCTGCCACCCGCGGACGATCCTGCGGACGCGTCCGCAACGCCGCCGCTCCCGGCGCCACCACCCGAAGTCGCCGCGCCGCCGCCAGATGTGCCGCCGCTGGCCGCTGCGTTCGGCCCCTCGGCCACAGACTTGCCGCAGGCCGCCGCCAGCAGGCCAGTGACCAAAACTGCGACGAGCCCCCGCGACACCACCGAAGTGTACGCGAACCTCGGCGCCGAGGCACGCACGTTACTTCTTCGCAACGGGAAATCGACGCGCATTTTCGCCGGTGCGGACGCTAGAATCGCGCGCGTAGGACAATCGAACTGCGAAAACGCTGGTGTGCACGGCCAGCCAAGCTCGCCTTGTTTGAGGACGACGGAAAACAGTAGCAGGAGTTTTCGGCGAGATTCGAACGGCCGTGTAGCTTCAGGCCGAAGCGCTGCTTTTCGGGAGAGTTGTCGCTTGCATAGGCGCACCACTGCCTGAGCGCGCGGAGCGCCTGAGCGCCTGAGCGTACGCGGGCGTGCCGCTCAGCTCGACGCGCCCCAGAACCCGAGCATCAGTTGCTCGGGCGCGGGCAGTTGAGCAGCACGCGGGCCAATCCTCGGCTCGGCCAGAAGGCGTGTGATGTGGGCGCGCGTGGTCGCAACCTCGGCCCAGCGTAGCGGGCCGTTGCAGCGTGGGCAGTGCTCCATGTCCGCCTTGAACACGTGGGCCAAGCCCAGCGCTTTCGAGATGGGGGAGCGTCGTCAGTCTCGTCAAGCAACTCCAGCTGATCGCCGGGCGCGGGAGACGCACGACCCGGGCTACTGAGCGCGCCTGCTCTGCCGTACAGGGCCGCGCATGCATCGCTTGCCCCGACGGCCTGTGCACGCCACGATTGTCGCCGCTCTGGTGACGGCGCTCCTGAGCGCTACAAGTTGAGCGGCGTGATGGCGTGCAGCTTGGATCAGTTCAGCGTGAGCGTGAACGGATTGCTGAGCGGGTTCGAGCCGCTGTCGGTGTCCGCGATGTAGAAATAGTACGTCGTTCCCGAGTACATGTACGTGGAGCCGTACATGCTGGTTGCGGAGAAATCCGAGGTGCAGACCAAGGGCGAGGTGAGACCGACGCCACAGGTGCCGTCATCGACGAGGGCGACCCAGCGGGTGGAGCTTGGCTTGGTGATGGTGTAGCTGCGTGTGCCGGAAGTCGTCGGCGTGTAACTCATCACGACGTCGGGGCCGACGGTGTTGTAGCTGTTGGCACAGGTCGGAGAAGACGGCATGTAGTTCTTCTGGGTTGCCGTCCAGTTGATGGTGTTGCTGCCCAGCTTGAGCGGGATGGCCGTGGCGCAATCCTCGCCGGTGGCACTCGGAGCGGAGGTCAACGTCAGGTTGATGCTAACCGGGTTGCTCAACGGGTTGCTGCCGCTGGTCGTGTCAGCGAGGTACAGGTAGTAGGTATTACCCGCCGTCACGTTGATGCTCGTGCTCATCGTCGACAGCGAGTAGTCCGAGATGCAGGATAGCTGCGTGGCGCCGAGGCCACAGGTCGTCTCGGAGGTGGTTGCCACCCAGCGCGTCGATGTGGGCTTGGAAATGTCGAACTTGAGGGAACCGGTGCTGGCCGCGGTGTAGGAAAATACGACGTCCGGACCGGTGGTGCTGCTCGAGCTGCAGCTTGGCGTCGTGAGCAAGTAGTTGTTGACGCTTGCGGTCCAGTTGAGCGTGTTGGGACCGAGGTTGAGCGCGATGGCCGAGGCACAGTCTTCACCCACGGCGGCAACTTCAATTTTGCAGGTGCTGCTGCAGTCGTCGTCGTTAGTGGTGCCGAAGTCGTCGCACTCTTCGTCCGTCGTCACGTTCTTGATGCCGTCGCCGCATTTGGACGTCGTGCAATTGGCGTTGCAGGTGGAGCTTTCGCCACCGTCGTCACACTGCTCGTTAGCGGACGAGTTTGCGTAGCCGTCGCCGCACTTGGCCAAGGTGCAGTCGTAGTCACAGGTCGCAGAGTTGGACGCGGTGTCGCACTCCTCGCCGGCTGCGGAGTTGTACGTGCCGTCGCCGCATTCGGCATGGGTACAGTTGGCGTCGCAGTAGCTGGTATTGCCGGCCTCGTCGCAGTCCTCGCCCGGGTCTTGGTTGCCGTCCCCACAGAAGCCACTGCCACCACCGCTGCCCGCGCTGCCCGCGCTGCCCGCGCTGCCGCCGAATGCGCCAAAACCTCCGAAACTGCCCGTGCCCGAACCCGCGCTGCCCGCGCTCCCCCCGAACGCGCCGAAGCCGCCGGTCCCGGTGCCCGCGCCGCTGCCACCTACTCCGGGGGGTTGTTCGCAGAAGCCGCTCTGTCCGCAGACGAGGGGACTGGGGCAGGTTCCACCGTCAGCGCAAGAGACTCCGCCGCCCCCCGACGGGCCGCTGCTGCAACCCAGGGAAAAAAGTGCGGAAACGACAAGGGCGCTGGAGGCGAAGAGATGTGTACGCATGGCGTGGCCTAGTACGTGGCCCCGTCAGACTCTCTTCCCAGCTTGGCGATTTATTCAAAAAAAGGCAGCGAGCGCCGCTGTGTCAGCGGATCTTCGGGTGCGCGCCGAGATCGCAGGCCCAGCGATCGCCCATCTTGCAGGCTTGTGCCAATACTTGCTTCGCCAGATTGCGATTTCCGACTCCCAACACGGCTACGCCCAGAAGGGCACAGTCGCGCTCAGCACCGCCAGCGCAAGTGGCTTTCCAAGCCTCAGCGCCGTCCTTCAGGCCCTGGAGGTTGACGGAGTTCTTGCCGGCGAACAGCTCGTTCAAGATCACGCACGCAACCGCCTCGGCGGAGCCCCCACTATTCGGAGCGCGGTCGCAGCTCTTCTGGAAGTCGGCTCGCGCGCGCTGCACGTCCTTGCTCCGGCCAATTCCGGAAGACGCCGTGATGCCTGACCAGATGCATTCCGTCGCATCGACACCGCACGCTTTCTCATACATGGCGTTGGCGAGCTTTTCGTCCTTGGGCACGCCTTTGCCAAACTCCACCGTATACGCAAAGTTCGTGCAGCCTACGGTGATGCCGCCGTCGCAGGCCATCTTGAACAGGCTCGACGCGAGCTTGTCATCGCGTTTCAGGCCGCCGACGTTGCCCATGACCATGACGCCGAGATCGCTGCACGCGAACTTGTCGCCCCCCTTGCAGCCGTGAAACCAGAGCTTGACGGCGCGGTTCTCGTCTTTGGGCACTCCCTGCGCGAAGAACAGCTGTTTGGCGGCCGCTGTGCAGCTGGTGGCGTGGCCATCACCGCAAGCCTTGACGAAGCTGGTGAGCGCGCCTGCGGCATCCTTGGGCACGCCGTCGCCGTTGAGCTTCAAGAACCCGACGTTCCCGCAGGCGGCTGCCAGCCCGCTGTCGCATGACTTCGCGAATAGTTGCGCCGCTTCGGCCTTGTTCGAAGCGACGCCCTCGCCGACGACGAACATGACGCCCAGCGTGTTGCAGCTCTCCGCGTTGCCTTTCTCGCACTGAATGGTGCAGTCTCGCACGTCGCCCTGCCTGCACGCGTGATGCGCCACGTTGGCGGCTCGTGTGCACTTGCCCTCTGCGTAGACGAAACCCGGCGGGCAGGCCTGCGCTTCGGAGCCTAGGTTGACTGCGGGCTCTGCTTGGGGCCTTGAGGCCACTTTATTGCCAAGTTTTGTCAGCTCCAGGCGGATCAACGCACCGCATTGCGGTGGCGGTGATTCCGACTCGGGCGACGCCTTGCGGCACGCGTCGAGCAGCCCGTCGGCGTTCTGCACGGTCTTTTCGCTGCCTGTGGAGGCACTGACTCCCGCGCCAAAGATCTCCGCTACGGTACGCGCTCGACCTTTGGCGCCGCTGCGCATGGCGAACGCGCCGATGGTTGCTCCGCGTACGAAATGCGTGGCGCCCGCACAGTTGCCGACGAGTTCGCTCTTCGCCGCGTTGGCCCAAGTCGTCTTCTTCTTGCCCACCATCACGATGGCAATGTCCAGCGCCTGACTAGTGCCCAGCTCGCCGCCTATCTTGGCGATGATGCCGAGGGCGTCAGCGGGAAGATTGGCTTTGACCTCGTCGTCAGAAACTAGTCGGACGACTTGTTCCTTGGTGTTGACACCAATGAACCCGTACTTGCCGCTGATGTGGCAGTCTTTCAGAAGGCGCAGACCCTTGTTGTCGAAACCGACGATCGCGATGCCCTCGCGCATGGCAACCTCCAGATCGCCGCGCTGCTCGGGCTGCCAATCCACGATCAGGGGCTGCCCTTGGGCTTCGATCACGTACACGCTCTGAGAGCCCCGCGCTTCGGCCGCAGTCGGATCCGCGGGGCGCACCACGTCGCTGAGCCGCGGCCCAGGACAGCCCGCCGAGCAGAGGGATACGGCTACCGCAAACAAAGACCGAGCGAACGTCCGCGTACAGTTTTCCATGATCGCTGAAGGTAGCGAAACTCAGTCGCGGCGCGAAGCTGGAACAACGCACGGAGTTCCCTGCATTGTGCAGGATCAACTACAGAGCCCGCACCCAGCGCGACCACTCAGTGGAGGCTTCCTCCGGCGTTTTGCCGAGGGTTTGCGTGAAGGCGCTGCGGCCGCTGGGGTCGGAAGCGTGGGTGTCCCGGTAGCGGGCGTAGAAAGCCCACAGCAGCTTCTTTTGATCGAGCCATTGGCAGAAGTAGCGCGCCGTTGCGTAGTTCAGGTCCTCGCGTTCACCTCGGAACGTGTCGTCACTCATGTCGAAGAGCGCGGCGGGCGTGGCGAGGCTGCTCTCACGCTTGGAGCGCAGGCCCTGCAGCAACCGCGGGTGGCGCCAGTTCTTCCAGCCGTAGATCTCGCCCTTCTTGGGCATGGAGAACTGCTCATACAGCGAGGCGATGCCTTCGTTCAGCCAGTCCGGCGCTTGGGGGAAGTCCGCCTCGACCATGGGATGTACCAGCTCGTGGGTAAGCGTGCCCACGCCGAGGCCGACGTTCATCACGATGCGGCGTTCACTGTGCACGTAGAAACCGTACGGCGACGTGCACGCCCGCGCGTAGCGCTTCTGGCAGTGTGCGGAATAGCTACCCGCTTCGGGAAAGAGCAGCACCGAGATGGCGCGCGCAGGACGGCGACCGAAACGCCCGTTCGTGAGCGCCTCCAGAGCGCGGCGCGTGATGTCGAGAGGGCCTGCTAGCGCGCCCGCGCCGGCGGGTGACGCCAGCAGGAACACCTTGCCCGCTAGTGCCGTGGCGGTGCGCTTGCCCAGCTCGTCTTTCAGTTCCTTCTCGCGCGCCTCAAGATCGGCGGCCAGGTTGTAAGCAGGGGCGGCGCCCTTGGCGCCCTCGAGGGGCGCAGGCGCCGCTGCGGTGTTCGCCTTGGAGACTGGTGGCGGCTGCACTGCACTGGGCGGCGCGATCGGCGTTGTCGCCGCGATGCCTGGCGAGGCGACTCCCTGCTGTGGGCGCAGCTCTGGCCCGGTGGTGCAGGCGGCGGCGGAAAGGGCGCAAAACGCGAAATAGTGGAGACGGAAACGCGCGGCTGGATGCGTCATATTCTGTCCATCGCGCGGAACCGCGAAAGTGTGACAGCTAGCGCCGGCGCCGTCGCGACAGCCCGAGGGCGAACGCACCTAGGGCAAGCGCGCCCCAGCCGCTGCTCGGTTTCTGTTCCGGCGCTCCCACGCTGCAGCTGCCGCAACCCGATTTCGCGGGTTGTGTCGCCGGCGGCGTGTTCGGAGCTGCCGGCGCGCTTGCGGGCTCCGGTGGTGCCGGAGCTGGCGCTGCGGGGGCGGTTGGCTTCTTGGTGTCGTCGGCTCCGCTGCCCACTAGCTTGCCGTCTTTCGACAAATACTGCGTCGCGAATTCGTCGGTCTGGCAGGCGTCCCCCTTGAAGCTGATGCGGAACCGCCAGCGCACTTCGTCGGCTGGATTCGAGTCGGGCAGCGTGCGGACTCCGGCAAACGGTTTGGAGCAGTCTTTCCCCTGCGCCAGGATCTTCTGCATCTTTTCGCGGTCGGCGCCCGGACCGGCGAGCTTCTTGAGCTCTTCGGCGTCCGTCGCGCTGACAGAAACCACGCGCATTTCGCCGCCCGCGGGGTGCCAGTCCACCTTTTCGACGTTGCCCGTGAGCAGCACGTCTGCACCCCGAAACGTATTGGCCAGCACCAGCGCGCGGCCTTCGGGGACTTGGGCTTCGACTTGGATCGAAAGGCGTACGGTCTTGAATCCGTCCGGGATCAGGTCCGCCGATGCAGCCGCGGTGACAAGGCTCAGCGAACATATGCAGTAAACGAGACGACGCAATCCAGCACCTCCAGGGGTGGCAGTGTAACAAACCCTTTGGACGCTTGGCGCGGTGGGATCTTGGCTTCAGCGCAAACCGAGAAAACCGAAAAGCTCGCGCAAATCAGGCTTCTTGTTGCGCAAACGCTCCAGCCAGCGACTGCGTCGGTTCCACTCGGCGACGAGCTGGGCGTACTCCAGCACCTCTTCGGCGCGCTGAGCTTCGATGCCGGTGGCTTGGTCGACCAGCGACAACTCGCCCTCCTCGGCTTCACACTGAACGTTGCCCAGTACGCGCAGCCGCAGGGCTGGCATCGGCCGCGCCTCGGTCAAGAACTCCACCTTGCCCCGGTGTGATACGTGCAGCGGAAACTGCTGACAGTCGAGGGGACGGTGTTCGTGAACGGAGCAACGCTTGTCGGCCGATAGGAAGCGGCACGCGCCGGCTTCGTGTGCGAGCACCATGAGGCGCAACCCATCGGCCGTGCTCAGGAACTGGCCAGCCGCACTGGCGATCTCCACGGCGCCCGGAGGCAGCCACGTCACCATGGAACTCGCAGGCGTCTGGGTCGCGTCCTGGAGGCGCTGCAAGTCGCGGTGCGTTACCGCCACGAACAATTCCTTGCAGCAGTTGCCACACTGGGTGCAGCGGAAGAGTTCGGGCCTCACACTGGGCGCAGGAGCGCTCGTCGCGTTGGGTGCTTGCAGTAGGCTCACTGACTCCAGATCCAAGCGTGACTTCCGTAAATGAGCAAGCCGCCATGTACGGACGTGCCGTGGTCCAAAGCGTGGCTGGCGCGCAGATAGAGCGGGCCTGCCGCCAGGGTGATCTGCGGCCCATGACGAGCGTCATCCACATCCCATGCCCAGCCGGCGCCCACGCGGAATAGTTCCTCGGTATAGCTGAACTCGCTAAACGCCGCGCCCGGAGGCTCCAGGCTGTGCTCGAGCACGTTCAGGCCAAGCCGCAGGCCGAAGCTTTGGTCCGGCAGTACGAAGAAGTCATCCTCGAAGTGGCTACGTTTTCGGTCGCCCAGGTCCAGCGCGATTTCCGGACCCACGCTGAAGTCTCCGGCCACATCTCTGTCCTCGAACCGTGCGCCCCCTCCGGCAAAGACGCCGTAGCTGAGCAAGAGCACGCGTTCGCCTGGATCCTCCGGTACCTCAGCGGCGGTGCTCTCCGGTTCTTTGGGCGGGGATTCGAGCTGGATGTGGCCGGGGGCGTTTCGGGACAGATCCGTGTGGGTACAGGCTGCGCTTGCGCTAGCGAGGCACAGCACCCATGTGCCCGCTTTGAGAACGCGGGTCACGGTGGTGGCTCCGCGAAGTCCTCCGAGGACCCGTTTGGCGGAAGGGGTTGCAAAGGTGCCGAGGGGACTTCGTGGTTCGACGTGGGCGGCGGCGGCTTGCCGGGCTCCGCTGCGGGCGACCCCAAAGTCGGCGCGGTCTCCTCTCGGTCACTGACGTGGCTGCCGTCTCGGTGCTGGCGCATGGACAGGACGAGCTGTTCGGAGCGCGCACCTGCCCGCAACCGCAACCGCAACGCACCGTCGTTGCGGCCAGCGTTCCACGCGGCCTCGTTGTCGAACGGAAACGCCAGGTACAGATAGGTCGCGGCACGCACCTCCTGGGCGGCGGGCAGCGTGCTGACTGCCACAGGTTCGCCACCGATATCGAGACTGGCCGCCTCCAGCTCTACGCTGCACTTCGGCGCCACAGGTCGCAGCGCGAGCACGATGCCCACTCCGGTCTTACCGCTCTTTTTGACGTAGGCGTCCAACTCGACACAGGACAATGTGCGGGAACCCAGGGTGTGCATGCTCCACATGGGGAAGTTGCGTCGCATCGTGGGCCGCGACGTTGCGAGGCAGGCGGCGGCGACAGCGGTGAGTGCGAGGCGGGACGACCAGACTCGGCGTCGCGAAGCTGCTGCTTGGGTCGTCACAGGCATGCTTGTACAAGTCCCAACGCGCAGAACGGCTCAGATCCTACACTTGTTCTGTGCGGGCTGCCTTTCCGACGGCCTTTGGTATGCTGCGACCTATGCCGAGTGAATCGTCGAGATCCCCGAAAAGACTAGGCGCGCGGATCCGCGCCGTCGCCGCCGCGGGGTCCGTCGAGCGCGGTATCGTGCGCTCCGCCGCGCAGCTGTTTGGGGCCTTTGGCCGGGTGGCTGCGCGCTTCCCGGCAGCGGACCGCCAACCGAAGTGGGCTCCCGCGCCTTTGATCCGCGGCGCGGCACGGAGTTTCCCGACTCTAGGGTTTCCGCGCCAGACGGACTCGCTGTGTCCGGAGTGTGTCAAAGAAGTGCGCGCCGCCGTCCTGAGCGGCAAACGACCGCTCTCCGAACTCGTGCACGATCACCCGGGGGAGATCCCGGCGCAGATCTTGGAACGCGACGGTGAGATCCGCATGCAAAAGCGGTGTCCAAAACACGGCAGCTTCGACGACGTGCTCAGCATCGACTCCAAGTTTTTCTCGCGCATCGAGAGCCTGTTTCCCGGACGCGACTACCTGGCTCCGAAGTCGGACCTGCGCAATCACGGCGCTAGCAGCGTGAAGTACGGGCGCGGCGCGGTGCTCACCGTCGACTTGACCAATCGCTGCAACATGATGTGCGATCCATGTTTCATGGACGCCAACCAGGTCGGCTACGTGCACGAGCTGTCCTGGGAAGATGTGACCAAGATCTTGGACGACGCGGTATCTGTCCAACCGCGTCGACAGCTGAGCGTGCAGTTCTCCGGTGGCGAACCGACGTTGAGTCCGCACTTCCTGGACGCGGTGAAGTACGCGCGGGACGTTGGCTACTTCTGCGTGCAGTGCGCCACGAACGGGGTGCGCTTTGCCCAAGATCCGGAGTTTTGTCGCGCAGCCAAGCGCGCCGGGCTCCGCTTGGCTTACTTGCAGTTCGACGGCGTTTCCAACGCCGCACACTGGCACCGCAAAGTGGGCAACCTCTTCGATGTGAAGTGCCGCGCGATCGAGAACCTGCACGCTGCCGGCATCGACGTCGTGCTCGTGGTGACCGTCGTGCGCGGAGTGAACGACGATCAAGTGGGCGACATCGTGCGCTTTGCCATCGACAATGCCGACAAGATCACCGTGGTGTCGTTTCAGCCCGTGAGCTTCACGGGGCGCGACGAGGACATCAGCGACACGGACCGCAAGGCGCAGCGCTACACCCTCAGTCACCTGGCGCGGGATCTCAGCACGCAGCTGGGTGCGACCGAGCCCATGCGAGACTGGTACCCACTGTCGGCGATGAATCCGTTCAGCGACGTGCTCGACCTGATGTTGGACGAAAGCGCGGATTTCGGCGCACTCAAGTGCGGTTGTCATCCGAACTGCGGCATCGGCACCGTGTTGCTCGTGCACAAGAAGGACAAGCGCATGGTGCCCCTCGCGGACTTCGTCGACATCGACGGGTTTCTTCGTGATCTCACGACGATTGCTGACGCGGGCTACGGCAAGAAGCGCACGCTCTTCGCCATGGGACTGGCGCTGCTCAAGGCGTTCCGACCCGATCAGGCACCGGAGGGGTATGGCCTTGTCGAGTTGACACGTCAGCTCTTGTCACAAATGGGAGCGAAGGGCGACGGCGTCGGAGCCAGTGAGGGAGACGCAGCCGAGTTTGAATGGCGCTTCCTCTTTGTGGCGGGCATGTGGTTTCAGGATCTGTGGAACTACGACTTCCGCCGCACGGAGATGTGCATCATCCCCTATGGCACTCAGCAGGGCGAAATCTCGTTTTGCGCTTACAACACCGGCGTCGGGTTCCGACAGATCATCGAAAAGATGCACCAGACGGCGACGGTGGGCGAGTGGTACGCGACCCACGGCAAACACGGCGTTTACGCCAAGCACCAGAACATGCCGCTGCCCCCGGGCCTGGGCACCGTCGTGACGCGGGCGGAGCACACGACTGATGGCCGGACCCGGCTGCGCCTAGTGGGCTGACCTTCGGCGCGATGTGGCGCAGTCGAGCAATCGGGGCCCAGCGCGCATGACGATGACGCGCTGGGACGCCCCACCAAACCAAACCAACCACCGCGTTTGCGGCGATCAGTGCTCTTCAGCTAGTTCCCAGGTCGCCGGCGAGCGCCACAAACGGGAGCGGAGTAGCTCGCGTTCGTAGAGCAGTTCTTTGGGTAGGCGATCGTAGAAGCGGTCGAAGAGGATCTCGTGGTCGGCTGCTTCGGCACGACCCGCGTCGCGATTCACTGCCATGATTTCCTGGTAGCGCTCGGGCGGGAAGTCGATGCCGGCCCAGTGCAGGTCTTCGTAGCGTGGCATCCAGCCCAGGGGGCTCTCCACCGCGTAGGCGCGGCCGCGCACCCGTTCCACGACCCACTTGAGCACGCGCATGTTTTCGCCGAATCCTGGCCAGATGAACTTGCCGTTTTCGTCTCGGCGGAACCAGTTCACGCGGAAGATGCGGGGCGGGTTCGGGATGTGGCGTCCGAAGTCCAGCCAGTGGCTCCAGTAGTCGGCCATGTTGTAACCGCAGAAGGGTAGCATCGCCATCGGGTCCCGGCGCATGGCGGCTTGGCCAACGGCGGCGGCGGTGGCTTCGGAACCCATCGTGGCCGCCAGATACACGCCGTGGCTCCAGTTGAATGCCTGGAAGACGAGCGGCATGCTCTTGGACATGCGTCCGCCGAAGATGAACGCGCGGATGGGAACTCCCTCGGGATCCTCCCAGCGCGGATCCACGGTTGGGCACTGAGCCAAGGGCGCGGTGAAGCGCGCGTTGGGATGCGCCGCGGGGGTCTTGGAGTCGGGAGTCCAGTCGTTGCCGCGCCAATCGATGCAGTGCTTCGGCGGCTCGTTCGTCATGCCCTCCCACCACACGTCGCCGTCGTCCGTGAGCGCAACGTTGGTGAAGATGCAGTTCTTGTCCAGCGCACGCATGGCGTTGGGGTTGGTGTGGTCCCCTGTGCCGGGAGCGACGCCGAAGAACCCCGCTTCGGGATTGATGGCGTAGAGCCGACCGTCTTTGCCCGGCTTGATCCAAGCGATGTCGTCGCCGACGGTCCAAATCTTCCAGCCTTCGAAGCCCTCCGGCGGCACCAACATGGCAAAGTTGGTCTTGCCACAGGCCGAGGGGAACGCCGCAGCGACGTAGGTCTTTTCGCCTTTGGGGTTCTCGACGCCCACGATCAGCATGTGCTCTGCGAGCCAGCCTTCGTCCCGCGCCATGGTGCTGGCGATGCGTAGTGCCAGGCATTTTTTGCCCAGCAGGGCGTTGCCGCCGTAGCCCGAGCCGAAGCTCCAGATTTCGCGGCTCTCCGGGAAGTGCGCGATGGTGATGGCCTCCGGGTTGCAGGGCCAAGGCACGTCCTTTTCGCCGGGGCTCAGGGGCTTGCCGACGGAGTGAAAACACTTCACGTACTCGCCGTTGGTGCCGAGCACGTCGAGGGCGCCTTTGCCCATGCGCGTCATGATGCGCATGCTGACGGCAACGTAGGGGCTATCGGTGATTTGCACGCCCAGGTGCGCGATGCGCGAACCGAGCGGGCCCATGGAGAAGGGCACGACGTACATCGTGCGCCCACGCATGCAGCCGTCCAGCTGCTTGCGGAGCTTTTCTTTCATTTCCTTTGGTGCCATCCAGTTGTTGGTCGGCCCCGCATCGCCTTTGGCGTTGGAGCAAATGAAGGTGCGGTCTTCGACGCGCGCTACGTCTTTCGGATCGGAGCGGGCCAAGAAGCTGTTCGGACGCTTGGCATCGTTCAAGCGGATGAACGTTCCGGACTCCACCAACTCATTGGCGATGCGATCGTATTCCTCTTGGCTTCCGTCGCAGAAGTACACCTGCTCTGGCTTGCAGAGCGCTTTCATTTCTTCAACCCAGGCGAGCAACTGGGCATGTTTTGTGGGGGCCTCGGCCATGATTCCACCGCTCCTTTCTCAGGGGGCGGCTAACCTAGCAAACAAAGCCGCGGGCAGGGATGCCGCGCAGAAATCCCAGGTCGTTCGCAAATTTTGCGGGAAATCCTAGACCTTCTTGCTGAAGGGCGGCGGAAATAGCTCGTCGGTGACGGTTCCGATCATCTCGGGGGCGCGACGCTCCGTGTCTGGGATTGGCGAAGTGAACAGCGTCGCCTCGTCCAGACGCAGGCTCAGTATCTGCGCAAGCCTCCAGAGGAACTTCAGACCGATCACCGGGTTCTGCTGAAAGAGCGGATAGATTTGATCTTGATCCAAAGTGAGGAGCCGGCACGGCTCCAGGGTGCGGACACTCGCGGAGCGCGGGCGGTTCGTCAGCAGGGCCATTTCTCCGAAGTGGCTTCCACTGGCCAGCTTCGCAAGCAGGGTCTCACCACGCCGGACTTCCACGCTCCCCGAGGCGATTACGTATAGGCTGCGGCTCGTCTCGCCCTCGCGTAGGAGCAAGTGCTTCGGGCCGTGCTCCTCACTGCCTAATGCGGCGGCGACCTCGAGCAGCTCCGGGTAGGTGAGCTCATTGAAGAGCTCCATGGTTTGGAGAGCGGAAAGGTCCTCGTGCACCCGGGAAAGGCGTGCGGGTTCTTCCGCTTCGGCGGCGCCCGCGCACACGACCACCGCCGTTATGTTGTCCGCACCGCCCCGTTCGTTGGCGAAAGCAACCAGGCGCTCCGGGAGTGAAGCGGGGTCGTCATTCAGCATGGCGCCAACGGCGTCGGTTGATTCGAAGTAGCCATGAAGCCCGTCGGAGCAGAGTACAAACAAATCTCCGGGGAGGATGTCGAACTCGAGGGTGTCGACTTGCACCCGGGGCAGCGGGCCGACCGCTCGGCTCAGTAGATTAGGAGGGAAGTTCTGTTCCGCTTCTTCTCGTGGGATGCCCCGCCGAATGGCTTCCGCCAAAAAGCTGTGATCAAAAGAGAGCAAATGCGTTTGGCCACCCCGATGTAGATAGAGCCGCGAGTCACCTACGTGGGCCAGGGTGCCGCGGTTGCCGCGAATGCAAAGCGCGGTGCAGGTGGTGCCCGCCGCGCGTCCGGCCTCGGCGTTCTTGCCATGGGAGTGAACACTACTATTCGCTGCTTCCACGGACCGCTTGAGCACGTCCGCGACGAAGTCCGCAGCGCGCCCTTCGTCCTTTTGAGCGTCGATGGCGCCGAGTTCTGCCTTGACGACGGCGCGCACGGAATTGGCGGCCATGGCCGAAGCCACCTCGCCGGAAGCGTGCCCGCCCATCCCGTCGCATACGACAAATAGGCCGAGCTCATCGTCCAGCAGGTAGTGGTCTTCGTTGTGGGTGCGGGCCTGACCAACGTCTGTGGCGCCAAAGGCTGTCAGTTTCACCCCAGGACCATAAACGCTCGACCGCACGGCGTGAACACCCGGATTCGCGGGGACTGACACAGCTGTCACGCCGGGCTCGCCGGAAGCTCGCTCTAGCCCGGCAAAATGCCGGTCCAACCTGGTCGGCACGCGGGTTGCTGGTACACCTAGGCATGCGCGAAGACACCTGGAGGCGTGGACTGAGCGGCGCGGGGGTGGTGCTGGCTGCGCTTGCCTCCCTTGCGACCAGCCCGGCAGAGTGGAGCTTGTCAGACCAGTCGGCGGTCACGGACGTTCGACTGGATACGAACCAACCCGAAGACGTTCGTCATTTCACGGTGCGCTCGAGTCAGCGGCATACGGTATCCGTCTCTGGCAACATCCGTTGGGACAGCGCGATCACCTCGCCGGCAGGGGCGGTGCGTGTACAGATCTTGGCGGATGACGGCTCCTTGCTACGGGAACAAATCGAACGCGCTTCGGACGCTGTGAACACGGACGGCGAGATCGAGGATTCATCGCTACACGCCAGTGCGAACGTGCCCTGCGTCGAAGAACAGTGTGCGGCGGGCTACACCGTCAAGCTGAGCATGGTCGATGGGCATCCAAACGAGACCGTTCACGTCGACTACGATCTTGTTGCGGTCATCTCAGGCTCAGGCGCAGACGAGCCGAGCGACGCATTTGTGACCGTTACTCAAGACTGACGTGACGCCGCCCGCGGAAACCGCCGACAATACGCCGTTGCAGCAGCCGATCGTTGGCGAGCAGCTGCTGCATCCCGTTGTGCTGAGCGCCGTGGCCCTGCTGCTACTGAACGATCATGTGTTCAAGAGACTCTGGCCGTCCGCGATCACGGGAAAGCTCTCGGACATTGCGGGGCTCGTCTTCTTTCCGCTGTTCCTGCAGGCCCTGTGGGAGATGGGCCTGCGCGTCTTCGGCAAGCCCGTACGTCGCAGCAGTCGGGTCTTGCTGGCGGCGGTCGTGCTGACCGCCCTGGTGTTTGCCGCGGTCCAGCTGCATCCAGCTGCCGCGGAGCTCTACCGCGTGGGGCTGGGTGCCTTGCAGTGGCCGTTTGAGGCGGGATTCGGGCTGCTTGGGGGGCGCCCTCCCCGCCCGGCGCCGCGGCGCCTGCACCCCCCGCAGGATGTGACGGACCTCCTGACGCTTCCGGCCTTGGCTGTGCCCCTCTGGCTCGGCCGCGCCCGGGCCGCCTCCCCGTGATACGCTTTGTTCCTATGTGGCGCTCCTGGACCGTATGTGGTGCGTTGCTTCTCGCGGTCGTCGCTTGCAGCTTGGAAGATTCTGGCGGCGGGTTGAGCAGCGCGAGTCCCGACAGCGGGACGGGCGGAACGGTCGTCAATTCCGACGCCAGCCTTGGTGGAAGTTCTGGGGCCGGTGGACTCGGCGGGAGCTCCGGGGCCGGTGGCAGCGCGGGCGCAGGCGGGCAGTCGGGATCCGGCGGTGGCGCTACTGGGGGCAGCGCCGGCTCCGTCGCGGATGCGTCACCTGATGCCACTACAGGGCGCGCCGCGTGGGGCCCGCAGGTGCTGGGCGGGTTCGACGGTGCCTCCGGGAGCAAGGGCAAAGGTACGGGCCCCGGCAAGGCCTACGACCTGACCATCGCGGACGTGGGCAATGTGACGTGGGGCAGCGGCGTACTCACGGTGAACAGCGAGACGCGCATCGAGAATCCAGCGCAGCCAAAGAAGGTGCTCGACGAATGCAAGAAGTCCAAAGCGTTCTCGATGGAAGCCTGGGTGACGCCAAAAAACACGACCCAGGGCGGCCACGCTCGGGTCTTCAGCAATTCGAAGGGCCAATACGATCGCAACTTTGCCCTCATGCAGATGGACAACTCCTGGGGCGTGCGCATGCGCACCAGCACCAACATTAGCGGAACACCGGAAATCCAGACACCTCTCGGCACGGTCTCCACCAATGTCACGCACCTGGTATTCACCCGCGCAGCCAACGGGGCTAGCGGATTCTACGTCGACGGCGTGGCCATCAAGAACAACATCTTGAGTGGGGATTTCAGCAACTGGGATGCTAGCTACGGGTTCCTATTGGGGAACGAGTTCGTGGATTCACGCCCCTGGGTTGGCAGCTATCATTTGGTGGCTATATATTGCGCAGCCCTCAGCGCCGCGGAAGTTGCACTAAATTTCGCCGCCGGTCCCTGAGTCGCCGGTCCCCATTTTATGTCGCGTTCTTTGGTCCATGGCGCAGACGCGCCAAGCCGCGGAGACTCACTCCCAATCTTGGCGAAGGGTTTTCGCCCGTTCTTTCTATTGGCGGCACTGCACGCGGTGGTGATGGTGCCGCTGTGGGTGCTCGTGCTCGCGGGGCAAACCCAGGTTGGCGGTGGGCTAGGGGCCAACGTCTGGCACGCCCACGAGATGCTCTTTGGATTCACGAGCGCAGTCATCGCGGGGTTCTTGCTCACCGCCGTGACGAACTGGACGGGGAGAAACACAGCGACAGGAGCGCCCCTTGCGCTGCTCGGTCTGCTGTGGCTGCTGGGCCGGGTGCTCTCGCTGCTGGGGCACAGCGCTGCCGCCATCGCGGACGGTGCGTTCTTCCTGGGTTTCTGTTTCGCAATCGCCCGGCCGATTCTGCTTGCGCGTTCCAAGCGAAACTATCTGTTCCCCGTCTTGATCTTCGGGCTGTTTTGCGCTGACGCCTGGGTGCATTTTGGGGCGTCCGGCCATGCGGTTCCGGGGCTGCGTCTGGGTCCGCTGCGGGCGGTGGACGTCGTCGTTGTCATGATGGTGCTGGTGACGGCGCGCATCGTGCCGATGTTCACCCGCAATGGACTGGACGACCCGTCAGTGCGCAGCAATCCGACCCTAGATTGGTTAGCCGTTGGCGGTGCGGTCATTGTTGCTTTGCTGGGCGGCGCAGCTGTGGACGAGCGCGTCGTGTCGACGCTGTCGCTCGCCACTGGCGTACTGGTATTCGCACGTGCCTACACCTGGCGGGGTCAGCGGACGCTGCAGAGTCCGTTGTTATGGATCCTGCATGTTGGCCATACTTTCATCGGACTAGGCCTGGTGCTGCGCGGGATCAGTGGCACGCTGGGCATCGTTCCCACTTCGATGTGGACCCACTGCCTGACCGCGGGCGCGATTGGCTGCCTGACGCTCGGAATGATGTCGCGAGTGACTCTCGGACACACCGGTCGCATGCTTGCCGCGCCGCGGCCAGTGGCGTGGGGTTTTCTGGCGACGGCGCTCGGCGCTGTCCTGCGAGTGGTCGCGCCGCTATTTGGCTCGGCGCAGGTCACGCTGTTGGTCTGCGCCGGTCTCTTGTGGGCCTCCGGCTTCGCCGCCTTCGTTCTATGGCAATCCTCGATGCTCCTTGCCCCCCGGGTCGACGGTCGACCGGGTTGATTCGCGTCATGCCGCTCCGGGATGGAAACCGGTGTGGCTCGTCCCCGTCTTGTGACTCCGTGGGTGCACGCGGCAAGAGCCAATTGGCGGAGCTAGCGCTAGCGCTGTGCTTGCACGGGGCATTGTATTGGAGAATACTCGCCGTCCGCTGATGACTGAGGGGGATATCGGGCGGGGGCTGCATGGGGGCGAGCCCGACGCGCACATCCTCACGCAAGTCGATGGGCTGTGCGATGCAGGGGCCTTCGCCAAGGCGCACCGTTTGCTCTCGAAGTTCGCTCCGCTCGACAGCTGGCGAAGCGTTCACTCCCTGTGTATCGGTAGGCGTCTTGCTTACCACTTGGGAGCGCATGGGCTTGCCCGACGACTCGCGCTGCGGGCGTACCGCAGAGACCCTCGTTCGGCACACGCGCGTTTTTGGGTGGGTGCCGCGTGGTTCGAGCTGCGCGGGCCGCTCGCGGCCTGGCACTGGCTTGGAGACTATGCGCCCGACGCTGACGTCGACGATGAGGAGCAGCGATACCACTGCTGGCTCCGCGCCATGCTGGCGACGGAGTTTCGGGACTTCGACGTGGCGCATTCGTGGCTCGATCGCGCGGACACTCATGGAATTAAAGACCCGCACACTGAGGTGCTGCGTCTAGGGGTGCTGTCCGCTGCGGATCGGTATGACGAGGCACTGGAATTTGCACGCGCCCTGGTCGCTTCCCAGCCCGGATCTCGCGCAGGGGTTCGGGATCTCGCGGAACTCTTGCAGGTTCACGGCAAGTTCGATGAGTCGTGCTCGGTGCTGCGCGAACGGGTGGGCGACTTCGAAAGTGGTGCGCTGTACCTGGCGCTGGCGCACGTGGAGTTCCAGCTCCGACACTATCCCGAGACGCTGGCCGCTCTGGACCGCGCCGAGGAACTCCTACCGTTGGCCGAAGAGCCAATCCTTCAGTTCCTGGCAAGTGCTCGAGCCGATGCTCTTTACTTCCGTGGTGACACGGCGGGAGCGATCGCGGCGGCTCAGCGCGCATCGACGCCGTTTCAAGAGCAGATTGCCAACAACCTTGCTCGCAGCCTGCAGATGAAGACGGTCCTGTTGGACGTTCCCTTTGTCAGGCAGCACCATCTGACCTGCGTTCCAGCGACGCTTGCCGCCCTGGCACGCTTCTGGCGGTGCAGTGCGGACCACTTGGCAATCGCGGATCGCATTTGCTACGACGGGACGCGCGCTCACGCGAGTCGCGAGTGGGCGAGACAGCAGGGATGGGAGGCGCGCGAGTTCACCGTGACCTGGGACGCGACGGTGGATCTCTGTGACCGCGGCGTGCCATTCATCGTCGATACCATTCAGGCAACCTCGGCCCACGCGCAGGCCATCGTCGGCTACGATCTGCGTCGTGGCACGCTCTTCATTCGCGACCCCTATTTGCCCACGCTGGTCGAGGTTCTTGCTGTGCAGTTCTTCGAGCAGTATGCCGCGCACGGGCCGCGCGGTTTCGCCGTCGTACCGGCTGAGCAAGCGGCCCGGCTGCATGGCTTGGAGCTTCCTGAGAGTGAATTGTATGCCAATTTGGAACGCATTGAGGCAGCACTGGAAGTCCACGACCGTGCATCCGCCAGCGCTGCAGCCTCGGAGTTGCAGAAACAAGCGCCCGGGCATCGACTAGCGATTCTGGGCCGCCGCGCGCTGGCGAACTACGACGAGAATCCCTTCGAACAGTTAGCCGCAGCCGATGCGGGCCTTGTGCTCTTTCCCGGAGAACCCACATGGCTGCTGCAGCGACTCTCTGCTCTGCGTGCCAACTCGAGCAGCGCACGGGTAGCGCAGGAGTTGGAAGCCATCCACGCCGACGACTCCGCGCACCCTGTGTTTCGCGAGCTGTTGGCAGCGGAATTGTCTGGAGACGCGCGGGAGCTGCCGCGGGCTATGCGACTCTTGCGTCGTGTAGCGCGTCAGTTGCGGGACCGATCCGCAACGCTCACCGCGTTGGCGGAGTGCCATTGGACCCTGCGCGAGTTCGAACACTCGCTCGGCCTCTACCGCCTGGCCGCAACACTCGATACGACCTCCGAACGCGCAGCCACCGCGTTCTTCCGGGCGAACCTGTCACTAGGAAGAGCGCCGGAGGGCATCCGGTTCCTGGAGCGTCGCGCCGAGCAGAGCCGAAAGCGAAGCTCCAGCCCAGATATTACCCTCTTCTGTGCGCTGGAGCAGACCGACCAGAGCGTGCGGGCTTTCGAAGTGCTGCAGATGGCGCTCGCGGCGCGTCCGCAGGATGGCGCTCTGTGCCGCTTCGCGGCAAGGGCCGAAGCCAGGTACGGGAACCTGGAACACGCACAGGAGCTCCTTCAGCGTGCCGAACCCGTGTCCCCACGCAGTGAGTGGCTGCGAAGTGTTGCCGAAGTGGCGGCGTGTGCAGGGGACGGCGACCTTGCACTCCAGTCGTGGCGTGAAGTAGCGACGCTCGAACCCCTGGCCACGGATGCGCACGCAGCCGTGGCCCAGCGTCTCTTGATCGGGCATGGGCCTGACGCTGCTCGGGATTACCTGGTTGAGCTGGCCGCACGTTTTCCCGAGAACGTCGCACTGCAGACGCTGTTGGCCGAACACCTGAGTGGATCGGACCCGAATCACGCACTGACGGCGCTCGAGCATCTGGTGGCCCTCGAGCCAGCTCACGCATGGGCACACCGTGAGCTGGCCCTGACGTTGTCGAAATTGAAGTCCTTCGAACGAGCTAGACAGCATGCGCAACAGGCGTTGGCCTTGGAGCCGTCGAATCCGAGCGGTCCCCTTGTGCTTGGGCGCGTTGCAGAGTTCAGCGGTGATAGAGAGGGAGCACGCGCGCAGTACCAGCGAGCCATGCAACTGGATGCCGACTCCGGTCTGGCGCTCTCCGCTGTGGTGGGAATGCTGGGTGGGAGTGGTGAAGTGGTGGCGCTGCTTGAGGATTGCTATGATCGCGTGCTTCGCGAATCGCGTACCGGCGACGGTGTGTTCGCATGGTTCTCAGCGGCACTGGGACACTTCGAGCCGATCGAGCTGGCGCGACGCGCCAAGAACGCTCGCATCCAACGCGCGGACCTGTTCGCCAGTTGGTGCGTTGGTGCCGACACCTCGTACGGAACGCGGCCCGCGGCAGCCGTGGCTGTTGCCAAAGAGATGACTGAACGTTTCCCGCTGCTGCCCGGGGCTTGGTTGGGGCTCGCCCGAGCAAGCGATGCGTCGGGCCAAGAGTCGAAATCCGTGGCCGCGCTGGAAAGGGCCATTGAGATCAATCCTGCGTTTCTGCCACCCACCCTGGACTTATGTACTGTTCTGGAACGAAGAGCCGACATGGTGGGAGCGCTGCACGTTCTCGATCGGGCGCTTCGTCATGCGCCTCTCGACGTGACGTTGCTAGTTCAGAAGGCGTCATTGCTGAAGCGGGTCGGTCGCCGCGACGAGGCCCTTGCCACGCTACGATCGGCCATCGACGCGGACCCGCGTGCGCCCGCGCCATGGGAGCTACTAACGGAGCTCGCGGACGCCGCGACAGCAGTGAAGTTGATTGCCAATGTTTTGGAACACCGCGCGTGGGATACGGATGCATGGTTGCGGTTCGCCCAGGCGAAGGCGCAAAATGATGTGGACGGCGCGCTTGTAGCTCTCGACCGTGCCATCGAGCTTGAGCCTCACCGTGTGGAAGCGCACGACCTGCGCGTCATGATTGCTGCCCGCACTGGTCGTCGATCACAAGCTTTAGAGGCGTGTCGACCGGAGCATTTCGGCGAGGACGTGCCAGCGGAGCTCCGGGGTCGTGAGGCGTGGGTTTGGGCCCAGTTCGGCGAGGTCCAGCGCGCCATTGTGCTGATGGACGCGGTCCTGGAGGACTATCCCGACTACGCCTGGGGACACCAGCAGCTCGCGGACTGGGCGGAGGCCACTGACGACGGCCCGCGGGAGCTGCGTGCGGCGGAGGCTCTGGCGCGGCTCCATGCCAGGAGTGCCATAGCTCGCGGCTACCTCGCGTCGGCTCTCGAAAAAGCCGGAAAGCCACGCCGGGCTCGAAAGGAGTACCGCAGAGCGCTTGCGCTGATGCCGACCTATCAGTTCGCGGCCATGCGCCTCGTTGAGCTTGCGCTTGAGCGGTCTGACTACGCTGAAGCGCGGAGCGTTGCCCGTGCTCACGCCGACGTGTCCGAACCTTGGGTGCGCGCGTTCTTCGACGTGAGACTTGCAGTAGCGAAGCAGAAACCGCGCACCGCGCTCAAGGCCCTCAAGCGCCTTGCGTTCGACGAGCGGGCTCCGCTCGAGAGCTTCGAATCTGCCCTAGGGCGGGTCCATTCGCTCGCAGCCAGCGCAACGCGGCGGATGCTCGATCGTTGGGTGCTCGATTCCGAAGCGCCGTCGCGTCTCGGAGCTTCCTGGGCGCAGGCACGGACCAGAGGAGCGCTCGACATCGCGCGGGTGCGGCGCCGAAACCCCGCGGCTGCGGTCGAGGCGCTCCGAGTGACCCTCGACGCGGTGGGTGACACGGGCGGGATCATCAACGCGCTTGCACTGATCCTGTTGCACTACCGCTTTATCCGCCGACACCATGCGCTCTGGGGAACAGTGGGTTATGTGTTGACCAATGCGTCGCTCTGGACGATCGCCGCGTGGTGGCTGAGGGACTACGAACAGCGCTCGCCGGATCCATGGATGCTCTACAACTTGGCGCATGCGCTCCGCGCGCGGCTTTGCTTTGGCCGCGCCCTGGCAGCGGGAGAGTACGCGCTGCGTCTCGAACCCGACCACACGACTGCGCGACATCTGACTTTGGTGTCTCTGGAGTACGCGCTGCGTGGGCAAACCGCGGATGCGGAAGTCGGCTTGCGAGAGGTTGTGGTTCCCCAGCTCCCGGCTGCGCTTGCTCCGACGTACCAGATTGCTGAGAACGTCGTGAACCTTTCTCGGGCCGTGGACCCTGCTGAACGGGCGGGTTTTGCGCGTGCGGCGTGGACCCACCTGGACGCGATTGGCTCGTTCAACGTATTCCCCGACTCGTGGCAGTGGTTGCGGGTTGCCTACCGGATTGCCGCGCTGACCAAAGCTCCCTCGGACATGCTGCGCGCCGGAGGTAGGGTGGCGCTGGTACTCGGAGCTTGGCTGCTCGCTGGCTGGCTTCTGATGCAGGGGGGGCCCGCCGCTATCCTGTCCGCCGGGATGGTCCTGGTCTTGTTGTGGCTTCTGCGCCGCTACTGACTGGCACCGGGTTCAGCCGGCCGCCACGGTGCTGACGGCGGCGGCCTCGGCGGTACGCCTGCGTGGCGGTCGAAGACCGCGTAGCGGTACCTTCTGATACAGTGCGGCGTCGTGGAACGTCCCACCCTGCGCGAGTGGCTGCGCGAAGGCGAATTCACCCTGGCCATGTCGGCTGGTTTTTTTGGTTTCTTCGCTCACGCTGGCATGTTGGTGACCTTGGAGGATGCGGGGCTGCTCCCGTCGCGGGTGACCGGTGCCAGTGCAGGCGCACTCGTGGGCGGGCTGTGGGCTGGGGGCGTCGACGCGTGCGCGCAGCGCGACGTGCTCATGCGCTTGCGCCGGGACGACTTCTGGGACCCGGGGGTTGGGTTCGGCCTGTTGCGCGGTGCGCTCTTCCGAGCGATGCTCTCGGAGCTGTTGCCGGTGCAGAGTTTCGAGGCGTGCCGTGTCCCGGCAGCTTTGAGCGTCTTTGACGTGCTGTCGCGCGAGACGCGTGTGTTGTCCTGCGGCGCGCTGGCTCCCGCAATCCAGGCGTCCTGCACGCTGCCCGGGCTGTTCCACCCGCTGTGGGTGGAGGGCAGACCGCTGCTCGACGGGGGCGTGCTCGACCGGCCCGGCGTCGCCGGTGCCCACGCAAGCGCGCGCGTGCTGCACCACCATCTCGCGTCGCGATCTCCATGGCGGCGGAAGGGCAGTGCGTCCTTGAACCCACCGCGGCGGCCCGGGCTGGTGGCGCTGGTCGTCGATGGCATCGCACGGGTGGGGCCCTTTCGTTTGGCGGCCGGGAAGCGAGCCTTCGAGCAGGCTAGAAAGAGCACCGCTGCGGCCCTAGGGCAGCGGCTCGCGGATGGAATCGTGCGAACCTCTGCCAGGGAGGCGTAATGGACGAAGATAGAACATGCCCTGCAGCGAACGCTGCAACGCTCAAAGTTGTCGAGACGGCGGTGGATCAGCTCTGGTCCGTGGTCAACGAGTTGTCGCAGATCCGACCCGACAGTCCGGAGTATTATCGCGTTGCCATCTTTGGTTCCGCGCGCGCCAAGCCCGGTTCGCCTACCTACAACGAGGTTAAGGAACTCGCTCGACGCCTTGCGGAGCTGGGCGTGGATATCGTCACCGGCGGTGGCCCCGGGCTGATGCAAGCCGCCAACGAAGGCGAGAATCTAGGAGACCCCGAGAACAAGACGCGTTCCTACGGTGTGCGCATCGAGTTGCCCTTCGAACAGGGGGCGAATCCCTTCGTGGAGAAGGTCTACACGCACCGCACTTTTTACTCGCGGCTAGCGCAGTTCATGCGGCTGTCCAGCGCGTTCGTGATCGTGCGCGGTGGGATTGGCACGGCGCTTGAGACGCTCATGGTGTGGCAGCTACTGCAAGTGCGTCACGTGACGGATGTGCCGCTGATTTTTGTCGGCGACATGTGGCGCGAACTGACCGAGTGGGCTTCCCGCAACATGGTGGAAAACGGCGCCGCCTTGGCCAGCGCCGAAGACGTGGCACTGCCGACTTGTGTTCCCGACGTGGCCGGCGCCATCGCGGCGCTACGGCCGCATATCGAACGGTTCCAGGCGCAGCAACGCGGCGCGGAGTGAGAATCGGGGCGGGATTGTTTCCGGGATCTGCAGCGTTTGTTGGGGGAAGATGACACACCCGCTTTGGGGCTTCGCCACCGGTCTGTGCGTGCTGCTTTCGGGCTGCACCCGCGAGGCACCGCCTGGCCCCACATCGCGCAGTGCCAGCCCGGTGTCCGCGAGCGCGGCTGTGGAGCGGGACGAGCAGCTGGAGCGCTGCAGCGTGCTCAGCCAGAAAATCCGTCGGGCGGCAGCACTGCCTGGAGCGGCCAAGTTCGAAGCGAAGCGATCGGAGATCTTGGGGCGCGCTCGCGGTGAACCCATGCTGTTCTTGCGCGAGCCAGAGCCAACGCCGGCGGCGGAGCTGCCGGAGGTCGCCCTTCGCGTCCAGCGGGCCACGGCCAAACGCGGCCCCTTCGCGCGCGTTGTTTCCCTGCGTCGCGCCCTCGCTGGTGACCGGCCGGCACTCCGGGCGCTACTGCTGCCACAAGGCTACGTATACTCTGCGGACCCGATCGAAGCATTGGCGCTAGTGACGCGTCTCGCGCTGACGGACCTCTTCGATGAAGATACGATCTATCTGCAACGCGGGGAGGTCATCCACGCGTTGCAGCGCGTCCGCGGACGCGACGCTCGCTATGAGCATGCTGATGGCAGCCGTGCGGAGCTGCTGTTTGGAGACCGCGTCGCCACCAGCCGCGACGCCCTGGACGCACCGCTGCATCGTGACGCACGCGCGCTGCAGGACCGCTTGGGCTTTGACCGCATGGAAGTGGAGCACGCAAGCAAGGATGGCATCTTGGCTAGGCTGCGCTTTGGTGCGGCATGGACCAAAGTCACCCTGGCTTCCGACGGGGCTGCCCTGAGCCTGTCGTGTTTTCGGGAACCGCAGGAGCGGCGACTGCGCATCGAAAAGCACCTTGCTAGCGAGGCGCCGCGGCGCGCAGCGTTGACGCGACTGCGGCATGCCGTGGACGCGTATGTGCGTGAGGCGTTGCCCTTCGACCGCCCCCGGGGTGAAGAAACGGCGGACCGGGATGGGCAACTCCGGCCCGCGTGGCGTTTCGCGTACTTGGCGGGGCGCCAGGGCTTCCAATTCGATGAACAGTGGTATCCGGTCTACGACTCCGAGGGGCGGCCACATCCGCCGCAAGTCTGCGTCGACTTCGTGCTGGATAGCTTCGAGCGTGCAAACGACACCTGGTACTCGCCACGCGGAGAGCCGCCGCAACGGAGCGCGGGGCGACTGGACTTCAACGCCTTTGGCATCGAAAACAGGCGCGCGGTGCTCGCTCTTGGGGAATTCGCGCGAGAGAGAACCGAGCTCTTCGAGCACGAGCGCTTGGCACCGGAGGAGCGCATCAAGTTTCGGGAACGAGAGCGCTTCTTCGGGTTTTTGACCGAGCACGCCGATCGCTTTCGAGCGGGGGACATTGTCGCCATCCAAGGGCTCAAGAACGACGGCAAGATCCATCAGCACGCAATCCTGATCGAGCGCACCGATCCTCTCAGCGGGTTCCCCTACGGGTTGGCGGATCAGATGAAACGACCGCGGAGGCGGACTTGGGAAGGCATCATGGCGGAGGCGCCCCTACGCAGCCTGCTCTATCGGATCCGTCCGAAGGACAGCGTGCTCGTGCCGACCGGAGCGTCACCAGTTGTCGCTGGCGCTGCGGGCACGGCGAGCGCGTCGATCCGGTAGCGGTGCGGATGGCGGCGGGTACCGCTGCCGCGCAAGGTTCCGCGTGGGTGAAAACCGCCGAATGGGACGCCTCGGAGGGCACAGAGCTGGCAACGCCATCGATGCCGCGCAAGGGTTCCGCGTGGGTGAAAATCAATTTGCATACAAACTGTTTTTGGCGCACCGATCACCCCGGCGAAGCCGACGCTCAGAGCCCCGGATACCAGGTCCGCGTTACAGAACCTCGGCGACCGGTCGCTTGTCCACAGGTCCGTCCAGGGGTGGGCGCTGCTGCTGGCCCAGAAGCGCGATGCGTGCCCGCGGTAGCAGTTGGGCGAATTCAGCATGCAGTGCGCTTGGAGCGCCGACGGATGTGACGTGACTCGTGACGGTCGCCAGCGCGCTGCCGAAATCTTCAACGCACGTCAGGTGCAGGTTGCGCCCCACGGGAGGCAAAAGAACGTTGCCGCGTTCGTCGAAGCCAATGACGCTCTTGCCGGCATGTAGCAGTTCGCCGGTGTAGGTCATAGTGTCGCGGTAGCGGGTCAGTTCCGCGGCCTCATCCTCGGATAAAGTTCCCAGCGGCACGTCGTGGTTCGCCGCCGAAAGCGCGCGCACGACTTCTTGGCAAAGATCGCGCGCCCAGGCCGTGGTGGCGCGCACGAGGACAATGCGCGGGCTCAGGCAGCCGCGTTGGTCAAAGGGAAAAACGTCACTAACCAGTGCGGTCGCGACCTTCGACGCGCTCTCTCCCGACTCCGAAGTGACCGCAGCAATCCCGAAACCACTCGCGTGTCCGTGGAACACCACTCCCGCGGGCATTTCGTCGCGCACCGCTTCAAGGCTTTCGTCGCGGCCATAGGCCCACACGTGGTCCTCAGGTGCCGGGCCGAGTTCCTTCACGACCCGAAAAGCACCGCCGCTCGCTTCCCACAATAGTTGTGTAAAGAGCGGCTGCCGCCGTGACGGACGCACATCCACTCGTGCGGACTGCGACACCGCCAAACTGATCGCGCGCAGCGGAGCTGTGAAGACGTTGGCTGATAGCAGGACATGGGCCTTGCGACATGGCGTCGACTTGGCCAATAGCGCATCGAGATCCCTTGCTGCGACTTTGGTTTCGAGATGTTGTTCGAGGCAGAGCGCGACGTTCTCCGGGGACAGGCCGGTCTCTTGGGGCAGCTCCAGGCGGGCTCGCTGCCCTAGAGGCGTGGCTGGATCCGCCAGGAGCCGTGCCGCGTCCAAGAGTTGCAAAACGCGCTGCCGGCGTTCTTCGATGGCCGTCGTCATGATTGGGGAGCGCTACGGTGCAAGATCAAGTCTTCCAGATCTAGGGAGCAGCCGCGGGCGGGTGCGCCGGGTCGCCTGCCCAGCAGCTCCACGCCCTGGTCCGTGCGCACGACCAAATCTTGGGTGAGCACGCAGACCGCGGAGTCCACATTGCAGAGATCCACGAAGCGCGCGAGGCCGGGCTCTCCGTCGGGCACGGGACGCAGGCGCACGGGATCAACCGGTGTGATCCGCAAGCAAGGGGAGGGCGTGAATGCCGTGGTGTTTGTGCCCGTGCGAAGATTATCGCTGTAGGCCTGACTGCCGAGCTCGGTCATGCCGTATTCGCTGACGACGCGTTCTACGCCGATGCCCAAAGCGCGGGCCACACCTTGGGCGATGTCTGGCGCTGTGCTGCGTAGTTTGCGGCCTTTGGTTCCGCCGGTCTGCATCACGGTGGTGGTGCGTGGGCAGCGAAGAGTGCGGCCGTCTAGGGCATCCAGTAAGTTCACAAGCGCCAGGGAAGTTCCGAGAATCAAGAGTGGCTCCTGTCGCTCTAAGGCCATGCGCGCCGCGCGCTCAAGTCCGGCGAAATTCAAGCCCTGATTGGAAACGAGCCAACGCTCAAGGCTGTCGGGGTTGAACAGCGCGCCGTCAGGATCCACGCTGAGCGCACGACCATCAAGGGCGACCATCAACGCGCGCATCATGCATCCTAATGAAGATGTAGGTGGCGAACCCGGATGCGGTGCGAGCGCCACGACCACGCGTCGGGAATGGGGATCGTCTACGAGCTTCTCGGTAGCGAAGCGTACGGCTAGGTCTTGGTACGTGTCCAAGCGGCGCATCGGGTGGACGCTGCGAGCCGCAGAGCTCGTCCCACTGGACACGAAGCACGTTTGGTCCATCGCTTTTGGATGCACTGCCACGCGGGCGAGGCGGAACGCGTCCGTCGGCACCGCCACGATGTCGGCGAAGCTGGAAAGCGTGCTGCCCCGCGCTTCCAGTAGTCGTGCATATGCCGGGATGTTGCGGGCCTGGAATTGCGCGATTTCCAGGGCAAGGGCCTCAAATTCGTCGTCGCCCTGGCCCCGCGCAAAGGCTTGCACCCGCCCGTGCAGGGCGTCGCTCTTGGCAACGAAATCCACGTCGCTCAAAGTGCCTCGGCCAGGCAGTCTGCGAAGCGATGTAGCAGTGGCTCCGCAATATTGAGCGGTGGGGTGAGGATCAGAACCTGCCGCAGACCTCCGCCCGTGCTGGTGATGTAGCCACGCTCGAGCAAACGACGCGCAACCCGTGCTGCGGAACCCGCCTCGTCACCCAGGTCTATTCCAAGCATCAATCCGCGCCCGCGGACCGCGCGCACCTTTGGATGTCCGGCGTAGCGCGCTTTCAGCGTGTCACGGAGTTGCTCGCCGACGCGTTTCGCTCGCTGCACCAAGTTGTCTCGGCTGAGGATGTCGAGGGTTGCGATGGCGGTCGTGCAGGCCAATGGGGCCCCCGAAAAGGTCGACGTGTGGATCACTTCGTCGGCCTGGCTCCATGCATCCAGGATCTCGCTCCGGCCGATGCAGGCACTGATCGGTAGCCCGCCACCGAGCCCCTTGCCGAGACACACGATGTCTGGTGCCTCGGTGCCTCGCTCGCTACAAAGCATCGCTCCGGTGCGGCCCAGCCCGGTCCAAATTTCGTCGGCAATGGACACCGCACCGCTCCGTGCGCACATGCGCAAGAGTTCCGGCACGAATTCTTCGGGCGGCACCTCGCAGCCGCCACGGCCCAATATTGGCTCGAATAGCACTGCTCCGACGTCGCCCTGGGCCAATTCGAAGCGTAGCCTCTCCAGACATTGGGGTAGCTCGGACTCGGTTCTCGGAAACGGTACGAAGCGCGTATGCGCTCCCAGTACCTCTTGAAACGGTGCGCGATAGCTCTCGCGAAAGCCGCAGGCAGCCAAGGGCGCGTAGGAGAGACCGTGATAGGCGCCCTCGAAAGCGATCAGCCCGCTCTTCTTTGTATGCAGGATCGCAGACTTCAGCGCAGCGGTCACGGCATCCGCGCCGCTCTGACCCAAGATGACTTTGCTTCCAGGCTCCGCGCGTAGTTCGACCAGGCGCTGCATCAGCGCGATCTTGGGTTCCGATGGGTACACGTCGCCAAGAGCCTGCATCAGGCGTGCGGCCTGGAGTTCGATGACCTTTGTGATGCGCGGATGGGCATGCCCCAGCAGCAGTGATCCAAACCCCGCCGCGAGATCGACGTAGCGATTGCCATCCGCATCGAGAACGTTGGCACCCTTAGCCGTCGAGTAGACGACGGTGAAAGGCGCCGCGTCCGTTCGAACAACTCGACGCAGATCGACTTTCCGGCGTGGTCCCATGGGCGCCGCCACCTGCGCAAGTCGCGTCAACCAAGTGCGCGACTGCGGACCAGGTGGCCGCGTGCGGATGACCGGCTGGTCTTGGCCGGGCTCGACTTCCGGCGGTGGTGGAATTTCCGAAAAACCCAAGGTGGCGCACGCTAGTGCGCTCCGGGCCTCAGTGCCAGCCGTCAGTAGCAGACGCGGTTGCGTCCGCTGCGCTTGGCCTCGTAAAGCTTCTCGTCCGCGCGCTGGATCAGGTCTGTGGCGGTCTTGTCGGCGTCCACCAACAGCGCACATCCCATGCTGATCGCCGTTGGGATGCGCTCTCCCTGGAAAATGAAGGTGTGCTCCGCTACTCGGGCTCGCAGGTTCTCCGCCAAGGAAGTGGCGCCATCCAGAGCGGTTTCAGGCAGCACGATCACGAACTCTTCGCCACCGTAGCGCGCGAAACACTCGTCCCGACGAATGCGCGCTTCCACCACGCGGGCGAGCTCTCGGAGCACGTAGTCTCCGGCAAGGTGACCGAATTGGTCATTGATGCGTTTGAAAAAGTCGATGTCGAAGATGATGACCGAGAGCGGCCGGTCGTGCCGCCGAGCGCGACTGACTTCACCCTCTAGAGTCTCGAACAGGTACCGCTTGTTGAAGATCTGCGTGAGACCATCAACGATGGTCATCTTGTAGATCTCTTCGTGGTACTTTGCCTCGGCGTCTGCTCCCGACAAGTACTTCAAGATCGTCGGGCCTACTTTGATGCGGTCGCTGTTGTTCAACAAGGCTTCCTTAGAGACCTGCTCTTCGTTCAGGTAGGTGCCGTTGGTGGACCCATCATCGACGATGTACCAATGCCCAGTGCGTCGCGAGAAGTGGGCGTGCCGTCGCGAAACCGAGTCGCCTTCCAGGACGATGGTGCAGTCGGCACCGCGCCCAACGCGAATGGGGTTCTTGTCCATCACGAAACGCTTGCCGAGCAAACCGGGTTCTTTCGTGTAGATCACGACCAGGCAGTCATTCCCGGTATCACCTTCGTCTCCGGAAGGCCGCTGCACCACTTGGGTGACTCGCGTTTTTTCGTCGAATTCGCTCAACTGGGCTCTACCCCTCGGCTCATGCCGCGTTTCCCAAGAAAGCCCGCCAGTGCCGATCGCCGTCGGCTCTATGCTCCCCAGTGGAACCCACGTTGCAGGCTAGTCGCGCCCTCATTTCATCGTCAAGAATCGATAAGCTTCTAAGATTACATGGTGAACGGTCCTTGACCATGGACACTTTCAGGTGCGACCTAGGCCTACCTTGTAGGCTACCGCCGGGTGCCGTGGGCCGCCATGGCCCCTCAGTTGCCCTCAGTTGCCCTCAGTTGCCCCGGCAAGGGTCGCAGAAACCCAGATGGAGAACCCAAAATGAGCGGACGGAAGCCCTTCAGTGGCAATGTCGAAGTGTTCACTTTCAAGGAGGGCTTGCTCTCCCGCGTCGCTCACGACTTGTGTATTCGCGTAGGGGAGTTCGCAGTTGAGGCCGGCGAGACCTCGGTGGAAGCCAGCTTTGCCCTGCATAGCCTGCGTGTCGCGCACGCCATGCGCGAGGGCACACCAGACCCCTCCGCGCTGTCGCCAAAGGACCGCGGGCAGATCGAGGAAAACATCCGCGATAAAGTGCTCGATGCCGGGCGTCATCCGGAAGCGACTTTTCATGGCACGATCACTGCCGGCGCGTCGGCCCTTCGCATTTCTGGACGCTTGAGTCTGCACGGGCAGGAGCACGCCCTCGAACTCAACGCTCAGGAAGTCGATGGTCGGGTCCGTGGCGAGGTGGAGTTCGCGCCGAGCAAGTGGGGGATTGCGCCATTCAAAGCAATGCTCGGTGCAATCAAGTTACAGGATCGAGTGCTGGTGCGCTTCGATCTCGCCAGGTCCTGAGTGCGAGCGTATCCGGCGCGCCCGCCCACACCTGCTTACTCCAGGGGCACGTCCAAGCCCGCCAGTTGCATCAAGCGTAGCGCGTTGCCCGCTGTCACCGGGCCCTCGCGCAGTTTGAAGTCGAAGGTCATCTTTCCGTCCTTCACGTTCTCACGGAAATGCACAAGCTGGACCTTTTGCATCAGCTCCTCCGGAAGGCGGCACAGTTCCATGTCGTGCGTCGATATTGCGCCTGTTGCACCGCGCTCAAGCAACTCAGCGAGCACCCAGCGAGCGCCGATCTGGCGCTCCCTTGAATTCGTCCCGTGCAGGATTTCGTCGAGCAGAAAAAACACCGGGGGACCACCGGCCGTGGCGTTCATCACTGCGCTTAGTTTCTCGACCTCTGCGTAGAAATGACTCACGCCGCGCTCTAGAGAATCGCTGATACGAATACTGGTGCGCACCGCGAAGGGACCGAGGCGCAGGCTTTCGGCGCATACCGGGGCGCCGGATTGGGCCATGACCGCTGCGAGGCCCATCGCGCGTAGCATGGTGCTTTTGCCCGACATGTTCGAACCCGTTACAAGTAGCGAGGTGCTACCGCTGGGCAGGGTGACGTCGTTTTCGACGCGCTTGTCGGCTTCGAGCAGCGGGTGCGCCAGTGCGCGGGCCTCGAATAGCGTCTTGTCCGCCTCGACGCTGGGGAAACACGTCTTTGGATCGTCGTGGGCAAACGCAGCAAAAGATGCCAGTGCTTCCAGTTCGCCCAAGCGCTCCAGCCACATGCGTGCCGCTTTCCCGCTTTCCCGCTGCCACGCCTCAAGCATCAGCACGCAGTGCACGTCCCACAGCAATAGGGCGTTCGCGAAGGGGTGGACCAGTCCGTTGTGGCGCAGCTCGAACCAGCCCACAGCGCGCCCGAGGACTCGCATGGCTTGGGAGGGAGATTTGCCCCCAGCGGTCAGCTGAGCCTTTAGCTCCTGAAGTAGGCGCGCTTCGACTGACTGCCCCTCCACCAGACGCAACATCGACCCGTAGCGTGAAAACGCACCCTCGGACGTAGACACGGCGTTGAACGCGCGCGACGTTGCGTCGCGGGTTTTGTACAAGATCACCAGCTGTACGATCAGCGGTAGCGTGAATGCCCAGGTTGGAAGCCCTGCCCAAATCAACCCGGCCAATGCCGCCATCGTCAGGACCGGCAGGATGCGGCTGCCCCAAACGAGCGCGGTGTTGGACAGCAGGGTTGGAGCGCTTTCTGCCCATGCCACAAAGGGCTCAGGATCCGGAGCACGCTTGACCTTGCCCGCTGTCGATTGCGTCGGGTCGGTTACGGCGAAGAGCGCCAGCGCTTCCAAGGACTGACGCAGCGACAGTGCTGGCGCGAGCTCACGTACGGCCTCCTGGCGCGCTGAGATCAGTTCCGGGCTCGCCGGCACCGACAGCCACGCCGCCAAATGGCGCTTGCCGAGCGTCGTATGCGCAGTGCTCAAGCGCTGGAACAAGGAACCAGGACCGAAGACGTCCAGGTCGTCGGCATAGGGGTGAGCAGCCGGTTTCAAACTGGAGCCGTCTTCGGGCAGCTCGCGAAAGCGTCCGGTCACGCGGGCTAGGGCGTGTGCGTTCACCAGTGCGAAGCGTCGCTCCGTCTCTTCACGAGCCAGCACGCGCCCGTGCACAGTGATGAGCGCGAGGAATGCAACCAGACCCCCAAGCGCGATCAACCCACCGGTCTGGGGCGCACCGCCAAAGAGTCCCCACAGTGCCGCAATGACGAAGACGCCGAATGACAGTCCGCGCAGGTTTGACACAAGGCGAGAACGTGACGCGATGTCTTCCGCCGCCGCCTCATGCTTGGCGCGTTTGTCTTGGTACACCTGAGCGCAGCTTGGGCGCGCGTCTGTGGACGGTCCGTTCATGGCTCAGCTCGTGACTAGCGTCGTGATCGCGCGCCCGACCCGTGCGAGGGAAAGGACTTCGTCAACCACGCCAAGCTCTACCGCGGCGCGCGGCATGCCGTAAACCGTAGAAGAGGCCTTGTCTTGCGCCAGGGTTCGACCGCCGGCGGACTTGACTGCTGCAAGTCCCAAAGCGCCGTCGCGACCCATGCCGGTGAGCACCACTCCGATGGTGCGGGCGCCGAAGACTTGTGCGGCACTTTGGAAGGTCACGTCCGCTGCAGGGCGCACTCCGTGCACGGGGGCAGCATCGGACAGCGCCAGGCGTCCGCTGCGATCCACCAAGAGGTGTGCGCCGCCACGAGCGACCCAAGCGGACCCTGGAGTCAGCTCCTCACCGCCGCTGGCCTCGCGCACTGCGTAGCCAGCGTGCTCCGAGAGCTGAGCAGCCAGCGCCTCAGTGAAGCCGGCAGACATGTGTTGCACAATCAACAAACTGCCTCGCTTGCCCAGGGACAGGCTTGGCAGCAGTTCCACGAGCGCTGCCGGGCCGCCCGTGGAGCAGGCAATGACCACCAGGCGTTGCCCGGCTGGCATGGGCTTGTCCTGTCGCGCGGTGCGCCGACTGGAAGAGAGCGGCTGCGACATCGGCATGGAGGCAGGGGGGCCACCCCGCACATTGGCTCCAGCGGCTTGCAGAAGTTTTTCGATCAGGGCCTCGCGGATCCCACTGAGGTTGGCACTGACTTCGCCTCCTGGCTTCTCCACGTAGTCAACCGCTCCGGCTGCCAACGCCTCGACGGTTGCGGTCGCGCCTTCGCGCGTGTGGGCAGAGAGCATGACGATGGGTTGTCCGCGTTCGGCCAGGATGGCCCGTGTTGCCTCGGCCCCGTTCATGCCCGGCATGTTGAAGTCCATCGTGATGACGTCGGGCTTCAGTTCGCGCGCCAAGGAGACGGCGCTCGCGCCATCAGAGGCTTGTCCCACGACTTCGAAGCGGTCGTCGGCGTCCAATACGCGCGCGATGGCCCCGCGCATGAACGCGGAGTCGTCGACTACGAGGACGCGGATGGCCACGTGGGGACTCTACCCCGAATAGCTGGGACCGCTGCGTGGGGAATCCGCAGCAGGGCATTGCCTCGCCCAGGCGGCTTTCTTTCAACGCTTCTCAAGGCGGATCACGGCTGTGCCTCCCACGATGGGGGCGGCGGGCGTCCCCACCCAGCGGCGGTCGACCACGTGTGCCACGCAGCGCGCCGCAGATTCTCCGACACCGACGCGCTTTGACACGCTGACACCCTCTGCGCGACCCCGGGCGCGTACCAGGAACCGCACGTGGACTTCGCCGCGCGTGGCACTCAGCCCCCCCTCCTTTTCGACACATTCCGCGAAGCGTGAGTTGGCTTCCCTGAGCTTCTTTTGCGCAACCGGAAGCGCGCCCTGGTCTACGGTAACGCTGGCGACGTCGGCACTCACTGGGACATTGTTGGCCGCAGGTGATGGTGCTGCCGATGGTGCTGTCGAGCTACCGCCCGCCGCGGAAAGCGCCGCGGACTCGGTCTTGGTCAGACAACGAACCAGCATGCCTTTGCCATTGGACACCCGGCCCCAGTCGCAGACCGGGTCGTAAGGGTAGCGGCTGGCTTTGGCCGGCCCGGCTCCGGCTCGGCTCGTATAGGCAAACAACGCGCTCGCCCCGGCTACACAGGCGATGGCCGTGCCGAACGCAATTCGAAAGTGACTCTTCAAAACTGGAACTCTCATTTCGATCTACACAAAACCCTTTAGCACGAACGCACTCTGAGGCTCGTCGATTCCCTTGAACGTAAGTCCGGTCATTTCTTCCGCGAGGACTTGGTCTTTGACCCGCTCGTGCACACTCATGCTCATGAGCACTCCACCAAGAGGCGCTTTGGATTCGTGGCGTTGCGCTCGGTTTACAACGTCTCCGATGCAGGTGTAGTCGCGGCGCACGAATCGCGAACCAATGTCGCCGCGGACCACAGGGCCGGCGTTGAGGCCAATGCGCATCACCAGAGGTTTTTCTCGCGTGGAGTTGAACTCCAGCAACGCTTGTTGCATGCCCCACGCGGCGCGCACGGCGCGGAGCACGTGGGGCTCGTCAAACTCCGGGCGATCTTCGAATACCGCCATGATGGCGTCCCCGATGAACTTGTCGATGTCACCGCCCTGCTCCTTGATCACGATGCAGAGGGCGTCGAACGCGGCGTTCAGAATCGCCACCACGTCTTTGGGGCTCATGCGCGAACTCATGCTGGTAAATCCCGAGATATCGGAGAAGAGCAGCGTCGCATCGACTTCACGGGCACGCGCCTCGCCCTTGATGCCGCTCACAGACAGCTCCTCGGCGGCGCGAACGGCCCCTTCGCTGATGTACAGCCGACTCGCCTCCTTGTACCGAGAGAGACGCGATTCTGCGAGTACGCGTTCGACGATGGCGATGCACTTGTCTGTCGAGAACGGCTTCACCAAATAGCTGGTCAGTCCTGCGGCGCGCATTTGCGCCTGATCTCGCTTGGTGTCTCGGGCTGTGAGCATGACGATAGGCACGTCCCGGGTCGTATCGTCACGTCGCAAAGCGTGAACGAACTGAAACCCCGTCATGCGCGGCATGTCGTAATCCGTCAGCACGAGATCCGGTGGCTCCGCGACCGCTTTTTCCAAGCCATCCTGGCCGTCCACGGCAGTCTCGATCCGGAAGCCTTGTCGGCGCAGGCAATCCGCGACCAAGTGGCGCACCGCAGCGGAATCGTCCACGACCAAGACGTGCTCACGAGCGCTGATCATGCGCGTGGCGAGCAGTGCATGCAGTCGACTGATGAGCTCTTCGGGGACCACCGGCTTGACCAGATAGTCGTCGGCTCCAGCGTCGAAGCCCTTTTCCAGGTCGGCTGTCTCACCCAGAGACGAGCAAATCACGACGGGAATGCTTGAGGTGCCCTCCTGCTCCTTGAGGGTACGGCACAGTGTGAAACCGTCCATCTCCGGCATCTCGACGTCCGAGAGCACGAGATCCGGACGTGAGTCTGCGATGTGCGCCAGCGCCTCTTTGCCGTTCCAGGCTTCTTCGACCCGATAGCCGGCTTCCACCAACATCGGGACGGTGTGCTTGTGGATCAGCTCGCTGTCGTCAACGAGCAGCACCGTCAGTTTGCCTTCTGCCGAGGACTCGATGACACGGAGCAGTTCCTGAGCCTGAAACGGCAGCTGGATGGCTTGTAAGAATCCGGCGCGGCGGGCGTCCTCGCAGCTCCGCACGTCCAAGCCCAGGTATACGGCGTGCTCCGGCGCAATGCCGGCAGACCGCGCGCGACCGAGCGCATCCTCCGCCGCGATGCCGCCCACGATGGGCGCGAAGAGAACGACCTGGACGGCCTCGACGCTCTGCTCCAAGAGCGCATTCAAGTCCGGCGCAACCGACAAGCTGTGCCCGGCGGGTTCGACCGCTCGTGCCACAAACTGTCCGAGGACTCCTGGCGCCGTTACCAAGCCCACATGCATGGCGCGGGATGATAACGAAAAAGTCGGACGGGGCGATGCGGTCAGGATTTGGGGCGCCAATCCCGCAACAAATGCTGCAGGTTGGCCCAGGCCTGGTGCTAGCCTTCCGGCCGTTTCGCGAAAGCAAGCGGCTCGACGTTCGGCGAAAGCGACCGCGACCGCCCCAGCGTCCTGCCCGACAATATGTCTGAAGTTCTCGTGCCCGCGCCTTCCGTGCCCCCGCCCCCAGCTGCCGAAGCTGTGCTCAGGTTTCTCGAGAGCACGGGAAAGCGCGCCGAGGCGGAGTTCTACCTGCGCTTGTTCCGGAACCTGCCAAAGGAGAGCTTTGCGATCGTGCTCCCGGGCGCGCCGGTGATCCGACAGGGCTTGTCAGGTTTCGTCGAACAACTTCGATTCCTGACGGAGCTGGGGCTTTCCGCCCCGCTGGTGCTGGGACTGCTCGATCCCGCGAGCGCTGATGCCAGCGCCGTTCGACTGTTACGTAGGCTGGAGCAGGTGGGCGTTTCCGCGGAGCGCGTCGCCGTGGGCTCCGGAGCTGCCGCCGCTATCACGACGCAGCTCCGCGCCGGTGTTCTGCCTGTGATAGCGCTGGACCAGGCGGAGGATGCTGCGCGCCAGCGATGGGTTTCGGAATTGGCCGCTCAACTGGGTACCCGAAAGCTCGCGCTAATCCGTCGTCGGGGCGGCTTCGCACTGCAAGGCGAGCGGCGGATGGCACGGGCAGAGACCTGGCAGCTTGCCCTCGAGGGCAACACGCTTTCGCTAGTCAATCTCAAGACAGACGCGGAGCTCTTGCATGGCGAGCTGCTCGGGAAGCTCGACCGAGAGCTGCTCAGTCTTGCCCAAGAGTTGGTCATGCGCGTGGACGGATTGATGGTGAGCGTTACGTCCCCCTTGGACCTCCTGCGCGAGCTGTTTACGGTGCGCGGCGCAGGAACGCTGATCAAACGCGGCAGTGAAATCGCGCGCCACGACAGCTACGGTAGCGTGGAGCGGTCTCGCCTGAGCGGGCTCTTCGAAGCGAGTTTCGAGCGAAAGCTCGGCGCTGGTTTCTTCGGTGCGGAGCCGCGCGCGGTGTACGTTGAGCAAGAATACCGCGGCGCGGCTGTGGTCTGCGACACGCCAATTGCGCCCTATTTATCCAAATTTGCCGTCGAACCCGCGGCCCGGGGTGAGGGCGTGGGGCGGGATTTGTGGACGCACCTGACGCGGGACTTTCCCCGGCTATTTTGGCGCACGCGCGCGGACAACCCAACCCGTGCCTGGTACGTCAGCGTTTGCGATACGATGGTGCGTCGCGAGCGGTGGCACATCTTCCTGCGCGGGACCGAGCCCGATCAAATCCCGGCTGCTGTGCGCTATGCGGAAGCACTGGGCGACGACTTTGAATCCTGACTTCCGCTCCGGATTGCACCAGCGGCAGTGTGTGTGCCAAGCTGTCTCATGAACGCGGCAGTCCGAGTGCCGTTCGGAGAATCTGTTCGATGAATCGAGCAACCTGTACGCTCTGCGCGCTTCTGATTCTGTTTCCCGCGTGCGGCGGCAAGACGGAGGCGACGGACCCTCCGGGCTCCGGTGGCGTGGGCGCCGTCGGGACCGGCGGCGCAAACACCGGCGGCAACAACGTCGGTGGCGCCGGCACCGGAGGCGGCGCGACGGGCGGCGCAGGCAGCGGAGGTGTGAACACCGGCGGCAGCGGTGGCGGGCTGAGCTTCGATCAGAAGGCCAAGGCGTTCTGCGCGAAGGCAGCGACCCTTCCCTGTCCGAGCTTCAACTGTGAGGACGAATTGCAACAGGCGGTGAAAATCGCGTCGGCAGAAGGCTGTTTCAACGAGTTCGAGGACATCATCGACTGCGCGCTTGGACGGCCAATCAGCTGCTCCTTCAGCGGAGAAGTCGAACTCGCGCCGGAGTGCGACCCGGTAATCGACAAATTTGGACAGTGCCTTGGTGGCAGCGGCTCATGCAGCGTCGGCGCGTCTCCCGGTGGCTATTGCAGCGTTGACTGCGACACTTGGGGCGGAAAGTGCGCGCCCCAATCCGGGGGGCTGTATTGTGTGTGCACGCACGGCCCCAATCCCTTGGGTGAGACTAAGTTGGCGCTAACTTGCGACTCTCCGAACTGGCAGTCGCAGCTCGAAGCGCTGTGTAACTAGCGTTCGCTGGATTCCTGGTGCTGGTCGGATTCCTAGTTGTGCTGGCGGTCGTCGCCATCTCCATCTACGTGAGCTTGATGATGCGCTTCGTCCCCGGCTTCGCTGACCAGCGCCTGGGCAAGCTAGACCCGCTCCCGGAGCGCATCGGCGAGTGGGTCTCGGAGCTGGACCCCGAAGGCAAATCGCGCGCGGCTCCCGGAGAGGTGCGGGAGGTGCGCTACCTATTCGATCCCGACGCGGGCTTTTTGGCCGCCGGCAAGCTCACGCGCCAGGTGCGCTATCGCGACGCCAAGACCAACGCTATCCTGCGCACGGAACCGGACGCGCAGGTCGTGCGTAAGCGTCGGCGCGGCGGATCACGTTAGCCACGCTCGGGCTGCGCCTTGCTCTTGCGGGCGTCGCGTTCTTCGGAAGCTTCGGTTTCCGTCTTCGCGGGTTCGGGTTCGGGCTCGGCTTCCGGCTTCGGGGCAGGCGTCGGAGCTGCAGGCCCAGGATCCTTGCCGCCCGCGTTTGCGTAGCGCGGAGCCTCGCCGGGTCCGGAATAGTCGATCCAGTAGGTCCGGACTTCGCGTACGTCCAAGTGGACAAACGTGGAATTCGGGTAGTAGCCCACGCCGACATTGGGGAGAGTCCGGCAATAGTCCCGAATTGCTTCGTTGGGCACTCCCGGAATGAAGAAGTCCACGGCGCTGCCCTCATTGTGCCGCGAGTGCGCAGTGTATTGGCCAGCACGGTAGGGTCGGTATCCGCTGACGACGCGAACCGGTCGCCCACCGAAGTGATCGCTGACGCGCACCAGCATCCGGATCAGGCGCTTGTGGATATCCTCCCGCTGGCCGGTGCGCCAGGACGCCAACACCTTCGCAACCCCGTCCGCGGCCTTCTTCGGGACGCGGCCTTTGCGATCGACGCCGACACCCTTCCAGCTGCCGACGGTACCGCTGAGGGTCAAATAGCCCTTGCGCCGCGGACGTTTGGCGTAGGTCGGCTCTTGCTTCTTGGAGTTGGCCTTCTTGCTGTTGGTCTTGTTGCTGTTGGTCTTGGCGGACCGTTTGGCCTTGGTGCTCCTGCCGCCGTCTGCCTTGGTGCTCTGCTTTTCTGCGGCTCGCTTCGCGCCCTCGCGCTTCTCGGCGCGCGTCTTTGCGGCTGAAACCTTCTTCTCGGGCTTGGCGTCGTTCTCGCGAGCTTCCTGCTCGAGCTTTCGCACGAGGGCGGCCGTCTCCGTCCCGTCCTTGTCGCTTTTCAGTGGGATAACGAGGCGCTGTTTGGGGCGGATCGGCGCTTTGCGCTTGATGCCATTGGCCTTGCACAACGCGTCGAGCTCGACGTTGTAGCGCTTGGCGATGCCACCCAGCGTCTGGCCCGGGTAGACGGTGTGGGTTTTCGGCTTTTTGGACGCCGCGAAGCCGTCAGGGGTCGACAAAAGGCTGGCCAAAGCCAGCAGCAGTACATAGCCAATGCGCCTCATGTCGAAAGCCTCAGGCCCTTAGCTCTTGCACAACTGCGCGCAAAGCGGAAAAAAACGGACGCTTCGATAACCAGAACCGGCATCTGACACGGAACTACATCCACCTAGCCCCTTGACCCGGTGCGTGGATTCCCGGCGCAGCCGGCCCGGACAGCAAAAGATTGCCTCCCCTTTTTTGGCGTCTTTTCCAGGACAGTGCCAAAGTTTGTCCCGGGCTATCGTGAGACTTGGGCATTGCCCCGGGCCCCGGAGCCAGTCGAGGATCTATGACACCGACAATTCCCCAGAAAACCACCGCTTCGCGCCGCTGCGATACGGCGGATGCTGGCCGGTCGGGCTAAGGCGAGGCGACATGGGCGAAGGGAAAAACTTGATCGGGGTCGATATTGGGACGAGCGCGATCAAAGTGTGCCAGCTGAAGGAGACCCGAAAGGGACTGATGCTCCAGAAGCTGGGTATTGGCGCGCTCCCGGCGCAGACCATCGTTGATGGCCAGGTGATGGACCCGAGCGGTGTGATCGAGACGCTGCAACGTGTCTTCCACAACGCCAAGATCCGACAAAAGGAATGCGCAATCAGCGTCTCCGGCCAGAGCGTGATCATTCGAAAGATCAGCGTGCCCATGATGACGGCCGCGGAGCTGGACGAGCAGATCCATTGGGAAGCCGAGCAACACATCCCTTTCGACATCAAGGACGTGCAGGTCGACTACCAGGTCTTGCGCAAGCGCGCGGAAGTCAGCCAAATGGACTTGCTTCTTGTCGCTGCTAAGCGCGATCAAATAAACGACTACGCCCAGTTGGCACGTGACGCGCGGCTCAAGCCGATCATCTGTGACATCGACGCTTTCACGGTGCAAAATCTATTCGAGTTTTCTCGAGGCTTGCCTCCGGATCAGACGATTGCGTTGATCAACGTGGGCGCTAGCCTGACCTCCCTGAACATCATCGCCGGCGGCGTGAGTGCTTTCACTCGCGAGATCGCCAACGGTGGCAACGTGATCACCGACGAGATCCAGAAGCAGCTCGGCGTGCCCTTCGAGCAAGCCGAGGCCTACAAGTGCGGAGGATCGGCGGATCCGAATGACCCGTACCGCGCCGGCGTGGTGCCGGCTCAGGTGGTCCAGATCATCGAGTCCGTTTCTGACGCCATTGCCGCAGAAATCCAGCGGAGTTTGGACTTCTTCATGGCGACGAGCGGCGAAGCTGAGATTGGCCGGATCTTCGTCACCGGTGGTTCCGCCAATCTGGTCGCCTTGGCACAGGCCATCGAGCGTCGCGCGCGCGTGCCCACCGAAGTGTGGTCGCCCATGGAGCGCATCGTGGTCGATTCGAAGGATATCAACCACGCGGTCGTGCAGCAGTCCGCGGCGCAGTTGGCCGTCGCCTTGGGCCTTGCCTTGCGCAAGGAAAAGGAGACCCGCGCGTGATTCGCATCAATCTACTCCCGCAGAAGAGGCGGGCAGAGCGCAGCGAGGGCAGCCAGCTTTGGCTGCTGGCAGTGCTGTTTCTGTTTCTCGTGGAGGTCGGAGCGCTGTTTGCGTATCACGGGTTCAAGGCCGAAGAGCTTAAGGACCAGAACCGCAAGAACGCGGAGCTCCAGACGCAGATTGACCGCGCCAAGAAGGCGGTCGTCAATCACTCCAAGGTGAAAGAAGAGCTTGGGCAGCTGCGCGCCCGTGAAGACGCGATCTCCAAGCTCCAGAGCGCACGCACGGGCCCGACGTCGGTGATGTTGGAGCTGGCGCGCATTCTGACTCCGGGGCGCGGACCCAGTGTGGATCCGGATCGCCTCAGCCAGATCCGCAAGGAGAACCCTCTGGCTGTATACAACCCATCCTGGGACGCACGGCGGCTTTGGCTTGGACGTTTCGTCGAGACGGGTCGCAAGGTGCGCCTAGAAGGCACGGCTCGAGACGGAGAAGACGTCAGCGAACTGGCGCGGCGCATGAACCTCTCCAGCCTGTTCTTCAACGTTCGCCTGCTGCCGGCAAAGAAGGAAAAGGATCGTGAGAGCGGGCTGGAAGTGGTGCGCTTCGAACTCGAAGCAGAGGTGAGGTACTAATGGCCACGCAACCTTCTGCTCTCGCCAGGCTGCCTCTTGTTGCCAAGTTGGGCATCGGTACCGGGCTCATTCTGCTGGTTGGCGTTGCCTACTTCGTCGTTTTCTACGGCGAGCTAGCCAGCAGTATTAAAGCTTCCCAAGGCAAAGAGCGGCAGTTCCGTGAGGAGCTAGCGGAAGCTCGGAAGAACGAGTTCGCCTTCCAAAAGGATCTGGCAGAGCTGACGGATCGTCAACAGCGTCAACGCGAGCTACAGAAGATCCTGCCACAAACTACGGAGTATCCGTCCTTCTTGAGTTCCCTCCAGACGGTTGCCAACGTGTCCGGTGTGAGCCTGTCGGCATGGACACCGCAGGAAGAAATCCCGGAGCAGTTCTACGCGCGGGTGCCGATGAAGCTGGAGCTGACCGGTCGATTCCATCAGGTAGCCAAGTTCTTCTACGGTGTCGGTCAACTCGACCGCATCATCAACATGGAGAACATCTCCATTACCGAACCGAAGCAGGAAGCTGATGAAGTCAGCGTGAAGGCGGAAGTGCTGGCGACCGCGTTCCGCGCCCTGAGCGACGCCCAAGCCGCCGCCGGCCCCGACAAGCGTGGCAATGCCCAGAAGAATGCGCCGCCGCCACGGAGTCCTAAGAAATGACCAAACTCCTTAGCTTGTCTGTGCTGCTTTGCGCGAGCGTGTCGCTGCTGCCAGGATGCGAGGAACCTGTGAACCCGCCTGCTCCGGCCGCTTCAGGGGTTCCCGGCGCGGCACCGCCTGGCAGCCCGGGGGCCACCGCGCCAAACGCGGCCCGAGCTGGAGATGCGGGCGCCGACGGCGCGGATGAAGCGCCGCCGAAGATCGACTTTCAGGAGGCGGAGTTTGCCGAGAGCGAACGCAGCCGGGATCCCTTCCGTTCTTACGCGAATACGTTCGTGGACGAGACGAAGGGACGCGCCAAGAGCCAACGCGAAGTGGTTTTGGATCAATACGCAGTCGACGAGCTGAAGCTCGTGGGTATTGTCACGGGCATCCACCCCGCCAAGGCGATGCTGGTGGACCCAACTGGCAAGGGACACGTGATCGTCCGCGGTCAGTTCATCGGCCGACCCGAGGTAGTGGCCGCGGGCAGCGGTTCCGGCGCGGCCTATGAGATCAACTGGCGGGTCGATCGTATTCGCGACGGGGACGTGGTCCTGATCCGCGAAGACCCGCAGAACCCTGATGTGCCGAGTCAAACTCGCGTGATCCCGCTGCGGCCTGAAGGCACCATCGTCTCCGGCGGCTGAGGCGGCGGCAGGCTGGGAAGCCTGGAGCGGTCGCTGGAACCTGGCGGGGCGCTAGAGCGTCCCTTCGCGGACTTGCGCTCGGCGCTCGGGTGCGCTGCCTGGAGTCCCGACGTGCGAGCTCCGGCCTCGTGGCTTCAGTAAGCGCAACAAAGTTGTGCCCGTTTTTTGTGCCGAATCCGCGGCCACGCATAGGATGCCAGTACGAAGAGTTCGGCTCGGCGGGAAAGGGTTTCGTCGCGTTCGAAATCGGAGACAAACCATGCGGTTTAGCTCGGCCCGATTCACAAGTACGCTCGCGATAGGGCTCGCACTTTCAGTATTTTTGCCCGCTTCTGCCGCTTCTGCGGCGGGCGCACCGGCGCAACGCTACGCCACCAGCTTGGAGCTGAGTGCTACGGGCGACGACGGAGCTGCTCGGGTCGAGATGAGCTTTACGTCGACGCCGACGTACACAGCCCGCCTCGACATCAAGCGCCGGCGTTTGATCGTAGACGTGCCCGGCACGGCGGTGAAAGGCGCAAAGAGCGCGATTACCAAGTCGGCCGGGGTGGTGGGCGGCGTCATGACGCAAACCTTCAACACGCCGGCGGGCAAGACAACCCGCCTGATGGTGACCTTGCTGAAAGACGCCAGCTACGCCGTTCGAGTTGAAGGCGACAAGCTGGTTCTGGATTTCGAGCCCGGTCCTCTTGGGGTGATGCAGAAGAAGCGAATTCGCAAACGCGCTGCCGCCCCGGCCGAGGGTGTCACGGGCGTCGCGCGAGTCTCCGACGTTCGCTTCGAGCACTCGGCTAGCGAAGACAAAGTCATTGTCGAGCTTTCCGAATCCACTCAATACTCCCAGGAGCGAACTTCGACGGGTCGGATCCGGCTTCTGCTCTCGTCTGCCAGCTTGCCCGCCGCTTTGACGCGCACCTTGGACACCACCGCATTCGGCGGCCGCGTCAAGGCAATCTCCAGCTACGTGCTGGACAAGAAGAAGCAACAAGTTGTCATCGAGGTCGACGCGGAGAAATCCGAGGCGCGCCTGCAGCGTCGCGGCAACAGCCTAGTGTGGTCGTTCTACGAACCCGGTTCGTTGCCGTCCACGGTGACGGGAGTAGGGCGCGACGGCGGTATTGCTCGCAAGACGCGCACCGTGCACGTTGAAACGGACTATGCGGATGTGCCCAAAGTGCATGATGGATTTCCCGCGGGTGTGGCCGAGAAGGTTGCGCAGGCCGACGAAGCAGCCGGTGTATCGAACGCTGTGCTCGGACAGCGTCGCGGCTTCACGGGGCGTCGTATCGACCTGGATTTGAAAGACGCCGACATCCACAACGTACTGCGGCTGATCGCAGACGTGGGCCGCGTGAACATCGTCACCGCGGACAACGTCAGCGGTACCGTCACGATCCGGATGCGCAACGTGCCCTGGGACCAGGCGCTCGACATCGTGCTGCAGGCGAAGAGCCTGGGCATGGTGCGCCAAGGCAACATGATTCGCGTGGCGCCTTTGGCAGATCTCGAAAAAGAGCGAGAAATGGCCATCGCGCGGCGCAAGCAGGAAATGCAGCTCGCCCCTATCGAGACGCGACTGATCCCGGTCAGCTACGCCAACGCTGGGGACATCCAGGCACGCGCAAAGGATTTGCTCAGTGAGCGCGGATCCATCGCCGTCGACGAACGCACCAACGTCATGATCGTGCGGGACGTCGCGGGCAACCTGAACCAAATCGAGGAACTCACGCGATCACTCGATACGCAGACCCCTCAGGTGCTAGTTGAAGCACGTATCGTCGAGGCGACGAGTCGCTACCTGCGCGACGTTGGTATTCAGTGGGGCGGAGACGCCACGTTCTCGTCCGCTACGGGCAACCCAACGGGCCTGGTGTTCCCGAACTCCGTCGGCGTCGTCGGCGGCGCGAGCGACACGAACACGCCCACGGCGGGTTTGTCGCCCTTTTCGAATACGGTTCAAAACCCGAACTTTGCAGTCAACCTGCCGGCGACCGTCGGTACCGGCCAAGGTGGCGCCATCGGACTTTCCTTCGGCTCCATCGACAACACCATCAACTTGGCGGTGCGCCTTTCCGCGGCAGAGTCCAGCGGTATGCTGCGCATTCTGTCTAGCCCGCGCATCCTGACCCTGGACAACCACGAAGCGCGCATTTCCCAAGGCACGTTGATCCCGTTCTCTCAGATCAGCGCGCAGGGTGTGCAGACCACCTTCCAAGAGGCCAAGCTGCAGCTTCTGGTACGCCCGCACGTGACGGCGGACGGCAGCGTCAGCATGAAGGTCAAGATCAACCGCGACGAGCCCGACTTCAACCAAACGTCCGCTCGAGGCGATCCGACGATCCTGAAGCGCGAGGCCGAGACCAACCTGCTCGTGATGGATGGCCACACCGCAGTCATCGGCGGCATCTTCACGCGCAACACGGGTCGCAACCTCGACCAGGTGCCCTTCTTCGGGGATATCCCACTGATCGGGCTCTTGTTCCAGCGGCGCCGCGCCAGCGACAGCCGCGGCGAGTTGGTGATCTTCCTCACCCCGCGCATCGTCAACCGCGCGGAAGCACTCGGCCGCTAGTCTTCGCCGCAGCGTTTCCGACATGACGAGCCAGGCCGCCTTCGGGTGGCCTTGCTCAATTTTTGGCCACGCGCGGAAGCACTCGGCCGCTAGTCTTCGCCGCAGTGGGGTTGGCGCCGCTGGGTTGGCTGTCGGCACCGTGACCGGCATGTGTTCTGGACATGAGGAGCCAGGCCGCCTTCTGGTGGCTTGCTCAGTTTTTGGCCGCGTGTGGGGAAGCGCTCGACCGCTAGTCATCGCCGCAGTGCTCCAGACATGACGAGCCAGGCCGCCTTCGGGAGGTTTGCTCAGTCTTTGGCCGCGTGTGGGGAAGCGCTCGACCGCTAGTCATCGCCGCAGTGTTCTGGACATGAGGAGCCAAGCCGCCTTCGGGTGGCTTACTCAATTTTTGGCCACGTGTGCGACTGCGGGATATCAATTCCGTCCCATGCCGATCCTGTCGCGCGCCGAAATGTTCGCTTTTCCGGAAAACCAGCTAGAGCGCACGCTCTCAGAGCACGCGCCCACTCCCGCGCCCGCGCGTGCCCGCGCCTTGCGGCGACGCATTGATCTGCGTCCGTACCCAGGCCGAGACAACCTGGAGCGCGCCATGAGCTACGTGATCGCCACCGTTCCGCGCTCGGATACCCTAGGCAAGAGTGGTCTGGAGTCCTTGGCCAAGTCGCTGTTGAGCGAAGCCGAACTTGTCGAATAGCGCCGCGGCGACTGTTGTTGGCCTGGCCGACGGCGTCTACGTCGTCCACATGTTGGTTGCGCGGTGGCGAACGTGCTCCGCGTCGTCAGGGGGCAGAGTGTCCGCGCGGGCCCCCGCATCTATGTCGCCAAAATGATCACAAACGTGATCAAATTCCGGGCTTGCGCGCGTATGTCCGCCAAATGCTCACTTTTCTGAGCACTTTGCCGAGATAGATCCCGCGCCGGCGCGGGTCGAGCCATCTGGCGGTGCGTCGCGCCGTCCGAGCGCGTGGCGCGTCCGTGTGCGTGGGGTCGTCAGTGTGCGTCGTGTCGTCAGTGTGCGTGGGGTCGTCCGAGTGCGTGGCGCCGTCCGAGCGCGTCGCGTCATCAGTGTGCACAGCGCGTCGGGGCATCAGGGGCCGCAGGGGGGGGCCGCGCAAGCCCCCGCATCTATGTCGCCAAAATGATCACGAACGTGATCAATTTCCTGGCATGCGCGCGTATGTCCACCGAATGCTCACTTTTCTGAGCGTTTTATCTCGATAGACCACGCGTTGGCGAATTGCGCTGCGTCCGTTCGCAGTTGCAGTAAGCCTTGACCGAAATCGCCGGCCGCATTGCCCGAAGCCTTTGGACTTGCTTGGCACGAAGGTGAGGCCGACCTTGGCCGTTAGACCGCGTCGGACGCCGTGATCTCTGCCTCATGGGCCGGAAGTCCACACCGATGCTCGCGGACGTCTTTGGCGTATCCCGGTGCGTGACGCTCGGATTGGTAGCGGAAGCGCGGTTGGGGTCCGCTGCGATCGGGAGATGTGTCCGTGTTCATGTCATGAGGTCTGCAGTTGTCGCAGCGTGCTCTCCCCGTCTAGCGCGCCGTGACCGCCGTTGCTAGCGGCGGTCGGCTGGGCGACGCTGGAGGCATGGAGAGACGCCGTTGCAGATCCGCGCCTTCGGATGACGGAGGCGCTCTCCTGTTGCGCGGCCAGCACACGCGCCGCTGCCGCGCGGGGATCTAGGAGCCGCCGTCCAGCGCCTCGTCGCACGCAGGGGGACCCTGGTAGCACTCGAATATCGCACTCCAACCACTTGGCACACAGCTATCTGGGAACTTCCAGCACTCGCCGGCCGGGCTCACGCCACAGGATATCACCAGATCGCACGCGAGCTCCTCGGTGCAGCCCGCATACTCCTTTGCTCCGCCTGGCACCTTCCACCCATAGGTTGGCGCGCAGTGTCCGGTGGCTTGAGCCTTCTTGCAGGACTCTTCATCCAGCGCTGCGCAGCTCGCGGATCCACCTTCCCCGCTGTCTACCGCTGCGGCCCCCCCGGCCTCCGCCTGTGGCCGCGGTTCGTCTGACCCGCAGCCTGAACACGCCGCGATCGCCGCCAATGTCAGTGCGCGCTTCAACCACAGCATGTACCCAACGTTGGCACCGTACCGAGCCAGGCGCCAGCCCGTTCTGGGCGGCAGCGGGCACCATTGGAAGTGCGGACTCGCCGGCCCACGGGAGACACGGGGATGCGGGCGAGTCGGTGAAGTGAGGTAGGGGACCTAGGTGCACCGGCGCGCATCCAAGGACGACGCGGTGGTCGACGAAGACACGGGCGGCGCGGACTTTTTATCGCGCGAAAGCGACGGAATTGCCGACGGGGCACTCGCTGTGGATTCGGACCAAGCGCGGCCACGAAGGACCTACTCTTCGACCGCCTCGTCCCGAAACAAGTGCTTGAAGAACCGCTCCGGTGCTTCCAAGAACGCGCGCGTCACGAGGTAGTGCGCCGTCTCCTCGTACGTGACGGGTCGGATGGTGTCACCGTCCGTGCTGTAGAGACGGGCGCCGGGGTAGGCGAGCAGGATGGGGGAATGGGTCGAGATCAGGAACTGGGCGTGCCCCGGCGTTTCTAGGTCGTGAATGATCTTCAGCAGCGAGAGCTGGCGCTGGGGCGAAAGCGCGGCTTCTGGTTCGTCCAAGATGTACAGCCCTTGCTCGAAGCGATTGTCGAACAGTGCCAGAAACGATTCGCCGTGGGACTGCGCGTGCAGGGACTTTCCGCCGTAGGCGCGCAAATCGGAGACCTCATCGATGTACGTCGCGAAGTTGTAGAAGCTCTCGGCGCGGAGAAAAAAGCCTTCCACCACCTTGCGCGACCACGAAAGCCGCAGCGTGGTGGCCAGAGCGGAGCGGTCGCCGAAGGTGGCGCGATGGTGATCGCGATTGCCGCCTTCGGGATTGAAGCCGATGCGTTCGGCGATTGCTTCCAGCAGTGTGGACTTGCCGCTACCGTTTTCACCCACGAAGAAGACCACCCTTGCGTTCAGGTCTAGATCGATGCCCTGTGAGAACGCGCGCACGTTGAAGGGGTGGCGCGAGCGATCGACGGCGTCGAAGTCTGCCGTCGCCTCCATGAGGAATGGCGCAGCCGTATGGAGGACGGCCGGTGGGCGTCGCCGGCGCTTTGGGCCGCTACGCTTCTTCGCGCTGTCGGCAGGCATTGACACTCACCAACCTACACCCACGTCGCGCATCGCGCATCGCGAGGTGTGACATATCCTGTCTCACCCGCAGGGGGACTCGACCGCTTCGATGTCGTTGCAACTCTGGACGAATGAGGGAACAATACCGCGCCCAATCGGGGAAAGATCGCCCGCTCTCGCTTCTCTCGAACGGGGGTGTGGGGGTAGCATCCTGGGATGCTGGATGTTCGGACCCTGTGCCATGCACTTCTTGCACTCGGGTTGACGGGCTGCGGCAGCGCATACCTGTCCAAAGGGGACGACGCGCTCGCGGCAGGTCGGTTCGCGGCTGCAATTGACCTCTACAAGAAGGCGGCGCCAGACGAGACGCGCGAGGTGATCGACCAGCGCTTTCTCGCCGTGGCGCGCAAAGAGTTGGAGCCGAGCTTCGTCAGAGCCAAGGCGCTGCTGGAGGCGGGGGCGCCAGCGCATGCGCTGCCACTACTGGCGAAGCTGCTGCAGCCTTCTCAATACAACCGCAAGCTGCCAGTGCCGCCAGAGGGACTGTTCCCAGAGGTGAGGGGGATGTACGCCGACGCGCTGATCGAGACTCTGGGGCCCGCGGGGCGTACGCCGGCCGCTGCCCCCGATCTGCTGGTCCATGTCCTTTTCGCCGAAACAAAGAGGTTTCGCGGCGACCGCTTTCCGTTGGATCTACTGGAACCGGTGATCGAGCCAGCCATCGATGCCGCTCTTGAGAGCGGGGACGCGGAGTCTGCTCACTCCTTGCTGAAGTTCTTCTTGTCCAAGAAGTCCCGGTTGGTCGGTGTCGACGCAGAGCAGGCGGCGGGACACGCCAAGCGCGCCGCGGCACTGTGGTCGACCTACCCGGGGCTGGCGATGGCGCACGCGGAAATGGCGGCTGCCGGCGGGGCTGTGGTCCCCAAAGTGAAGTTGGCCAAGCTGGCGCACGTGGACTCGACAGTACCCGCGATGCAAGTCACGAAAGTCAGCGGGGCTCAGCCATGCGCCAGTGCGCTGCGCCAAGAGCTGGGAAGCCAGGCCTCCAGCGGACCCGCCGGCAAGGTGGACGTTGAGATCGAGATCGGGGCCTGCAAGGAGTCGACGGAGCGGCACACGGAAACGATATACGTACCGCGATCCAAGCGGGTCCGTGTCTCCAGCAGCCACTACGATGCAGTGGCCAAACCGCCGCGCTACCAGGAAACGTGCGATCAAGTTTTCTATTGCAGGTCTGGTGCGATGAAAGAACGCTACTGGGGCGCGCTGAAGTCATGCAACGCGAGCGACGTGTACTTCACCTACGAGTGCCGCGACATCCCTGTCTCGCAAGGCGTGGAGTGGGTCAAACGCACCCAGACCTCAGAGAAGGTCGTAACGCAGCGCGTGGCCGAGACGCGGCCCTACACCCTGCGCACCTGGACGATTTCCGGATCCGTCGTTGTCAATGCGCCCACCGGGACATTGCGGCGCGCCTTCACCGGTCGCGCGTCAGCCGACACCCGGAAACCGAGCAGCACCACGGCGTTGCGCAAGCGCGCCCTGGAGCACGCCGTTCAAAGCTTGAAAGGCGCCTACCAGTTCGTCGTCGCACCGACGATGCGCTGGAACGAAGGCAAGGAGCGCCTCGCCGCCGGTGACCCGGTCAGCGCAGCGGACGTCTACATGCGTGCCTGGGTCAACAACGACTTAGTTCTCTATCGCGAGCATCTCACGGTCATCGCCGAGCAACTGGGCGTGCACGTCGCTCAATTGGCAACGGTGTTAGTTGCCACTCCCGAGAGGCACTCCAGTCCCCGCGCCGGCTGGTGGCGCCAAGGCTACGGCTCCCGACGAGCCCACGCTGACATCCAGTGGGAGCATCGCTCGAAGCGAAAGAAGCCGCGAAAAAAAGACATCCTGTGGTCCGAACGCAAGCAGAGACTCGGCCAAATCCTTCGAGACGAGCGACCTCGTGTCGAGCAAGCGGGACTAAGCCGCTAGAAGACTGGTCAATGGCGCGGTTGCCGATGTTGGCTGCGAGGATACTCGCAACCTGGGGGTAACCCTCAGCCCGAATCGGAGAGTTCTTGGCGGTCATCGACACCTTTGCGAATTCAGGGCGGTGAGCTTCTCGCCTCCCGCAGGGCCGCGCAAGGGTGGGGGACACGCTTGGCGCGACGATTTTTGGGCACCGGCTGGACACGACAAGCTTTTCTATCCAACGTTACCGCTCCGCGGCGTAGCATTCACGCAGACCCCAACTCGAAAAGGGAGCCCTTGTGCCCAACCTCAAGCGCGAACTGAAAGCTGCGATTGGCGCGTGGAAGGCTTCCTTCGGGGCAAGCGACTGGCGGGAGCTGCCGTTCACCGTGAGTACCAGCGGTCCCGACCTGGTCCTTCGGGTCGGCGGGAACGATGTTCGCGGGAGAGCCAGTGCGCTTCCACTCTTGTGCGCGACGTATTGGGCTGCCGCCACGGGCAGCCAGCACGGGCCACATCTCCCGTCGCTTTCCTCGGCCAACCTCAAACCGTTCCTCGATCAAGTCCGCGTGCCTCTGCTCCAGATCGCAGAGCATCACCTTGCCGCCAAGGAATCTCGTGAGGCCGTATTGTGTGCTCGACGCGCTGTCGTCGGTGAAGGATTGTTCGCCGTCGGCTTCATCCCCCCTGAGAAAGTCGCCAAGGCCTTTCTTCAGGATCCGATTTTTGACCTGCCGCTTCAAGCGGAACTCAATGACCGAATGGGCCTGTTGCGCGGGCTCAAGGTCGCAGCCGCGGAGTTTGCGCGTCCAGGATTCACTCGCAAGTTAGGCGCAGTGCTGCTGGTCAGTGAGCTTGCCGACGAGCTCCGATACAATGACCCGTCGCGCTTCTTCAAGCATGCCGACCCCATCCTTGGTGCGGCTTCGAGATCCTCGGAACCGTACGTCCGGGAACGCGCCCTCTCTTGCTTTGAGCAGATCGCGATCCGCCTCTTAGGCACCGGGGTACACGTTGAGGCATCTCCTGTGATTGATGCGCTCCTAAAAGCTCACGTGGCGGCGCCATCCTTGCTGCGACTGACGGCCTGTAGCGCGTTTGCCGCTGGTGACCTTGAGCTTGGCCAGGCGCGCTTGCGAGAGTTTGAAGCGCTGGCGCAGGCGCCGGGGATCCAGCTGGGGCCAATCGATTTGGGCTACGTTTCGAGTCCCCAGGTGGCCTGCACCATGACGCTGGTCTACGCAGCAGAGTTGATCGTCAATCGGTTCTCTGCCCGGGGACGCAAGAAGTCTCAGGCGGCCGCCTTCCGTGACTCCCTCGAACGTGCGACAGCGCTACTCGACGACGCCGATCGTGAACTGCCGAAGAACTCTCCTGAGCGCCCGGCGCTCGTGCGCGTGCGCAGGAAGCTCAAAGAGCTCTGAACTCGTCGAGCAGCAGCTGCCGCTTTCGCAGTCCGAGGGCTGCGGAATCGGCATGCGCCGGGTTCGACGCTGCCAAACCCCGGGGTTTTTCACCGGCCCAGCCCTTGCAGTGCTGTCGGGTTCCCAAGGAGCCCGCGATGCAAGCACAGCCAGACGACGCAACTTTTCTCGACTCAGTCCACGTACACCCGCAGCCGTCGCTGCGGGCGCCCCTCGTCGGCCGGATCATCGATCAACGCTACCGAGTGCTCAGCTGCTTGGGTCGGGGCGGAATGGGGGTGGTGTACCTCGTGCAGCACGTGGAGCTCGGCAAGCCCCTGGCGCTGAAGGCGCTTTCGGGAGGCGCAAGTCGTGACTCCACCATGGCTGCACGCTTCAAACGCGAGGCGCGGCTGGTTTCGAAGCTCTCGGACCCGCATACGGTGCAGGTCTTCGACTACGGGGTGACGGACGGGGTGACTTGGATGGTCATGCAGCTAGTTCCCGGCAGTGACTTGTCCCGGCTCCTGACGGAGCACGGCACCTTCGCCGCGCCTCGCCTCGCCAAGGTGGTCGACGGCGTCTGCCGTTCGCTTAGCGAGGCGCACGCCTTGGGTATCGTGCACCGGGACATCAAACCTGGGAACATCATGTTGACCGACGCGGACGAAGCGGTGGTGCTCGACTTCGGCTTGGCGAAGCTGCGAGACTCCCGAGAGTTCAACACCCTCTCGGCGCGGGGCGTGGTGGTGGGCACGCCGGGATACATGTCTCCGGACCAAGCTTTGGGCGCGGAGCTCGATGCGCGCGCGGACATCTACAGCCTGGGCGCCGTGATGTACCGGATGTTGGTCGGTCGGGCTCCCTTCAGCGGCGGCACGGTGGCGGAGTTGTGTCTGCGCCAGATGCACGAGCGTCCGCTGGCTCCGCACCTGGCGGCCCCGCGAGCCGAAATCTCGATGGCGCTATCCGACGTCGTGATGCGGGCGCTGGAACCGGACCCGGACTGTCGCTATCAAAGCGCCGAGGCCCTGCGCCGAGCGGTGCTGGCCGCAGTCTACCAAGGAGACGACGACGTCGTATTCCCCCTGGTACGCCGCGCGAGCTGAGATCGCGTGGCCCACGGGTCGCACAACGTGGCGGGCGCTTCAGCCGATGCCGTAGCGCTTCAGCTTTTCGTACAAGGTGCGAACGCCGATGCCGAGCGCATCGGCGGCGCGTTTGCGGTTGCCGTCCACCTCCGCCAACGCGCGCACGATCGCGGCTTGCTCCAGCGCTTCTAGGGTTTGCGGCTCCGTCGCGCTGGGCTGAGCTGGGCTTGCTAAGGGGTCGAGCACGATCTGCTCGACGCGAATGGTCGGACCGTCGGACAAGATGGCGGCGCGCTCCAGGGTGTTCTTCAGCTCGCGAACGTTGCCGCTCCACGGGGCCGCGACGAGCTTTTCTACGGCCGCGGGATCGAGCGACAGCTGCGCGCGGCCAATACTCCGTCCGACGCTGCGCAGTAGGTCCTCGGCTAGGGCAGGGATGTCCGCGCGCCGCTCGCGCAACTGTGGCAGGCGAACGGGAAACACCGAAAGGCGGTGGTACAAGTCCTGGCGGAACTTGCCCTCGGTGACCAGGGCGCCCAAGTCGCGATTTGTCGCGGCGATCCAACGCACGTCCGCGTGCAGCGTGCGTGATCCGCCGAGGCGTTCGTAGCTCCGCTCTTGCAGTACCCGCAGCAGCTTGGCTTGCAGCTCAGGTTTGAGCTCGCCGACTTCGTCGAGGAAGAACGTGCCGCCCGCTGCGAGCTCAATGCGACCGCGGCGGGCGGCGTGGGCTCCAGTGAAGGCGCCGCGCTCGTGACCGAACAGCTCACTCTCCAAGAGCTGTTCCGACAGCACCGCGCAGTTGACCGCCATGAAGGGACCGGCTGCGCGCGCACTGTGCCGGTGCACATAGTGCGCCGCTACCTCCTTGCCGGTACCGCTTTCACCCACGAGCAGTAGCGTCGAATCCGTACGCGCGACGCGCTCGAGGGCGTCGATGACCTGTTGCATGGCGGGAGCGTCCGAACGAAGATCCGGATACGCCGAAGCGTTGCGTTCGCTCCCTTCCTTGAGGCTGACGAGCGCGCGGCGCTCTAGAGCACGTGCCACCAGCAGGCGCAGCTGTGATGGTGCCGCGATGGGCTTCTGCAAGAAGTCGAAGGCGCCGAGCTTCATGGCCTCCACTGCGACATCGATGGAGCCGTGGGCCGTCAGCAGGATGACCTCCAAATCGGGCTGCAACTCTTTGCCTTGCCGCAAGAGCGTCAACCCATCCATGCGTGGCATCTTCAGATCGGTCACCAAGAGATCGAAGGCACTCGCGGTCAGCTCATCGAGCGCGCGCTTGCCGTCTTCGGCCAGGACCACTTCGTGTCCGGCACCCTGCAGCGTTTCTCCGATGAACTCGCGGACACCTTCTTCGTCGTCGGCGACCAGAATGCGACTCATGGGGGGATCCTCACAGTGAACACGGCACCCCCGTCCGTAGCATTTCTCGCGCTGATGCTGCCCTCGTGCAGTTGGACGATGCGCCGGGCCACGAATAGGCCCAGGCCGACGCCGCGCACCCGGGTGGTGTGAAACGGCTCGAAAATCCGCTGTTCCGCGCCCTTGGGGATGCCAGTGCCGTGGTCCCGGACTTCGATTTCCAGCTGCTGCCCGTGCTGCGACGCCGTCAGCTCGACCGGGCTGCCGTCGGGAGATGACTGGACCGCGTTCTCCAGGAGATTGGTCAGGACCTGGTCCATGCGCAGGGCGTCTAGGCTCCAGGTCTCGGGAGCCTTATCCACGTGCAGCTGCACCCGAGTGGTATCGACCTTGTCGACGCAGCGCTGGAGTAGAGGCGTCACCCGCTCCGTTGTGCGCCGGACTGAGTCAGAGCGCACGAAGTCCAGTAGCAGGGTAGACAGGTGTTCGATGCGCTCAGCCTCGCCGACGATGCGCGTCGCCTTCTTGTGAGCGCTTTGACCTGGCTCGAGCTGCTCCGCCAGCAGCTGCGCATGCCCCTTGAGGGATGCCAACGGGTTGCGGATCTCATGGGCAAGGACCGCAGACATCTCGCCCAGTTGTGCTAGCTGTCGCTCGCGGTCCAGTCGCCCCTGTTCCGCCTCGCGCCGGCGCAGGGTCCGCCAGATCAGCGACGCGATGACCACGAAGCTCACCGCAGCCAGGGCGCTCAGCAATACAGAGCGGCGCGCATCCGCCTGCAGGCGCTTGGCGGCGAGGGGTTCGAACTCGATGACGAACGCGGGCCGAGGGCCACGGCCCGGCCCTCGGGAGACACCGGGAGGAGGCGGCGGCTCGTGCACTCCGGGCGGAGGAGGCGCGCCCGGTGGCGGCTCGTGCACTCCGGGCGGAGGAGGCGCGCCCGGTGGCGGCTCGTGCATTCCCGGAGGCGGCGGCGCGCCCGGTGGCGGCGCGTGCATTCCGGGAGGCGGCGGCGCGCCCGGTGGCGGAGGGGGCTTCGGCAGCGCCATCTGCACCCGCTCGCCGACTCGGGTGAAGGTACGTCCCCGTTCGCGTTCCAGGCTGCCGAAGTCGATGGCCCCAGTGGGTGTGCCGGCTTCCGCGCGCAGCGAACCCTCAACCACGATGGCCACGTAGCGTAGGCCGGTCGGTGCGTGCGCCTCCAGCAGCTCCGGCAAGGCTTCGTCGTTTCCGTGCAGCGCAATCACCGATTCGAGGTAGGTCGAGCCCTGGCCGGTTGCCATCTCAGTGCTGGCAGCGTCGACCCGCTGCAGGTTGTTCCAAGACACCCACACGAGCGCGACCGCGAGGGCGACGATCAACAGCAGCGGCGCCCGCTGCGCCCATGCGTTGACGGCAGGCTTTCGGCTGAGGGGAGGGGTCACGACGGGGTCTCGGAGCAACGCGCACGGGCATGAGCCCGCCGCAAACATAGCAGTACGTAGCAAGGGAGATGCCATGTTGTCCGCGCGGGCTCGCCGCCGATTAGCAGTGCGTTTGGCAAACGCCGCGGTTTTCGAAGGCTAACCACGACCTGCGAAATCCGCAGTGCGGCTGCAGCTCCCGCAGTCGTCATGCGCTGGTTTTGTCGCATTTTCCGCAAATGCAGCGTGGCACGTGGCTTGCGATGACCGGGGGCAAGCCAGGAGATACCCAATGAAGTTTCGAACCCTTCACACCGCACTTTTTGTCATCGCACCCCTCGCGCTTGCCGCCTGTGGCGACGCGACGTCCCAAGACTCTGGGACGGACACCACTTCCGGATCCGAAAGCAGCCTTGCTGCTGAGGCCGCCCAAGCGCGCCGACCGCCGCCGCCAGGGCCACTGATGTTGATCGACGTGGCGCTGCGCGAAGTGGAATTGACCGACTCGCAGCGTGAAACCCTGAGCGGCCTCGCTGCCAGCGGACGACAGACGTGCGATGCCGCCCACGAGAGTGCGCACAACATCGAGAAGAAGCTTGCCGTTGCGTTGCGCGTGGCGAGTCTCGATGCGGCAAACGTCCAGGCGGAGATCGAAGCGCTTTCCAAAAAGCGCGTCTCCGAGCAGAGTGACATTGCGGACGCCCTCGACGTGCTGCACGCCACATTGACGTTGGAGCAACGCCAGGCCGTCGTGCAAGCCGTTCAGCGCAACGCACCGCCCCCGCGGGACTCCGCAAACGCTTCTGGCGCGCCCGGTCTGCACGTGCCGCCACCCGAGGGCGCGATGCCGCCACCCGAGGGCGCGATGCCGCCACCCGAGGGCGCACCACGTGACCCCTTCGCCGACTTGAACCTGACCGAAGCGCAGAAAAGCGCGCTGGAAGCCAAGCTCGGACCGCGTCCGGACCCGAGCGACCGCCGTGCTGAGCACGAGAAGCGCCGCGGGCAGATGGAAGCGCTGCTAGCGGGATTTGCCGCGGACGATTTTGAAGCGGCCAAGTTCGTCAGCAATGCCACGGATGCGGACCCGCGCCGCGAACACCTCGAGCGCCAGCTCCGTCTAACCCAAGCCGCGCTCGAAGTGCTGGACGACGCGCAGCGCGAGACCCTGGCGGCACGCATGACGCAGCGGCGAGGGCACGCGAACCGGCCGGCCCGGGGCAAGCGTTGATGCCCCAGCTCGCACCCGTCTTTGGCGCCGTTGCCCTGGTGTGTGCGGCCCTCGCCTCGCTGGCGTGTTCGTCCGCGGAGGCGAGTGGCGCTCTCGCGTGCGACGCCGCGCAGAGTTGCCAAACCATCGCGGAGGAAGCAGCTCCCGTCGAGCTGACCGAACGAGAACTCAACGAAACCCTAGACGCACTGGAACGTGAAATAGAAGAGGAGCCCTGACATGAAGCTAGCCATCCCGACTTTCACCCTCGCCGCCCTTACCACCGCGCTTGGCTGCGGCGGCAGCCCAGCCATGCAGCCGACATCGGAGGTCGCGGACGTGGAGAGCCCAGCAACATCCGGACCGAACCACGCTCCCCCGCCCGGAGCGCAAGGCAAACACGCGGGGCCACCGGGCCGCGGGGGCCCGGGTGGGCCGGACGGTCGGCGCGGTCCGCCTGCGGAAGCTGTCGAGGCTTGCAAGGGTCTCGCTGAGTCCGCGGCATGCAGCTTCCAACTGCGCGATCGCACGGTGGAAGGCACGTGTGTCGCAGGCCCCAAAGACGCGCCGCTGGCGTGTCGACCCAATGGCCCCCCGCCACGGGCCGGCGATAAGCGATGAGACCAACCCACCGAGCGCTTTCGTTCGCTACCCTGGCGTGTGTTACCGCCTACGTCGGTTGTGGTGGCTCCAATGCCAACACGGATCCGGCTGATGCAGCGGTAGCGAGCTCGAACGGGCTCGACCCCAAGAACTTCATCGCGAGCGCGTTGACCGGGGACATCACCGAAGTCGAGTGCACGCTTTCCAACGGGGCAACCACGACCTGCTACCGGATCCCGATTGCCGGCAAACCAGCGGACCATCCCGTCGGACCCTTTTGCCCGCGTAACATTGCGGATGGTCCGGAGCAGGCCGGGATTTGGATCGAGTCCGGCAACGCGTACGACGCGGACGGGGCCTTCATCAAGAACCTCGCAACCTTCTACAACGACGCAAAGTGGCAGCTGTACGACGAAGCCACAGGTGCCATCCGCGTCACCGACACGCAGGCGGCGTGTGAAGCGGCCGCCCGTCCCGACGTCGACCCGGCGTATCAAAACCACTGCGTGGAGTGCTCCCTCGACTACGTGAACGGCGGCATCGCTGCGGAAATCTTGATCCCGATCCATCCCGTCGTTCGGGCCACGCCAGTGGAGATCGGCGGCGCTAGCAAGGTGGGCGTTGCGCTCAATGGCGCGCACTTCGATCCGCCTGCGCCGGTGCAGGCCATTTTGGTGGCCTACACCATCGCCGCTTTTGACGACTGCGGCGGTCACGTGAACCCCCACGTTGGCTACCATTACCACGCCGCAACGGGTTGCTCGGCGGAGGTAAAGCAGGCCGACGGTCACGCGCCGTTGATCGGCTACGCCCTGGACGGCTTCGCGATGCACGCGATGGCCGGGGAAGACGGAGTCGAACCGAAAGACTTGGACACCTGCCGCGGACACACGGACGACGAGCGCGGCTACCACTATCACGTCGCGTCTGCGGGCGAGAACATGTTCATCGGCTGCTTCCGCGGCGAAACTGTGGGGACTGCCACGGGTACGGGCCCCGGCGGCGCAGTCACTGCTTGCGCGGATGTTCCTGCGGGTTCGCCTTGCTGCGGTGATGGGACCTGTGACGGTCCGGAAACAACCGCAAACTGCGCGAGCGACTGCCAATGAAGCGCCGACGCGCTCTACGCGCCCCGGGACTCGTTGCCGCGCTTTTCTGTGTCGTGACGTGCACGGGCGCTGCGCAGGCCCACCGCGGCCACGGTGATCGCGCGGCCTGGGACGCATGCGCTGACGGGTCTTTGGACGCTCCTTGCGCGTGGCAGGACGCCGAACACTCCCGCTACATCGGCACCTGCCGCAGCGTCGCCGACGCGCTGGTATGCGTTCGCAATCAGCCCATCGAGCGAGCGAATCCCCAGACGTCGCACGAAAGTTCAGCGCACAATCACACACACGATGATTCCGGTCTTCCCGTTGGGCTGACGCTGGCCTTTGGCCTGCTCGCCGTGGCGGGCGTGGCGCTCGGTAGCCGGCGCGGAAAAGCACAGACGCCGAAAGCCGGGTAAACCCGAAACCGATGCTAGGGACTCATCATAGCCAAGCGAGTCGTCTGAAACCTCGGTTCCTGTTGTCGGCGACCTGCCACGCTTCATCTAGTACGACTCGTCTTGCTCGACCCGGGACAGCACCCAGTCGAAATCGCCGGCCGTGACCTTGACTTGGCAGTGTTCGCATACGCCGGACATGTTGATCTGCAACGGACCACCACAATTCGGGCACGTCAGGTCGGATTTGGGCGGGCCTTTGGCGCTGCGCCCGCGGATCAGGGTCCAGTATTCACTGTAGGCGCGCTCCTTCTTCCTACTGCCCGTAACTAGCTTGCCCTTTGCGTCGACGGTGTAGTCCAGCCCCGTCGCAAAAACGCGCACGGTGATGGCGTCGTAGTATTTATCCCGACTGACCCGGGCGGCGATGATCTGCACCACGCGCGCGTTTTCGGTCGTGTTGCGCAGCGCAGCGCGTTTGTACGCGGCTACCCAGTACTGCCAACTCTCATACAAGTTGTCGCTCAAGAATGCCCGCGCCGGCTCCAGGTTTTGGGCGCTCCACGCGCCTTGCAGTTCCCCGAAGATCAACTCCACGCGCGCTTGGAAGCTCGACCAGCTGAGCTCCGGATCCCGCCGATACAGCGCCTCGAAACGCGCTTCGGATTGCGGATCGATGATCGTTGGCAGGTCCGTCCCGCGCTCCTGTACGTCGCTGGTCAGGGCCGGAGGCCGCTGCTCGCGCTCCAGGCTGACCACCTCCGTTACGAGCCAGTCGTGCTCGCCGGTGGTAACCGTCTCATTGCAATAGCCACACTTGCGATTCACGACGCGGTCTGTGGGCGCACCGCAATTGGGACAATCAAGCACGCGCGCGCGTTCCGGTGCTCGGGAGCGCGCCGTCTTTTGTCGCTGCAGCACCCAGCGCTCGCGCGCATAGTAAGTCGTCGTTTCTGCCGAATCTGCCTGCTCTTCGCTGTAGTTCGACTCGAACTCCACGCTGACTCGAATCGGCCGGGAGTCCACGTTCAGATCTTCTATCTGCACGAAACGGAGCGCGCCGACCAGGACGCTGTCCACCCCTGCCTTCGGGAACTTCGCCAGGCGTTGTCGCGCGGCTTCGCTCAAGAACGGGCTCAAGTTTTCCAGCTCTCCGCGACCGCGCGCCAAATGTGCTTCGCGATACAGCGCATCCAAGAAGTCTTCAAAAATGATCAGCGAGAAGTCCGCGTCATAGCGTCGCAAGTGCTCGAGCTTGGCTCGCATCGCGTTCTGGCTATGTGAGCGAAAACGCGCGACGTCCATCTCCGCGCTGGCGCGGTGCATACGTTTCTTCAGAGCCCCGCTGCTGTACCAGCCCTGGGCGATGTGTTCGTTTCGGTGTTTCAGAAGTAGGAAAACCAAGAAACCACACAAGAGCGGCACGCTCAGAGCAGGATATTCCATAGCCAGGCCGATCAGGGCACCGAGCGCCTCTTCGTTGCCGGGGCTGGAATTCGAATTCCCGAAACCGTAGGACGACGATGAGTTGCTCGAAGAGGAACTGGAGTTGCTGTAGCTGCTATTCGAGCTTCCACTGTAGCTCTGCCCGGCACCTGGTCGTGCAAAGAGCACCGTGGTCGACGCCAACACGAACAGCGCAAAGAGCGACGCGATGAAGATCCGAACGCGCGCGTTCACGCCGCACCTACTTCATCAGGCAATTCGTTCTCGTCGTCGGTTCCGCGTGGCAGCGCTTCGGCGAGGTGGGGGCCAAGCGCGGTCAGGGCGGCCACGAAACCGTCGACATCCGCGGCGCGAATGGCCTCGCTTGCATCAATTCGCAGCTGGGCTAGAAGGAGCTCCGCCTCCGGCACGCCGCTGTCAGCAACCACGGACACGCAACGTTCGAGCAGCGATACGTAGACCAAGATCCCGGTGCGGGCGCGGGTGCCTGCCACTCCCAGATCGACGAATGCCGCCTTGGCCGCGCGCTCCACATTCTCTGTCATTAGGCGCCGTGTGCTCAGCAGCCTGCGCACAGGGGCCAGGTAGCGCGTGGCAGCGGCACCGAAGATGAAGGCGACAAGATGCTCCAGCGGGAAGAGGTCGCTGCGCATCGCGCGTGGATGAAACACGAAGACCAGCACGCTGAGGAAAGACAGAGCAAAGCCAACTAGGTAGTCAGCGTGTTGGTAGCTCCCGGAACTAGGTTGGATCGCGACGACGATCTCCGCCGAGGTGAGCTTTTCCAAATCGGCGATCTTGCGTTTGACGCGATCGCGCGCCGCCTCCGATCCGAAGTCTCTCCCCGCCATGCTCGGCTTACCTAGCTTCCCGTCTACTAGAAGAAGGCGGAAGCCGCCAGATTTGAAGGACTAGCCCGCGGACCCGGGACAGCACTCGCCCCTGCGTTGAAGACCACCACGACCCATGCGTTTCTGAGCCGGCGTTTCTGAGCTGACGTTGCCGAGTCCCCGAGAGTGAAGTATAGCTAGGTCTCTCCCTGCACTCGGGAGGAATTCACAATGCGCACTTCAAGCTTCATTTAGTCCTCGCCCAGTCAGCGTATTTCTACCTGACTGGGGCGTTCGCTGACGTCTCGCGGCGGTGCTCCCGGCACCGGACCGAATGGGCGTTCGTGTATTCGAGATGGCGATCACCGCAGTCGTGCCTTGCGACCCGGTGACTCGCGCCAACAGCTTTTGGAGCAGTGATGAAGTTCGAATCCAATCCTATTGAGGAGCATGGCGAAGCTCCGCTTGCAGACGACGGCCGACTGGAAGCCGCCGTTTTAGAGTGGACGCGTCGGGCGCAGCGGGCCGCGCCGCATTTGACGGCTGAAGACGGCAAGAACTCGTGTTTTGTTGCCTGTTTGGGCGTTTGGGACAGCGATGCCGTGAAGAGCGCGCAACTCGGAGAGATCCTCGCGCTGGTCCAGGCGCAGGGCGATCGGGTGGTGGGGCATGCGACGTATCGCCTTTCGCAGCCGAACCCGCGCACCTTCATCGGTCGCGGAACCTATGAAAACCTGGTGGAGCAAGCGACAGAATGCGGCGCCGATCTGCTGGTTCTCGACGCGGAGCTCAGTCCGTCTCAGACGCGTAATCTAGAAGAAGCGACCGGGCTGGCTGTGTGCGATCGCGAGGCGGTCATCCTGAATGTGTTTCTCCGACATGCGCGCACTCGACGCGCTCGCATTCAGGTGGAGATCGCGCATCTGGAGTACCTACGACCGAGGATCCGCGGAGTCGGCCTAGTGATGGACCAACAAGCGGGTGGCGTCATGGGCGGGCGCGGCCCGGGCGAAACCCAAAGCGAATTGATGTCGCGCCAGATCGACGGCCGGCTTGCGGAGTTGCGTCGGGAGTTCGAACGCATCAGTCGCTCGAGCCGGACGCAGCGTCAGGGACGAAGTCAGAGTAAACGCATCGTGCTGGTGGGTTACACCAACGCGGGCAAGACGACGCTGATGAATGCGCTCACCGAAGCCGGGCTCTCGGCCAAGGACATGCCGTTTGAAACTCTCGACACCACTTCGCGCTCGCTGAGTCGATACGGTGGCGACGTCTTGCTGAGCGACACGGTGGGTTTCATCCGGCGACTGCCGGAGCGTCTATTCGCGAGCTTTGAGTCCACCCTGGCCGAAGCGCGAGAAGCGTCGCTTTTGGCGTTGGTCGTGGACGTTTCCGATCCCGAGTGGCGGTTTCATCTGACCACTACGCATGCACTGCTGGACAAACTTGGGGCCGGCGACGTTGCGCGGCTCTATGTCTTCAACAAGCTGGACCGCGTGCCCGCAACGCCGTCCTCGGAAGAACTCCAGGATCTGTGCGGGCCACACGAGTTCGCACTGGTCAGTGGTCACGATGCGGATGGTATGCAGCGCCTCAAAGAGAAGTTGCTGCAGTCCGTTCGCAAAGACCAACGCCGCGTGAGGCTCTTTGTGCCCTACGCCGCCACGTCTGCACTGACCACCATCTACGGTCGTTGTCGTGTGCTGTCGGCAGAGCCCGAAGAGCTTGGCATGCGTTTCGAGTTGGAGGGCGACCCGCTCGTCGTGGCTGCCGTGATGCACAGTCTGGAGGATGAGCAATCATGAGCGCTTCATCTCAAACGGCTGCGCCGCTGCTCGAGGTTCGAGGTCTCGATCTCTTGACCCCGGCGGGGCGACCGTTGATCGAAAAACTGAACCTACGCATCGGCCGCGAGCAGGCAGCGATTCTTGGGCGCAATGGCGTGGGCAAATCTACGTTGCTACGGCTTCTGGCGGGTGACGAAGGGATCAGCGGTGGCCGGGTGGTGCGTCGCACGACGCCGTGGTTCGTCCCCCAACAACTAGAGCCGAACCGACCCACCGACGCACTGGACCAACTCCTGTCGCAGCCCGGCGCCCGCGGACGGGAAGCCGCTTGGTGGGAACTGGCCCCGGCGGGGCTGTCGGACCACCGTGCACTGCGTGGCACGAGCCACTGCAGCCCGGGCGAGCGGCGCAAGCTTTGTCTGCTCGATGCGAAGATCCGTCATCCGGAATTCCTGATCTTGGACGAACCGACCCAGGACCTGGACGACGTCGGCATCGCCTGGCTGGTTGGTTGGCTCAAAGACTGGGACGGCGGACTCTTGGTGGTCTCGCATCAGCGACGGCTGCTCGGCTGTTTCCAGCACTTCCTCGTCATGGCCGAATCCGGCTGTCGCTACATCCCGGGCGATCTGGAAGTGCTCGAGGCAAGGTTGGCGCAGGAAGCAGCGGACAATCAACGCAAGTATGTGCGACGTCTCAACGCCTTGGAGCAACAAGAAGCCCACAGCGAGAAGTACCGCAGGCGTCGTGAGCGGAAAAAGAACGTAGGCCGCGTGCGAGAGCTGGGCCGCGCGACCCCCCGCATGCGACTCAACCAGAAGCGCAGCTACGCACAAGAAAAGCAAGGGCGAATGGAGGCGGTTCGCCAAAGCCGCCTCCACGCCGCGCGCAGCTGGGCAAAAGCAGCGCGGCGGGCACTCGCAGTCGCGCTTCCCCTAGAAGCCGTCATGCCCAAACTGCCGCCGCCTACCGGTGAGTCTCTGGTGGTCTTGCAAGACGTCAGTGCTCACGTGGAGGGCAAGCCGTTGTTCCAGAATCTCAGTCTCAGCATCGGCCGGGAACGCGTGGCGGTGACGGGAGCCAACGGCGCTGGCAAGACCAGTCTGCTCCGCATCATGACGGGCGACCTAGCCGCGTCTACCGGCAACGCCCGACGAAAGTTCGAGCGGATCGGTGTGATCGCACAGGGCGCGCTCGACTGGATGAGTCAGGAGAGCTTGCTGGAGCGATTGTCTTGGGACTCGGGAGTGCAGTCGCCGGAGGCCGCGGCCGGACTGCTCCTGGCCCATGGCTTCCCCTTGGCTTTGGCGGAGCGCCCGCTGTCGTCCCTTAGCCCCGGAGAGCGTGCACGCGCTGCGCTGGTGTGTCTACTGCAGCGCCGGCCCGCAGTGGAGCTACTCGTCCTGGATGAACCGGTGCATGCCCTCGACTTCGCGGGCGCGGGTGCTCTGCGTCAGGTATTGCTGGCGTGGCCGGGCGGGCTGGTGATCGCGAGTCACGACCGGGAATTCTTGGAAAGTCTACAGCTGGACCAAACGATCGAGCTGCGCCCACAGGCGATGAGCACGAGCCTCTCAGCGTCGTGAGGCGAACGCGTTGCGCCATCCGCGCAAGTGGCGAATTGCGCCACGACCTACTCGCTTGGTGGCGCGTCACCTTGCAGTGCGCTCGCCTGGTCGTTACCCCGATGTTGCGAAGGCAAGCCTGCACGAACGAGCAACGCCGCGATCGGCCACACCCAAGTGCGAAGGTCGTCCCAGGGGAATGGCCCAGAACCAACCAAGGCGAAGAACAGCACGCTCAGGCCCGCGAGCAGTTTCGCACCAGCGCGGTTATCGCCACCGGCCGGTTGCGGAATAGCACGCGCAATCGCAAACGCGATGGTGAATGCTAGGATCTCGTCCCCATATCCCGAAAACGCAACAACAGCTCCGAAAGCAGCGCACAACGCGCCTCGGCTCGGCATGACCGCATGGGATAGCGAGTCGAGAGCGACCAGGCCAACTCCGACACAGCCGGCATAAACCACGGCAATGGGCTCAAGGTCCATCATTTGCCGCAAGCTCCACCCGGCGCGTTTTCTTCAAGCCAGTTTGCCGACGATTCACAGGTCCGCACCACCTCCAAACCGAACCCGGGCACGGCCATCGCGCCGGCCCGCCAGGTCGCGACCACGCCGAGCGCGTTGCAGAGTACCTCGTTCGTCGCTTTGCGCTTCTCACACAGCGTCTTCTCGTTGCCACCGGGCTTCGGTGCTTCCCCCGTCGTCACGACTCGCTTCGACTTCTTGCCTGCGTCGCGGACCAACTGGTTGACTGCATCCCGAGATACCTGCGTGCTGCCGTCCTTGCCCGTGTAGCCAGCGTCCAACCCGGCATCGGTCCGGGACTGCGGCCGGGGGGCTTCAGAGCGCAGGGGCGCTGCCTTTGGCGGGCAACTCATGTTCGGGCTGACGGCGCGATTGCCCTGCGCCTTGGAGGGCGCTTGTGAGGAGTTTTGCTCGTCGTCCAAGTAGCTCTGGTTCTGGCTGGCTGAAGAGTGATTCCGAACTGCGTCCATGGGGTGCCTCCTGCAACACTTGCCCCGTCGGACGTAGTGGCCGCGAGTTGTGAATTTTTTTTTGGTCGGGTCGCGGCTCGGCCCAGGGGCGCTACTCCCGTGCTGGCCCAAGCCGTGCGACTGTGCCCCTAGACGCTTGCTGGTTTCTCCTCATCGGCGCGGGAACCGTGAGCGACCTGCGCGTCGGCGCGCCGGAGCGGCTAATACCGGCTTGGTGCACCCGGGTAAGCTGTGTGCACCCGGGCGCGGGCTCTGCGCCGCTACGACTAACCCGGCGCGGGTTTGTACGTGAGCAACTTCTCGAGCAGCGACTTGGCCTTGGCCTTGTCGGACCACTGCTGAGTCTTGCCGATCACGGACACGACTACCTTGCAGCGCTGCTCGAACCAGATCGCTTCGCCTAGGTCGGCGTCGTGTGGCTTGGGGAAGAACTGCTTGTCCGTGTCTTCGGTCAGGCACCGGAAGCTCACGCCGACGCGGTCGTCAGCCTTGTCAGCGCGTAGCGTCAGCCCGGGAAACCCAGTGTCTTTCGGGTTCTTGGTGTTTCGCTTCTGTTCGCTTTCCCGGGTCACGTTCTGGTAGCCGAGCGCGGTTAGAGCCGTGGTGGTCGCATCGGCCAGCTTCGGCGCGATCACTAGATAGTCGTCCACTGTTTGGATCGACGGCGCAAGCCATGCGGTTTCGGGAGCCTTCACCCAGGCGAAGGGCTCCTCCGGATCGCGCGCACGCTTGAAGAGTGCGTCGAGTACCGCTCGAGAAGCATTCTGGTCGAAGCTGCCGCCGCTGTTGGCCCGCACGCTGAGCAGTCGCTTGCCCCCTTCGGCGAAGACGGCGTCCTTGATGGCGCGCGGACGCAACGCCTTCTTCTCGAACTCGCTTTCGAAAACGTGCATTTCGACTTCGACTTCAGAGCCGTCATCCTTTGACGTAGAAAGCGAGAACGCCCCCTCATTTGGCCCGGTGCTCGCGTTCTGGCCTCGCCAGCCCAAAGCGACGAGGGCGTCCTTGGCCTTGCGGTGGGACAGTCCCTCCAAGTCCTTCGCGGTCACGGATGTGACTGCTGAAGTTGTCGGGCTTGTGCTGGGCGTAACCGCTGCACCGGACGCAGTCGGCTTCGGGCCCTCCTGCTTTTCGCAGCCAACAGCTAGCGCGAAGATGAGTACCAAGTGGACGCCAGGAGAGACACTGCGCATTCGGGTGACTTACCACACGCCACTCGTCCGCTAGAAGCGGCCCCCCTAGCTGTCCCTCGATGGCCAAGGGACGTCCAGCGATCTGACTTGGTTTGCGCTGGCCGGGGCGCTGAGCAGCGCGAGAGCGAACCCGAGAACTTGCCTGAGCTAGCATCGGGCACGGCCGGACCACCCCCTCAATGCGGGGGACTGAGGCCGGACCTAGAGCCCAAGCAGCGCCGCCACCGAGTGCTCCAACTGCTCGACAAGTTCCGGAGCCATGTATGTGTACTCGTCGGGGATGTCCAATACGTGAAGGGGTTTGTGATCAATCGCGCTGGCGAATCCGTCGCGGAGTCTGGCCTTGTGTTTCTGCTCCATGACGAAGATCACGTCCGCCCATTGCAGGTCTTCCACGGTGACTTGGCGGCGAGCGCTGGAACTTGTTCCCGCGGAGCGGACGGAAAGTAGCGCATGCTTGCGCCAGATTTGCTCGGCCGTTGGGCTACGCCATCGGTTCTTGCTGCAAATGAACAAGACGTTGCGCTTGCCGCCTGGCAGCGAGGGAGCTTCGGGCTCGAGGACCGTCACCGTCGTGTTCTAGCCCACAGGCGCGGCAATAGCCCTTCAAAGCGCCTTGACGCTCCGCTCGCGGCGGTGTTCGCTGATCGCGTTGAACACCAGGTTGCGGCTTCGGTCGTATTGCAAGACGCTGGCATAAACGCGGCCGAACAACTGGGCGACGTCCTCCGGGCTGCCTGCGTCCGTCGCGGCGTCTTTGGCGGTGTTGTACCACTCGCTCAGCGTCAGTTCACTGGCTCGAATGTCGACGTAGCGGGCACCGCGAGGGGTGCACGTCGCTGCATAGCTGAGGCTGCCTGTTCCGGTCTGCTCCGCGGAGTCCGCGCCGACGGCACCCGCAAAGCTTAGTTTCAAGTTGCACGCGGTCGTATTTGAGATGGTGCTGAGCGCGGGCCACACTGTAAGCGTCAGCGTGGTCTCTTCAAACTTGCCGTCGGCGACGAGCCCGTATCGACTCCGATACCCCCCGCCGAAGGGTGCATAGCCTTGAGTCGAAAGCCACAGGCCGCTTTCATTCGTGCCATCCCAGCGCGTCCAAGTGTCGAAGGACGCCACCGTAAACCAGACGCGCTCGACGCCAGAAAGCGCTTCCGCCCAGGTCACTTCCACCTGGCGCCCGGAGTGGCGAAATTCACCCGTCGCCTGCTGCTGCTGTTCACTCACCTCGCCGACAGAAACGTAGTGGCGAAAACGTCCTGCAACGTGTCCTGACTGTTGAGAGAAGTCCCACCATTCCTCATCGCCGAAACCGGCGGCGCTGTGGTTGCCATAGTACCAAGTGGCCTCTGACAGCTCTTCGAGCACACGAGCGTCCCCCTCCGAAGCGCCTGGGGCACGGCTCACGCCACCACAGGCACACAGGCCCAACGCAAGCAAGATTACCAAGCTTCTGCCGATCATCGGGCTCGACTACGCAAGGCCCGTGCCGGCTGCGCATCATGAATTCCCCCGAGTTTGACGGGGTTGCGCTGTGCCATGGCACAGCCCACCGCGACACGCCCTGTATCTGCCGCGTCAAGTGTGCGCCATCACTGGAAGATCGGGCACGACTCCAAGTCCACCGCGGACAGGTTGTTCACTCCACGTGTGCTCGGCGACGTGCCGACCGTGGGGCACGTTTCGGCTAGCGTCGTATCGGGATCCACCTCGAGAACGACCCGACCCTTCGTCACACTCAGGGGCACCGTCAATTCGACTGGACTGCTGGTGATGGACTGGTGCGTCGTTGCAAAGCTTGCCGGCAATGGGAATTCACGCCTTTCGAGTTCCGTTTCCGTTCCGTCGCACTCCACCAAACGATACGCCACCGTCAACTTGTCGACGACGAAGTTGCCGTAGGCGCCGAGCGTTTGAGTGAACTTCAGCGTGGTACCCGAGCGCTGCCCTTGGCTCGCTGACACGGAGACATCCCCACCCGTCTGGTGCACCGTGAACACCTTGTCGTCTTTTCGTGTGCGCAATCCGTCGTCGTCCTGGGCAAATACCCAGGCCGTGTACGTTCCCGGCTTTGCATACGCATGCTCCACCCCGACGCCGCGATCGCACTTCTCCGCGCGCTCGGTCCAGGTGCAGATCCCGTCCCCCCAATCCACGTGGTAGCGAACCGCGCGTCCGAGAAGACAATCGTGATCTCCAACGCCCGCCGCATCCGAGCCCAGCACCACGACCGGCTTGTTCGGGATCCCTGCGACGAAGGTGCGACAAAAGGAATTCGCATTGCCAAAGAATTGTCCCTCGTGCCCCGGAAGCGTCACTTCATGCTCGAAAACACAGGCAAGCGTGGAGCCATCCGGCGGTGCGGCATCCAGGGTCGCATCGGGACCGCTCGCGCCGTCGGGAACGGCGGATACACCGCCGTCTGAGCCTGCCGCGCCCGAGTCGCCCGAGTCGCCAAGAAGCTCGTCCGTTCCGCACGCCGAGGCGCTCAACAGTACGAGAATGAGAAACGCGTTACTTCGCGTCCGCATTCGATTCCGCGCCGTTCTGCGTTTCCAGCGCGGCTGCCGTTTCTTCGTCGGGTCCGCCGCCACCCGCTACCTTGGCCAACTCCGCGTCCGAGCAGCGATACACGCGCCCCAGTCCGTTGTACCCGGAGCACTTCGCGTTGGGCGGCTCGTTCTCTAGTATCACCACCAGGTTGCCGCCGCGCTTGGCCGCCAAACGACGCATGCGCACCACGACGTCGTCTTTACTCTTCGCGGGCTGGCGCTCATCGGTCACGAACCACTCTCGCCCGACGGTGATCTCCTCCACCATTTCGCAAGCGGGTTCAAGTTTGGATTCGACGTAGCGCACCTTCGCCGCCTCCGGCGTCAAGGTTTGGCGCGAAGAGATGCAACTGCAAAGCGCCAAGAGCGCGAGGGGCAAGAGACTACGGTTTCGCATCGCCGCGAAGCGTGCTCCAAGGTGGCGTCCCGTGCAACCGCCCGGGCAGCGGGCAGATCGCGAAGCGCGCGCCAGCGCGGAAGGCCGATGGGCCGCAGGGACGGCACATAAACCCAATTCTCCCGAGCCGTTGCCGCGCGGTCGCCACGACGCTACGACCGCGCCGTGATCGACACACCCCGACAGCTCATGGTACGGCTCAGCCGTCTGCGCCTCGATTCCTCTGTCGACGCGCCACACGTCGCCTTGCGACAGGCCGTGATCGACGCCTTCGCGGCCGCCGTCGAGGGCGACGTGACGCTCGACTTCTTCATCGACGACTGGTCGACCGCGCCGCAGCTCGACGAGACTACGCTCCTCGAGGCCGCGCCGCACCTGCTGCTCGCTTGGTGTGATGACCTCGACGGCTGTGGTGCCGTGCTCATGCCGCTCGGCGGGGACGACGAAGTGATGCGTCAGCTCGCGGCCGACGCGCGCACCGTGAACGGTCTGTGTTTCGCTGACGGGTCCGACTGCTCACCGCCGCAATTCGCTGCCGCGATCCGGCTCATGGCGGCCCAGAGTCACTACTCGGCGGAGGACCTCTACGCGGGCTTCCAGATGGAGCTCAAGGCCTTCGCGCCGGGCGCCGTCGGCATCGACTCGCCGGCCGCCATCTCCCCATACGCGCAGGCTCTTCAGGGCAAGAGCATCGGCAAGCCGGATCAGCTCGTGCATCGCCTGGTCGAGATCAGCGCCGTGAACAAGGCGTCGTAGAGCCTCGCATCCGGTGCCCGCCAAGACCTAGAGGTGGCAGTGTTGTATTGGAACGCGAGTACGCCGCTGAACTGCGGTTACTTCCCGCAAGCGCCATCGCTCGTCCAAGTGGACGGGGTCGTCGGGTCGTATTTGCAGCTCATGACCGTCCACTTGGCGTTCGGCGAAGCGTCGCAGCGGTAGCCGCAGTTTTCCCATACGCCGCCAAAGCCGCCCGCTGTGCACTTGTCGCCGGCCTTGGGCAGCGTCGCGGGGCAGGGTGACGGCGGATTGGTGCCCTGGGGCACCGACCATTCACCGGAACAGTACAGATCGGATTTGGGACACGAGTCGTAGGGCTGATCGCACTTCTTCGTCGCCACGTTCCAGTAGCCGGTGCTGTCGCAGTTGAAGGTGAACTTCTGCAGACCGCTTTGGCAGGCGACGTCGTAGCTGCAGCTCGCGCCTTTGACCGGACACTTCATGTATCCGAAGCCGGAGCCTGGCGGATCCGGCGGACAGATCGGCCCGCCGTCGGGTCCCACACCGCCGGTGCCGCCCGCCCCTGCGAAGCCGCCGCTAGCGCCCGCGCCCGCGCTGCCGCCGGTCGCGCCCGCACCCGCGCTGCCGCCGGTCGCGCCCACACCCGCGCTGCCGCCGGTCTGGACCTGGCCACCGCTGCCGCCGCCCCCGGATCCAGCTGTCCCAGCTGTGCCACCCGTGCCAGAGTCGCCATCTGTGCTTCCCCCGCAGGCCAGCATGGAAATGCTGGAAACAGCGGCGGTCGTGATGACAAAGGGGCTGCGGAAACGTCGGGTCTTGCTCATGTTCGCTCCAATAGCAGGATGCGTGCCGAAGTTGACGGATATCATGTCTTCGGGCGCCGCCGTTGCGGCTACGGCGCGGAACAAGTCAACGACGCGAGCATGGCCCGGATGGCTGCGGTTTCGCGGCCCACGTAGCGCCCTGCGGCGTCGTCGTCTGCGTCGGCGGTCGGCGGGCCGCCATCCGCCGCCACGGTCTCTGCGATGGCGCGCACCCAGAGCCCGTCGACCTGTAGCAGCGCGCGATAGTGCAGCCACATTGGCTCTCCCTTGGCCCGCCGCCAGCGGAATGCCAGCAGCGTTCCGCTGCCGCGCTTGGATGCAAACGGTTCTTCGCCGATCAGGCCGAAGTCCAACTGCTCACTCCAAGCGTTGTCGACTCGCCGGGTCTCTGCGCCAACCGCTTCAGTCAGAGAGCCGAATTGGGTGGGGACTTCCTCCAGCACGAAGGTGGAGATCGGAAGGGTCCCACGCATTTTTGTCATCAGTTCCGCGATGTGGTCCGGCATCGGCGACGCGGAGCGTGACCAGCCAGCGGGCACGTGGACCGTGCAGACGATATTGCTCTTGCGTGGACCCGGCGCGCGGCTGCTCGCAGCCGGGGCGTCCGACTTCGTGCGATCCTTGGAGCAACCAGGGAAGACCGTCACGCCGAGCGCGAACGCCACGATGCACGGTCGCTGCCACATGGGCGCAGCCTAACACAACGCCTTGAGCGGCACCGACGGAGCGCGCCCACCGTTCGCCGCAAACCGACGCCCGCTACATGCAGCAGACCGTGGCTTCACCCGAAGGCGTGACGGCGCCGGTCAGCGTCGGCGTTGATTCCGTGCATGTGCCCGTTGGCGCGGGGGAATAACTCGCCCAGTGGCCGGTGGAGATGTTGATCCCCCCGGCAGGCGCCGCACAGCCTTTCGCCGACGTATATAGAAGCGTAGTTCCCGAGCAGCCCGATGCGAAGTTCACCTGGCCACCGCAGCTGGAGTTAGGAGTCCCGCAGGTGCAGGCCGAGCATTTGCGAGTGTCCGTGAAGCTGTCGTACACCAGCGTTTTCTTGCCGTAGCCCGTGGGACAGGCGATGTCGCCGGGCCGGTACACACACACATCGTAGGGCGCCCCAGGCTGGGGCATGCATGTTTGGCCTGTGCCGCATGTTCCGCTGCCTGCCTTGGCGCCATTGCAGATCCGCGTCTGCTCCGTCCATGTGGCCGTCGGCAGGGTGTTGTTTGCCTTCGGGGCGCAACTGCCTGGGTTGCTCGGCGCGGGGGTTTGCACCATGACCTTGCCGACGGTGTTCTTGGTCGGCTGCGAACAAGTTGAGGAACTGCCAGACCAAATTTCGGAGCCGAAGACGGGCTGTTGCGTGCAACTAATTGCCGTCTCGTTCACGTCGAAGACCTTGGCGGTTCCGGTGCAGCTGATGCCAGCCGCGGGGTCGCAAGAGCATTTGCAGCTCGCCGTGCCGGGGACCAATCCGGCGTTGCCTGTGGACACGCTCGTTCCGTAGCTTCCAGGACAGGCTGGGGGCGCCCCAGCACCCTTGCGGAATGCG